>JAZSKV010000070.1:0-12370 GCA_045534975.1 Ructibacterium sp. | reverse complement strand
TTAACCAATCTTACCCCGTATGTCCTTAAAGGCATACGGGGTATTTTTTTTGCGAACCGGCGGAAGGGATAAATCCCTTCCCTGCATGGCTCCTCTTTCCTTTTTTCAAAAAAGGATGGCAAATTTAAAAATTTACCTATTTTTTTGCCCAAAAAGAGGAAATCGCGGTTTTGTGTCGAAGAAATAAAGGTAAGATATTTTAGAACAGGAGTCTAAGAATATGTCTGAACCTTTATTTGATACTTCAAAACTGAATGTCATCCCTGTGGAAGTCAACAGCGAGATGAAAAAATCCTACATAGACTATGCCATGTCTGTCATTGTAGGCCGGGCATTGCCCGATGTTCGTGACGGCTTAAAGCCGGTACACCGCCGTATTTTATACGCTATGTACGAAGACGGCATCACCCCGGACAAGCCCTATAAAAAGTGTGCAACCACCGTCGGTAACGTGCTGGGTCGGTACCATCCCCATGGTGACGCCTCCGTTTACGACGCTATGGTTCGTATGGCACAGGACTTCTCTCTCCGTTACCCCACCGTAGACGGTCATGGTAACTTTGGTTCGGTCGACGGTGACGGCGCCGCGGCTTATCGTTATACTGAAGCCAGAATGTCCAAACTTTCTATGCATCTCTTAACGGATATCGAAAAAGAAACCGTTGATTTTATGCCCAACTTTGATGAGAGCCGAAAAGAACCGGTGGTTCTTCCTTCTCGGTTCCCACATCTTCTGGTGAACGGTTCTAACGGTATCGCCGTTGGTATGGCAACCAACATTCCGCCCCATAACCTTTCTGAGGTGGTAGACGGCATTGTTGCCTTGATTGACAATCCGGAAATCAGCATTGACGAACTGATGGAATATATCCCCGGCCCCGACTTTCCTACCGGCGCGCAGATTATGGGCGTCAGCGGTATCCGTGCCGCTTACCATACCGGCCGCGGCAAAATTCGAGTTCGTGCCAAGGCAGAAATCGAAGATTGGAAAGACAACCGCCAGAGAATCGTGGTTACCGAGATTCCCTATGGGGTCAACAAGGCACGGCTGATTGAAAAGATTGCCGAACTGGTTCACGATAAGCGGGTAGAGGGCATTTCCGACCTCCGTGATGAGTCCGACCGCGACGGTATGCGGATTATCATTGAACTCAAGCGCGATACCAATGCCACCATTGTGTTAAATCAGTTATATAAATATACCCAGATGGAAGACTCCTTCAGTGTGATTATGCTGGCGCTGGTGAACCAGACCGACCCCAGAATATTAAACTTAAAAGAAGTTTTGGTCAACTATGTTGACTTCCAGAAAGATGTTATCGTTCGCCGTACCCGGTTTGACAAGAAAAAGGCCGAGGCGAGGGCTCACATTTTAGAGGGCTTAAATAAGGCGCTGGACCACATTGATGAGGTTATCAGCATCATCCGGAAGAGTTATAACGACCCCAAAGATCAGTTGATGAAACGGTTTGGCTTTTCCGATTTGCAGGCACAGGCAATCTTGGATATGCGTTTAGCACGGCTCTCCGGTTTGGAACGGGAAAAAGTGGAGAAAGAATATGCCGAGATTCAGGCCCTCATTGCCCACCTGACCGAAGTTCTGGCAAACGAACAGATGGTTCTGGATATTCTAAAAGAAGAAATCACCGCCATCCGGGACAAGTTCGGCGATCCCCGCCGTACCTCCATTGAACCGGCAGCGGATGATATTGACATTGAAGATTTGATTGAAGAAGAAGAGAACGTGGTTACCCTGACCCACCAAGGCTACATCAAACGTCTGGCGGCAGACACCTACCGGAGCCAGCGCCGTGGCGGCAAGGGCATCATTGGTATGCAAACCAAGGAAGAAGACTTTGTTTCTACCATGTTTGTTACCTCTACCCACGCCCACATCCTCTTCTTTACCAATACCGGTCGGATGTATCGAATTAAGGCTTACGAGATTCCCGAGGCTGGCAGAACTGCCAAAGGCACCGCTGTGGTCAATCTTCTGGCATTGGAGCCGGGCGAATCCATCTCGGCGGTCATCCCGATCCGGGAATACGAAGACGGCAAATACTTGACCATGTGCACCCGTGCCGGCGTCATTAAGAAGACCGACCTGATGGAGTACAAGAATGCGCCCAAGGGCGGCAAGATTGCGATCAAACTTGACGATGACGATGAATTGATGAAGGTTGCCTTAACTGATGGCACCAACGATATCTTTATTGGTACCCACTTAGGTAAGATGATTCGCTTTAACGAGAAAGATGTCCGGAATATGGGGCGTGTTTCCCGTGGTGTCCGTGGTATCACCTTGGAAAATGACGATTATGTGGTAGGCATGAGCCTTTACCAGGAAGACGGCAAACTTCTGGTGGTCAGCGAAAACGGCTACGGCAAAAAGACCGAACTTGACGAATATAAGTGCCAGACCCGTGGCGGTAAAGGTAGTTTCTCTTATCGTATCAGCGAAGATACCGGTGCTGTTGCCGGATTGCAGGTGGTGTCCCCCAAAGACGATATCATTTTGATTACTTCCGAGGGTATCATTATCCGGATGGATACTGAGGATATCAGCACCTACGGCCGTGTTACCAAGGGCGTTCGCCTGATGCGGTTGGCAGAGGGCGTCCAGGTGGTTACCGTTGCCTGTGTGGAAAAAGAGGAAGAGTCTGATGTTCCCACAGAAGAAAACACCCCATCGGAATCCGTTTCCGAAGAATAAAATCAAAGATCAGCGAGGGCTACCATGAAAAAGATTCTAAGCAGGGTCCGCCGAGCGGTGGACGATTATCAGATGATTACGGAGGGCGACCGCATTGCCGTTGGAGTTTCCGGCGGCAAAGACAGCCTCACTCTGCTTTGTGCCATGGCGGCCCTCCGTGCATTTTATCCCCAAAAATTTGAAGTGATTGGCCTTTCTCTGGACATGGGCTTCCCCGGCACGGATTTTTCCGGCGTGGAAAAACTCTGTCAGGACTTAAAGGTGGAATACCATGTGAAAAAGACCGATATTGCAGAAATTATTTTTGACATCCGGCAGGAGAAAAACCCTTGCTCCCTCTGTGCTAAGATGCGGCGAGGGGGACTTAATGATTTGGCAGTAGAACACGGCTGTAACAAGGTTGCCCTGGGTCATCACAACGAGGACGTATTGGAAACCTTTTTTCTCTCCCTCTTCTACGAGGGTAGGCTCAACTGCTTCTCTCCCATCACCTATCTGTCAAGGCGGGATATTCATGTGATTCGTCCCATGATTTATCTACCAGAGGGAGAGATCAAAGGCTATGCCCGGAGAGAAAATCTCCCTATTGTCCACAACCCTTGCCCCATGGATGGGGTATCTAAACGCCAGGATATGAAAGAGTTTATTGCAGACAAAACCAAACAGGATAAATTCTTTAAAACCAAAATCATGCATGCCATTCAAACGGGGCTTTCCGATTGGAGCCCGGAAAGAGAGGGTGGAATATGAAGATTTCTCTCCTCTTCTCCCTGGCGCAAAGCGATTTTAAATCCCGCTTTGCCGGCTCTGCCTTAGGTGTCATCTGGGCGTTTCTATCACCCATGCTCACCATTGGGATTTATTGGTTTGTTTACACTGTCGCTCTCAAAGGGGCAGATGTTGACGGCACCCCCTATTTATTATGGCTGATTGCCGGCATCCTCCCCTGGTTCTTTTTGTCCGAGGGCTTAACCGGCGCAACCTCCTGTTTCTGGGATTACCGGTTTCTGGTTCGCAAAACCCGGTTTCAAACCGGCTACCTCCCTTTTATCCGGATTCTCTCGGCGCTTTGGGTCCATCTTCCCCTTTTAGCCCTTGGATATTTGGGCTTCCTACTATCGGGCATCTCCCCGAAAGCAGGGCAACTCTGGGTGTTTTTCTGGGTTCTGGCTGGCTTTTCTCTTTCCTTGAGTCTGGGCAGAATTCTGGCAATCTGCTGTGCTCGGCTCCGGGATGTGGGTTATGGCCTGAATATGGCAATACAGTTAGGGTTCTGGGTCACCCCTATTTTTTGGAATCCCGTAAACCTTTCACCGGGGCTTCAAACCATGTGCGGCTGGAACCCCGCATCTATTCTGGTTTCCGGCTACCGAGAATCTCTCTTATATGGGCAGATGCCTGAGATGAAAAACATCCTGATTCTTGCCGGCATGACCCTTTTCTTTTTCTTGCTTGGCAACCTTTTCAGTAAAAAAATAATGCCTACCCTGGCGGATAGGCTATGATAATGCTACTTCAAAATGATGAATGCAACGTGCAGAATACAAAATGAAAAAGAGAGATAAAAAAGCCGACCCTTAGGTCGGCTTTTTGTTTTTTAGTGGATGATGATTTTTTCGGTTTCTTTATCAAACAAGTGAATCTTGTTGGCATCCAGCGCAATCTTGATCTTGTCACCAAGTTTGGTAGTAGACCGAGGATTTACTCTTGCAGTACAGTTTACATCGCCGATCTTGAAGTACAAATAAGTCTCTGCGCCCATCATTTCGGTCAGTTCAATTTCAACATCAACCAAGCAATCTGGAGCAGCCGCAATGAACGCTTCGTCATCGTACATATCTTCCGGACGAATACCCAAGAGAACTTCCTTGCCATTATACGCCTGAAGTTCTGCTTTCTTACCCTTGCCATCCGGCAACTTGATCTTCATAGCATCGCTAGAAAGGTAGGTGCCGTCTTCCTTGCACTCTACGGTTACATTAACAAAGTTCATCTGAGGAGAACCGATAAAGCCTGCTACGAATACGTTGCAAGGATGGTTGTACAGGTTGGCAGGGGTATCCACCTGCTGAACAATACCATCTTTCATAACAACGATTCTGGTACCCATGGTCATAGCCTCGGTCTGGTCATGGGTTACGTAGATAAAGGTGGTCTGCAACTTGTGATGCAGTTTGCCAATCTCCGTTCTCATCTGTACACGAAGTTTTGCGTCCAGGTTAGAGAGAGGTTCATCCATCAGGAAGACCTTAGGATTACGTACGATAGCACGGCCCAGAGCAACACGCTGTCTCTGACCGCCGGACAGAGCCTTAGGCTTTCTGTCAAGCAGTGCTTCGATACCCAGAATCTTTGCAGCCTCTGCAACCTTGGCATTGATTTCATCCTTGGGAACCTTTCTCAGTTTCAGACCAAATGCCATGTTCTCAAACACAGTCATATGAGGATAGAGTGCATAGTTCTGGAATACCATAGCGATATCTCTGTCCTTAGGAACAACGTCATTCATCAGTTTATCGCCAATGTAGAGTTCACCTTCGGTGATTTCTTCCAGACCGGCGATCATTCTCAAGGTAGTAGACTTACCACAACCGGAAGGACCGACGAAAATGATAAATTCCTTATCTTCAATCTCAAGATTAAAGTCTTTTACGGCACAAAAACCGCCGGAATAAACTTTAGTAATATTTTTCAAACTTAAACTTGCCATCTGACAAAACCTCCTGCGACTTAACACGATTTTTATGTTACTATTATAACATGGAATTTCACAAATTGTTAGAGCCTATTTATACAAAATTAAAAATTTGTTTTTAGCGAAATTGTCTAAACTCATAGTTTTTCCCATTTTCCCCGAAAAAGTAACCAAAAATTTACCCCTTGCCGTTGTGCAACTTGCTGCCCTGTTTTTCGACAAAAACCAGAAAAGGCTTGCATTTTCTGGCAAAAGGGAGTATAATGAAACATGTTCGTTTTTTCTTTGTAAAAACGACCAAACCCTAAGAATTTTCAAAGGAGCGTGGACAGTTATGATAAGAGCCGGCGTATTAGGCGGTACAGGTTATGCAGGAATTGAGGTTGTAAGACTTTTACTCCGACATCCTGAGGTTACCCTGACCCGGGTGGTTTCCCAGTCTTATGCGGGCAAGCCCCTCTCTACGGTCTATCCTAACCTGACCGGTATCTGTGACATCATCTGTTCTGCTCTGGATATTGACGATATTGCCGGAAATTGCGATGTGGTTTTTGCCGCCCTGCCTCACGGCGCCTCCAAAGAGGTGATTCCCTCTTTGTATGAGAAAGGGCTCAAAGTCATCGACCTTTCCGGAGATTTCCGGTACAACGATGTGGCAGTTTATGAAAGATGGTATGAACAGCCCCATGACCACCCGGAACTTTTAAAAGAAGCCGTCTACGGTCTTTGTGAACTCCACCAGGAAGAAATCAAAAAGGCACGGCTGATTGGCAACCCCGGTTGTTATACCACCTGTTCCATTACCGCCCTGGCACCCTTGGTAGATGCAGGCGTAGTGGATAACAAAAGTTTGATTATTGACGCCAAATCCGGCGTGACCGGTGCCGGCAGAGGTTTGAATCTTTCTAACCTCTTCTGCGAATGCACCGAGACCATGAAAGCCTATAAGATTGCTACTCATCGGCACACCTCGGAAATTGAGCAGGAACTGTCCTTGCTGGCAGGGGAAGAAATAATCCTTTCCTTTACCCCGCACCTGGCGCCCATGAAACGGGGCATCTTAGCTACCTGCTATGCCAACTTAAAAGAAACGAAAACTGCCGCAGAACTTTTAGATATCTTCCGGGAATTCTACAAAGGCGATCCCTTTATCCGGATTTATCAAGAGGGAACTCTGCCGGAGGTCAAGCATATTGCAGGTTCTAACTATATTGGTCTTGGTCTGGTGGTAGACGAAAGACTGAATCGGGTCATTGTGGTTTCCTGCATTGATAATCTTATCAAAGGCGCTGCCGGGCAGGCAGTCCAGAATATGAATCTGCTCTTTGGTCTGCCGGAAGAAATGGCACTTACCGACCCGGGCATGTATCTCTAATCAGGAGGAGAAAAAATGGAACTCACCCTTGAAAAACTCATTGGCAAGGCGGGGGTCTTGGTAGAGGCCCTGCCCTATATGCAAAAATTTTACGGAAAGACCGTTGTAATCAAATACGGCGGCAACGCTATGATTAACGAGGATTTGAAAAACCGGGTTATGGAGGATATCACCCTCTTAAAATACATTGGCATCAATCCCATTGTGGTCCACGGCGGCGGTCCGGATATTTCGGCGGCTCTCACCAAAAACGGTGTCCAGAGTGAATTTATCAACGGGCTGCGGGTCACCGATGCGGAAACCATGGAGATTGCTCAGATGGTTTTAATCGGTAAGACCAACAAAGAGATCGTTTCTCTCCTTGGCACCAAAGGTGGCAAAGGCCTTGGGGTTTCCGGCATTGACGGAAATCTGATTACCTGTAAAAAATGTTATACCGAAGTGGATGGCAAACAGGTGGATATCGGCTTTGTAGGCGACATTGTCAGCGTCAACGCCAAGATGATTGCGGATTTGACCCGAGACGATTACATCCCCGTCATTGCCCCCATTGGTGTAGACGAAGAGGGCAACAGTTATAACATCAACGCCGACACGGTGGCAGGCGCCATTGCAGAGGCATTGGAGGCAGAAAAACTGATTCTCCTTACCGACACTGAGGGTATCAAAGAGTCGGCAGAAAGCGACCATGCCATCCCCCAACTTTCCCGCCAGGAAATCTATCAGATGATTGACGGCGGTCAAATCGTGGGCGGTATGATTCCTAAGGTAAAAGGTTGTATTCAGGCGATTGAGGCTGGCGTTAACTCGGTCCATATCATTGACGGCAGAGTGCCGCATTGCTTGCTTCTGGAAATCTTTACCCATCATGGTATCGGAACCATGATAACGAAGTAATAAAAAAGACCCCAATGAGGTCTTTTTTTTATTCGCCGATTTCGTTCATCCGCATTTCGTAAAACTCTTGCCGGGAAATCAAAACCTGGCGGGGTTTGGTTCCCTCATAGGGCCCGATAATCCGCCGTTCTTCCATCTGGTCAATGAGCCGTGCTGCCCGCTGATACCCAATCTTGAACCGCCGCTGGAACATGGCAACGGATGCCTGCCCGTTATCCAGCACCATTTCTACTGCTTGGAAGAACAACTCGTCCCGGGATTCGCCCCCTCTGCTGGCTGGCTCATCCTCATCACGGTAGCTTCCACCATCCATATTGGCAGAAAGCCGTTCCTGTTCCCGTTGGATATTTTCGATAACCTCTTCGTCATAGCAAGCCTCGTACTGACCTTTGATATATGCAATTACCCGTTCGATTTCCGCATCGGAAACGAAGTTGCCTTGCAGGCGCACCGGTTTGATGGCACCGCTGGGGTTATAGAGCATATCGCCTCTGCCCAAAAGTTTCTCTGCGCCATTCATATCCAAAATCACACGGCTGTCAATCTGGGACGTTACATTAAAGGCGATTCGGGAGGGGATATTTGCCTTGATGACACCGGTAATGACATTGGCGGTAGGTCTTTGGGTTGCAATGACAAGATACATCCCCGCCGCACGGGCAAGGGCCGCCAAACGGTTGATGGCTTCTTCCACCTCGTTCTTTGCCGCAATCATCAAGTCGGCAAACTCATCGATGATAATGACGATTTCCGGAAGTTTGGACTCCGGCTCGCCCCGCTCTTCCATGAGGGTATTATAGCCTTTTAAGTTTCTGACATTGTTATCCTTTAAGAGGGCGTACCGGTTCTGCATTTCCACTACCGCCCAGTTTAAGGCACCGGCGGCGTGTTTCGGGTCGGTCACCACCGGAATCAACAGATGGGGAATCCCGTTATAAACACCCAATTCCACCATTTTGGGGTCTACCATAATCAATTTGACCTCATCGGGTTTTGCCTTAAAGAGGATACTTAAAATCAAGGAGTTGATACAAACACTTTTGCCGGAGCCGGTCTGTCCGGCAATGAGGACATGGGGGAATTTGGCAATATCCGCCACCACGCAACTGCCGGCAATATCTTTACCCAGAGCAAATGCCGTCTTGGATTGGAAGTTCTGGAATTTTTCGTTCTCTAAGACCTCCCGAATAGGAACCGGCGCCGCCTCTTTGTTGGGAATCTCCACGCCGATGGCGGATTTTCCGGGGATGGGCGCCTCAATCCGGACACCAGGTGCCGCCAGACTCAATGCGATATCATCCGTCAGACTGGTAATCTTAGAAACCTTCACGCCAACCCCGGGCTGTAACTCAAACCGGGTGACCGAGGGGCCTTGGGTAATATTGATGATGTTCGCTTCTACCTTGAAACTCCGCAGGGTATCTAGCAGTCGGTTTGCCTTTTCTTCCAGTTCTGCCCGAATCTCCTGGCGGGAGCGCTCCCGAGGTTTCGGGGCATCCAAAAGGTCTAAGGTGGGCATATAATATTCCATCATCCGTTGAGGCTTTGCTGCCTCCTCGGTTAACTGCTCTGCAATTTCTTCTTCCGGCGTCTTGTCCTCCCCGTCTTCGGCGAGCATCCGCCGTCCTGCAACCACCGCCCGGTCTAAAGCTACCCCTGCCTCCATGGCTTTCCGGGTGGCAGCGTCCGGCGTATCTTCCAGTTGTGCCTCGGTGGGCGGCACAAACTCTTCTTCCTCTTCGGGGTTTTTGGCAAGTTCCACGCTACCGTCCTCTCCGGTCACCGGCAACTCGCTGATGGTACCGGTTTTCATGTTATCCACCTGAAAAGGCAGATTTTTTATTTCCTCCGGGGGAAGCACGTCTTTTAATAATTCATCATCCTCCCGGAAGACAAAGCGCCTCCGTACATGGTCGCCCTCTTTAAAGCCATCTTCCGGTATATCCTCTGCCTTACCCAAAGGCTCATCGCCCAAGAAGTAGCCCTCAAAAAACTCGGAGGGTTTTTTCTTTTGGGGCTCTTCTGTCGGTTTTTCTTTCTTGGCAAATGGCCAGATTTTCTTTTGCTCCGGATCTGTTTCTTCCCGCTCCGGTCTGCGAATCCCCTTGCCGACTTTGCGAAGCACCGCCGCCAAAGATACACCGGTCAGTAAAATGCCTAAAATCAATTCTGCCGCAATGGCAACCACCCAGGTTCCTGCCATCCCCAGAAGGGCACGGAGTATCTGGTAAAGACCGCCGCCCAGAACACCGCCGCCCAATCCCTCATTGCCGTCCTGCCAAAGGGAGATCAGCCGCTCCATCAGGCTTCCGGTCAGCGCCGGTTCATGGTCAATCAACGCCGCCAATACCGAGGTGCTCAGCACCAATCCGCCAAGGAGCAATCCCCTACTCTTGTTGCCTCTGCCCTCTTTGTTGACAAACACCTGATACCCGGTGAGAATCAAAAAGATACAACTGATGGCACTGGTGGGACCCAACAGCCCATAGCAGAGGGCTTTTAAGAAACCGCCCACCGCACCGGTTGCCTCGGTCAAAAAGGCAAGGAGCAGAAAGATTCCGCCGGCAATAATCAGGATACCCTGAATCTCACAAGTCATAATCTTCTGTTTTTTCTCCTCCCGGACGCGAACTGCCGCAGCCGCCGTATTCACCTGCCGTGCCGGCTTTTTCTCTGCCTTTCCGCTTTCTTTCTTGGGAGAGGTTCTCGCTTCCGTAGGTTTTTTCCCTTGTTTTTTCTGTGCCATTGTCTGCACTCCTTCTATCTTCCTTATTCGATAACAAACCCATTCTAACCTCTATTTTAACATACCAATGTGACACCCATATTACAATTTGCTTTCATTTTGCTTTTACAAGTCAGCAAAACCGCGGTTTTCCACGGCCTCTCCCTAAAACGCCCTTGCATCCGACAAACGCCTGTGATAAAATAAAACTATCTCTTTGAAAAAGGAGTTTTTATTATGAAAATCAGTGAAATTTTAAATCAACATCCCCGCACCGTTTCCTGTGAACTGTTCCCTCCCAAACAGGGGGGAGAACTGGATAACGCCAAAGCCGTTGTCCGGGAAATGGCGGCGACCCACCCTGCCTATATGAGCGTTACCTATGGTGCCGGCGGTACCAACAACGCCAATACCCTGGAAATCGCCAAAGAAATCCAAAAGGTCAATGGCATTACCGCCCTGGCGCACCTGACCTGTATTGCCTCGGAGCGCCCGAATGTTCAGGAACTTCTCGGCGAACTGAAAGAAATGGGTGTCGAAAACAT
The DNA here is from genome assembly GCA_045534975.1 of Ructibacterium sp. GTDB lineage: Bacteria > Bacillota > Clostridia > Monoglobales > Monoglobaceae > Ructibacterium. The sequence continues at coordinate 1,420 of JAZSKV010000070.1, read as the reverse complement.
TTTGGCACTGCGGGGGGATATGCCCAAGGACTATGCTACGCCTCTTTCCAGCCATTATCATCATGCCAGCGATTTGATGGAGGAAATTCGGGACTTTGGCGGCTTTTGCATTGGCGGTGCCTGCTACCCGGAGGGACATCCGGAATCTGCCACTTTGGACAAAGATTTAGAAGGGCTGAAACGAAAGATAGAGGCCGGCTGTGATTTTCTCACCACCCAGATGTTTTTTGATAACGATATTTTATATAGTTTTATGTTTCGTCTGCTCCGGGCAGGCATTGACCTGCCGGTGGTTGCCGGGATTATGCCGGTGACCAATGCCAAACAGATTCAAAGAATTACTGCCCTTTCCGGCACCCTGCTTCCCCGGCGTTTTCGTATGATTGTAGACCGGTTTGGGGACGACCCGAAAGCCATGGAACAAGCCGGCATTGCTTATGCCACCGAACAGATGATTGACTTGTTTGCCAGCGGCATCCGGCATGTCCACATTTATACCATGAACCATCCTCACGTGGCTGGCAGTATCATGGAAAATCTCTCTCATATCATTGAGAGAAAATAATACGCCGTCGCCTTGACGTGTTCTGAATTGACAAAAACCCCCTTGTCCTGTATAATGAATAGAAGTTTGATAAAGAAAGGAGCGTATGGTTATGCAATTAAAAGGTTCTGATATCGTTTTAGAATGCCTGCTGGAACAGGGCGTTGACACTGTCTTTGGCTATCCCGGCGGCGCTATTTTAAATGTTTACGACTCCCTTTATCAATATTCCGATAAAATCCGGCATATCCTGACTGCCCACGAGCAAGGCGCAGCCCATGCCGCAGACGGCTATGCCCGAAGCAGCGGCAAAACGGGGGTGGTTTTTGCTACTTCCGGTCCCGGTGCCACCAATTTGGTTACCGGTATCGCTACTGCGTATATGGACTCTGTTCCTATGGTTGCCATCACCTGCAATGTCAGCACCTCTCTTTTGGGGAAGGACTCTTTTCAGGAAATTGATATCGTGGGCATTACCATGCCCATTACCAAGCATAATTTTCTGGTGAAACGGGCAAAAGATATTGCGCCGGCAATCCGAAAAGCCTTTCAAATTGCTACCTCCGGCAGACCGGGTCCCGTCCTGGTTGATATTACCAAGGACGCCACAGCACAGATGGCAGAGTATCAGAAAACCCAGCCGGAAAAGACAGATAGCCAGGCAGAAATTTCTGCCGCAGAATTGGCAGATGCCATCTCTCTGCTGGAAACGGCAGAGCGCCCCTTTATTTTTGCCGGTGGCGGCATCATTGCCGCAGACGCGGCAAAGGAATTAAAGAAATTCCAATCCCTTGTGGATGCGCCTGTTGCCCTGTCCCTGATGGGTCTGGGTGCCTTTCCTGCCAGTGACAGCGCCTTTGCCGGCATGATTGGCAT
>JAZSKV010000005.1:0-29894 GCA_045534975.1 Ructibacterium sp. | reverse complement strand
CCCGTATGATAAATTTGATGGGGGTTCCCTCAAAGCCAAACTTTGCCCGAAGTTGATTTTCCAGATAACGGACATAAGAATAATGGGCAAGTTCTGCATTGTTCACAAATAACACAAAGGTAGGCGGCGCTGTGGTCGCTTGGGTGGCATAATAGATTTTCAGCCGTTTCCCTTTATCCGAAGGCGGCTGCACCATGGCAATCGCCTCGTTAATGACATCGTTTAAAAGACCGGTAGAGATTCGTTTCCGGTTCTGTTCTAACACTTCCTGAATCAGTGGGAACAGTCCGTCAACCCGCTGTCCCGTCTTTGCCGAGATAAAGACCGAGGGGGCATACATCATAAAGTTGAGTCCCTCTTTGACTCGGTTCTGGAAGTTTTTCATGGTATTGGTTTCTTTCTCCACCAAATCCCATTTATTCACCACCACAATGCTGGCTTTGCCCTGTTCATGAACATAACCGGCAATCTTAGAATCCTGTTCGGTAATACCCTCTTCCGCATCAATCATAATCAGGCAGACATCGGCACGTTCTACGGCAGATAGAGCCCTGACCACGCTATAACGCTCTACATTTTCATTGATCTTGCCACGCTTCCGCATACCGGCGGTGTCAATCAGCACATATTTCTGCCCATCACGCTCATAGGCACTGTCAATGGCATCTCTGGTGGTGCCGGCGATATCGCTGACAATCACCCGGTTCTCGTTTAAAACTCGATTCACCAGAGAGGATTTTCCCGCGTTGGGTTTTCCCACAATTGCCACACGAATCACATCATCGTCTTCTGCCTCTGTTTCATTTTCCGGGAAGAGTTTAACCACCTCATCCAGCAAATCTCCAAGGCCAAGACCATGGATGGAAGATATCGGGAAAGGCTCGCCGATGCCCAGATTATAAAACTCATAAAGTTCCATGGGGGGATTGCCGGGGTTGTCCACCTTATTGCAGGCCAAAAGCACCGGACGTCCGCACTTTTGCAGCATCGCCGCTACCTCTTTGTCCGCTGCGGTCAGTCCGTCTTTGACATTGACCATAAACAAAATAACGTCAGCCATATCTACTGCCAATTCCGCCTGCTCCCGCATCTGAGAGAGAATGGCATCTTTACTAGACGGTTCGATACCGCCGGTATCAATCATGGTAAAGGTATGACCGCACCACTCCGCATCGGTATAAATCCGGTCCCGGGTAATGCCGGGGGTATCCTCTACGATAGAAATTCTCTTGCCGCTTACTTTATTAAAAAAGGTGGACTTTCCCACATTAGGCCGTCCTACCACCGCTACAACCGGTTTCATTCCTTACACCTCTTTCTCTCATTTTGCTAAAAAAGCATCCAAAAGTTCATAGCCATCGTTTGGCACAATCCGCACTTTGATATCCAGGGCTTTCTCGATATCTTCTATTGTTACATCGTCTAAAAATACTCTTTCGTCATGGCGAAGCATACTGGAAGAAAGTAAGAGTTCTTCTCCCAAATCTTTCCCTTTTAACTGATCCATCAAATCACCGCCGCAAAGCAAACCGGTGACGGTAATTTTTTCACCAAAGAACCGGTTTTCGATGGGAATCACCTGAATCAAATCTCCCTCTAACTGCTCCGTCATATTTTTGATCATCCCATAGGAGATCTTGCCGGTTGCCATGGTTTTTGGCATAGGCGGTCTGAGGTTTTTGGCATCTTTGATGGCTTCTCCAAATTCGTAAGTTAAGGATGCACAAAGACCAACCCCATTTTCAATCTGGGGAAAACCCTCATAGGCATCATAATCAGGAAGCGGGCGATTTGCCATAATATAAAACTCATCTCCAAGATAGACAAGTCTGGTTCCGTGGCTCTCTAAGAATCGCTCCTGCCATGCCTCCACCTGATCAATGACCGTCGCGGCAGATTCCGGGGTAAATCCGGTTAAGGGTTCTAACTTTTCCCGATATTTCGAAAGTCCCACCGGCACCACAGAAACACTCTCTACCGCACTGCCAAGGTTGCCTAAGTCTTGGATGGTTTTGTCAAGTTCCTCTCCGTCGTTCCAGCCGGGGCATAGAACAATCTGGGCATTGAGATTCAATCCCCCGTCAACAAACTGTTTCAGGTAAGAAAGTACCTCGCCGGCACGTTTATTATGGAGCATTTTTTCTCTAAGTGACCGATTGGTGGTATGGACCGAAACATTGATTCTGGGTATGTTATATGCAAGAATTCGATCTACATCTTCCTGTTTCATATTGGTTAAGGTTACATAGTTTCCTTGCAGAAAAGAAAGACGGTAATCATCATCTTTGAAATAGCAGGTTTCCCGCATGTTAGGGGGAAGTTGGTCAATAAAACAAAAGACACAGCGATTATGACAGGCTTTTGGCTCATCAATGAGTAGGGTGGAAAAACCAATGCCAAGGGGCATATAATCTTCATTCTCGATAGAAACCGTCCGGTCAGCTAGGGTGATTTCCACATTCTCCTGACAGGAGGCAAACATAAAATCAAGGTAATCGCAAATCTCGATACCATTGATAGATTCTATCAGATCACCCGCCATAAGTCCCGCCTTTTCTGCCAAACTTCCGGGGTCAATACTCGCAATTTTCGCCGCCATAATCTCCCTTTCCTTCCGGTTCTCATATCGGAACTTCGTTGTCTGATATCTTCGGGCGATTTGTGAATCACCTCTACAAAAATTTATTATAACATAGTTTTTTCCCTGATACAAGAAAAACTTGTCATTTACAAAAAGAAAAACCCGCCTTAGGCGGGTTCGCTATTTACGCTTCTTTGGAGATAACCTCTTTACCCTTGTAGTGGCCACAAGCCTTACAAACTCTGTGGGACAATGTTAATTCACCACAATTGGGGCAAGCAACCATGCCCGGTACTAAGAGTTTCCAGTTTGCTCTTCTCTTATCGCGTCTAGCCTTAGAAGTCTTTCTCTTTGGAACTGCCATATGTTACACCTCTTTCCATGGTTTCTGAAATATGTGGGGGAGTCCCCGAACAAAGATAATCTTTGCATATTCTACAAATTATAAAAGTTGATCCAAGATATCGAATCTGGGGTCTGTGGGTCTGTCATCACAGGAACATTCCCCAAAGTTTTTGTTTTGACCGCAAATAGGACAAAGTCCCTTACAATCTTCTCTGCAAAGCGCCTTGCTGGACAGGTTCATATAAAGAGCACCGTAGACCATTTCGTCTAAATCAATGGTATTTCCCTCTATCAGAATCAAATCCGGGTCTTCATTGCCCTCGTCGATCAAATCGGCTTTCTTTAACCTTTCAAAAACAGGGAAAACCAAATCGGTTTCAAATTGCTCCATGCAACGGTCGCAAACCCGTTCCAGTTTCACCCGACCCTCAGCGGTAAATTCTAAACAACCGCCAATATTCACAATCTCTCCTACCAAGGCCACAGGGCCCAAGATACGAAAATCGTCATCGGGATTCTGAGCAAGTTCCAGCGAAACATCCATCGGCATCCGCTTCCCGTCACAATGGAGCACGGATTGCAGATTCCATTCCATTTGCCTCTTCCTCTCTGTACGAAACAAACAGACGGCAATTATTATATCGAATTACCGCCTTTTTGTCAAGTGTTTTTTCTCTTTTTTGCAAAATTTCGGCAAGCCTGTCCTTATTTGGATTCTAAATAGGTGTTGATTTTTTCGATAAATTCATCCGGGTCAACACCGTGAACCTGACAAGCCTGTTCTACGCTCTCACCGCTGGCAGAGGGACAGCCCAGGCAATGCATGCCAATACCAAGAAAAAAGTCTGCGGTATCGGGAGCCATCCGCAAAACGTCCAGAATAATCATATCTTTTGTGATTTTTGCCATCTAAAACAACCCCTTTTGTGGTTAGATTTTTTTCTTTTGTTATTATATCGCATTTTTCAGAAAAAATCAAGGGTTTTTCACTTAAAATGGCAGGTCGAAATAATCCGAAATCAAAAGATAGAGAAGCAAGTATACCAAAATAGAATCCTGCTCATTTTCACTATCTAAAAATAAGAGCATCAGTGCAACCAACAGTAAATCCTCGGCGGAAAAAAGACCGAGGATTTTTTTGCTTTCCCGATGATAAAGAGCCGGAGGTAAAAGCCCCAAAATCCCCTCTTTGGAAAGAGAGGGCTTTTTAGAAGTTTCCGGTTTTTTGGGCTGAGGCAACGGTTTTCCCTGTGGTCTTTGCCCACCGTTTTGCCGAAAGCCAGCATTTTGTTGATTTCTGTTATTTGGTGGTTTTGGGCATGATTTTCCCATTTCGCCCACCGTGGGCTTCCCCTGTCTTTGGGGATGCCCCTGAGAACTGCAACCATAACGCTGATACACCGTCATTCCCCCTGTACTTCACGGATGATATTAAGCACACCGCCCAGTTTTAAAAACTTCATGGCGTGGTCGACTTTTTCCTGTCTTGCCGGTTTCAAAAAAGGACGCAGTGCCATCAATAATTGAGTATGATTATCATCCTTTTGCCGATTCATGATAGTCATGGCTTGACCTAATTTCATCATCATTTCCATGCTTTCCATATCCATGCCAACCGTCGGTTCCCCGGCGGGCTGGTTTGGTTTGCCGTCGGAAAACATATCCAAAATATTTTGCAGTTGGGTCCCGCCATCTCCCTCTTGGAGCATTTGGCTTAGCATTTCCATTGCCCGGGATAAATCCATATTTGCATCAGCCATGCTATCACCTCCTTTTAAGCCTGCGGCATTCTATTTTTGGAATATCTGCTGAATTTTTGCCATGACCTCTGGATTGTTCGCCAGTTGTTTTTGCAATGCCGGATTCTTCTGCAATTCCCGCTGAAAATCCTCTTGGGACAAATGGTTGAGTTTCTGATTCACCTCACCGGCATTCCCGGTTTTTAACATCTTCTGCACCTGTGCCATCTGTTCGGGCGAAAGATTTTTACTCATTTTTTGTAAGACGGCAGATAACATATTAGGATTCATGTTTTTCAGCATTTCCTCAAAATTCATAGTGATTCTCCTTCCCGATTTTCTGCTACTTATACTCTATGCGAAAACCAGAAAAATCGTGACAAATATTTGGTTTTGTGGTATACTACCCAAAAGAACAGGAGGGATTATCTTGAAAGCCATTGTCATGAGTGACTCCCATAAAAACTTTGACAGTATTCTGCGGATTATGGACAAGGAACCTGACGCAAACCTTTTGATTCACGCCGGGGATGTTCAGCAAGATGTGGATGATATGGAAAGTGTCTTTCCTACCATGCCCATCGCCCACGTACTGGGCAACAATGATTATTTTGTCCATGGTGTCCCCGACCAACGCTTCTTTTCCTTTGGGGGCAAGCAAATTTTCCTAACCCATGGTCACACCTATGGGGTAAAATACGGGTTAGAAGCCGTGATTCGCAAGGCAGAGAGCATGGGGGCAGATATCTGTATCTTTGGGCATACCCACCGCCCATACCTTGAAAAAGTTCGGAATCTCTGGGTTCTAAACCCCGGCAGCACTTACAGCAGTTATGCCACCATAGAAATCAAAGATGGAAAGATAGAGATTTTATTAAAAGACAATTAAAAAATCCCATAGTGCCAAGCACTATGGGATTTTTGTTTTTCTCTGATTAGTTACCCATCATCTTTGCAACTTCGTCTGCAAAGTTTTCGTCTTTCTTTTCAAGACCTTCACCGGTCTCAAAACGAACGAACTGCTTTAAGGTAACAGCAGCGCCAATCTTCTTGCCTACTGCTTCTACATACTGAGCAACGGTTTCTTTGTTCTCAGCCTTCACGTATTCCTGACCCAACAGGCAGATCTCTTTGAGTTCCTTAGCCAGACGACCGGTAATCATCTTCTCGATGATGTTGTCGGGCTTGGATGCATTCTTAGGATCGTTCTTTAACTGTGCAATCAAGATTTCTTTCTCGTGGTTCTTATATTCCTCAGATACATCTGCATCGGACAGATACTTAGGATTGAGTGCTGCAATCTGCATCGCAACATTCTTCAGGCACTCCATAACCTCATCGTTGTTAGGAGCGTCTGCTTCAATGAGAACACCGATTTTACCAGCAGCGTGAGTATAAGTGGTCAGCGCGCCAGCGGTTTCGATTCTTGCAAAACGACGGATGTTCATGTTCTCACCGATGGTTGCAATCTTCTCGGTCAAGGCTTCGCCAACGGTCTGGTTACCCATCTTCATTTCTTTCAGAGCCTCAACATCAGCCGGGTTCTCTGTCGCAACAACCTCAGCGATATTCTGTACAAAGTTCTGGAAGTCTTCGTTCTTTGCAGCAGGACTTGTGGCAGAGTTTACTTCAACCAGAACACCAACGTTACCGGTTACATATGCTTTAACAATACCCTCAGCCGCAATTCTGCCGGCTTTCTTTGCAGCGGTAGCCAGGCCCTTTTCTCTCAGGTATTCAACGGCCTTGTCCATATCACCGTCGGTCTCGGTGAGAGCCTTTTTACAGTCCATCATACCGCAGTTTGTCATTTCTCTCAGCTTCTTTACATCTTGTGCTGTAAATGCCATAACTATCTCTTCCTCTCTATATTTTTATCAAACAGATTACAAATTAGTCATCCAACATATCAAGGCTTACATCAGCAGACGGTGCTTCTTCTGCAACTTCCTCTGCAACGGGAGCGATTTCTTCACCCTGCTTGCCCTCTAAGATTGCATTACCGATGGTAGAAACAATGAGTTTTACCGCACGGATTGCATCGTCGTTACCGGGGATAGGGTAATCAGCCTCTTCCGGGTCACAGTTGGTATCTACGATAGCGATAACCGGGATACCCAGTTTGTGTGCTTCTGCAATCGCATTCTTTTCTTTTCTGGGGTCAACTACGAAAAGTGCAGAAGGCAGGTCACGCATCTCTTTGATACCGCCTAAGAACTTTTCCAGTCTTTCCTGTTCTAAGTTCAGTTTGATAACTTCTTTCTTGGGAAGCAGTGCCATAGTACCATCTTCTGCCATCTTTTCTAACTGATACAGACGCTTAATTCTGTGCTTGATGGTTTTGAAGTTGGTCAGCATACCGCCCAACCATCTTGCGTTTACAAAGTACATACCGGTACGTTCTGCTTCCTCACGGATTGCATCCTGTGCCTGCTTTTTGGTACCAACAAACAGAACGCTGCCGCCCTCTGCTGCGATATCCCGTACAAAGTAGTACGCTTCTTCAATCTTCTTTACGGTCTTCTGCAAGTCGATGATGTAGATGCCGTTTCTCTCGGTGAAAATGTACTCCGCCATTTTGGGGTTCCAACGACGGGTCTGGTGACCGAAGTGAACACCTGCTTCCAACAACTGCTTCATTTGAATTACTCCCATGATTTAACACCTCCATAGTTTTTTCCTCCGCCAGGGTCTTTTTGCCTTGAAACCGTCATGGGTGTGCGGCACTTTTCAGACAATCGCCGGGCGTGTGTAATTGGCTATTTGAACCGCTTTCAGTCCAAACGCCATAATAGTATATCACAACAAATTCATCCTGACAAGTCTTTTTTGTAAATTTTTTCATAAATTTTCGTAGAAAAAGAGGGTTGGCTCCCCCCTGTTTCTGTGCATACTTTCTATGCCGGGAGTGTTTGACAAAAAACCCCGTCTGTGATACAATAGAATGACGAATACCTACATTAGTTTAAGGAGAAACGAAAATGCACTTTGTGATGGACTGTCTTGACATCAATGAAAAAGGAAATTTACAAATGGGCGGTTGCGATCTTGCTCAGGTTGCAAAAGAATTTGGCACCCCCCTTTATCTTATGGACGAGGAAAAAATTCGCCAAAATTGCCGGGTTTATCTAAATGCCATGAAAGACTATTATGACGGTCACGGCAGAGTGCTTTTTGCCAGCAAAGCCCTTTCCTGCAAGGCGATTTACCGGATTATGCAGGAAGAAGGTATGGGCATTGACGTGGTTTCCGGCGGGGAACTTTATACCGCCCTCTCAGCAGGTTTTCCGGCAGACCGAATTTATTTTCACGGAAATAACAAAACCGAAGACGAACTTGTCATGGCATTAGATGCCGAGGTTGGCAGGATTGTGGTTGACCATATCTTTGAACTGGAACTGTTAAACCGTCTGGCAGGGAAACGAGGAAAAACCGCCCAGGTTTTATTCAGAATCAAACCGGGCATTGATGCACATACCCATAGTTTTGTTCAAACAGGGCAGATTGATTCTAAATTCGGCGTTGCCCTGGAAACCGGCGAAGCGGAAGAAATCATCCAGAAAGCCCTTGCCATGGAGCATATCTCCGTGGTGGGCATCCATTGCCATATTGGCTCTCAAATCTTTGAGTTAGAGCCGTTCTGCCTTGCGGCAAAGACCATGATGGCATTTTTAGCAAAAATCAAAGAAGCCTACGGTCTTTCTATGACCGAACTCAACTTAGGGGGCGGTTTTGGCAGTAAGTATGTGGACAGTGACCAGCCCATTGACTACAGCAAATATATCCAAGCGGTATCCCATGTTGTCCGGGAAGAAAGTGACCGGTTGGGGATTCCCTGTCCCTTTATCTTGATGGAGCCGGGACGCTCTATCGTAGCTGAGGCAGGGCTGACCCTCTATACCGTGGGGGCAGTGAAAGAGATTCCCAACATCCGCACCTATGTATCGGTAGACGGTGGCATGGCTGATAATCCCCGTTATATCATGTATGATGCAGAATATACTGCGGTTCTGCCAGAAAAGCCTCTCGCTAAGGCAGATACCACCGTAACCCTTGCCGGCAGATGTTGCGAATCAGGGGATATCCTGATTCAAAACGCCAAACTTCCCAAGACCAAGCCGGGAGATTTGTTGGCGGTTCTCACCACCGGCGCTTATAACTTTTCAATGGCAAGCAACTATAACCGGCTTCCCCGTCCGCCTATTGTGATGGTGAAAGACGGAAAGTCTACCCTGGCTGTTCGCAGAGAAACCTATGAAGACATCATTGCCAGGGATTTATAGGAGGAGAAAACCATGCTTTCTATCTTGCGTGACGCTTCCCTATCCGGCGGCGAAAAATTACTTTTTATTTTAATCATTGCCTTTTGTGTTTTTCTTTCCTTGTCGGTGCACGAACTCTCCCACGGGTTAGTTGCCTACTGGATGGGAGATAAAACTGCCAAATCATCAGGGCGGCTCTCTTTAAACCCCCTCCAACATTTAGACCCCATAGGCGCTATCTGCCTCTTTCTTTTCAGTTTTGGTTGGGCAAAACCTGTTCCGGTAAACCCCTGGAATTTTAAACATAAAAAGGCAGGGCTGATTCTCACTTCCTTAGGGGGACCCCTTTCTAATTTTCTCCTTGCCTTTTTGGCACAGATTGGCATTGTGTTCATCGAACAGACACCCAGCGGGATTCACTCAGACTTTGGATACCTACTCCTTTCCGTGGGGTATATTCTCTGTCTGTATTTGATAGAAATCAATCTGGGTCTTGGCATTTTTAATTTAATTCCGATTCCGCCCCTGGACGGCTCTAAGGTATTAAATGCCATTCTTCCCCAACGATTATACTTTAAAATCATGGAGTATGAACGGTATGGATTTATCCTTTTACTTCTCTTCATCAACTTACCCATTTTCAGCACAATTTTATACACTTGTCGGGGTTGGATGATGGAACTGTTTAACACAATCATTAGAATTTTTATTCACTAAGAAAGACAAATAGGTGTAAATATGGAGCAAATCAACTACAAACTGGAACATTTTGAGGGTCCTCTGGATCTGTTGCTTACCTTGATTCGCAAGAACAAGGTAAGTATCTATGATATTCCCATTTCTATGATACTGGAACAGTATTTGGGCGTAATGCAGGAAATGCAGGAAATGGACCTTGAAGTTTCCAGTGAATTTTTGGTTTTAGCCGCCACCTTGCTCCAAATTAAGTCCAAGATGTTGCTGCCAAAGGCAGAAGATGAAAGCGAAGAAGAAAATGACCCCAGAGAAGAACTGGTACGCCGGCTTTTGGAATATAGTAAAATCAAAGAAGCAGCGGCTTTTTTTCACCCAAGGCAAAACATTGGGGCTTGCATGTTTTTCAAAGCACCTGACCCCATCGAAAGACCGCCGGCAGAATGGAATTATTCCAGTATGACCTGCGAGAATCTGGTGGAAGCCTACAAACGAGCCTATCAAAAACTGGAGCGGAAGCAACCGCCGCCCAAACATTCTTTTGAGGGCATTGTGGGACACGAAAAAGTTTCTCTGCGCCAAAAGGTTGCCGGTATCTGGAACCGGCTTTTGAAAAAGGGCCAGATGATGTTCAAAGAACTCTTTACCGGTGCCAAGACCAAGCCCGAGGCGGTCGCGTCGTTCTTAGCGGTACTGGAACTGATTAAACTGAAAAAAATCCGGGTAGAATACGAAGAGAACAGCAACATTGCTAACCCCAAAGTATTCCGCACGGACAATGATACCACGGTGGATTTAACCGGTATTGAAGATTAGGGGATAATGCAATGGAAATCAAAGAAATACAAGCAATTTTAGAGGGCGTTCTGTTTGCGGCAGGTGACGCGGTAGAACTAGACCGCCTCGCTGATATTGTGGATGTGGACAAGCGTTCCCTTAGGGAAATTTTAAAACAGATGATGGATCAATACAACTTTGAACGCCGAGGCATTCACATCATTCAGTTAGAAGATTCCTATCAGATGTGTACCCGGGGTGAATTTCACGATTACATTGCCATGCTGGCAGAACCCCGTCGGAAGCAGAATCTTTCCAATGCCGCCATTGAGGTTCTTGCCATTGTGGCTTATAAGCAACCGGTAACCCGGAGTATGATTGAAAACATTCGGGGCGTCAACTGTGATTATGTGGTCAGCCGTTTGGTGGAACGGGGCTTGATTGAAGAAACCGGTCGGTTGGATGCTCCCGGACGGCCTCTTCTCTTTGGTACCACCCAGGAATTTTTGCGATGTTTTGGCATTGCCAGTTTGAAAGAACTGCCGGAATATGATGCCTTTGGGCAGACCGAAGAAGTGCAGCAGTTAGAGATGGAACTGGAACAGTTGTCCATGGACGAAGAACCCGTTTCCGAAGAATAAAGAAACAAAGGAGGGAAATCGATGCAACTCGTCTTGCTGATTTTGCTCGCCATATTCCTGTTGGTCCTTGTGGTTCTGGTGACAGCGCTCTGGCATCGATGGACTTTTTATCTCCATGTTTATGAAGAAAAGTTTTTGTTGGAACTCCGGGGCTTTGGTTTCCGAAGACAACTGATCTTTCGAGATTTTGGGGAGAAACCAAAGAAAGAACCACCCGTAGAGAGTCAGACGGAAACACCGCAAAAAAAAGCACCCCAACAAGAAAAACTAAAAAAGAAAAGGTCTGGTTTCTCTTTCTCAGAGCACTGGGCAAAAACAAAAAAGCGGATTTATGACCCGGAAAAGGGCGGTTATCAATCAGGGGGACTTGGGGAAGTCTTTAGAGAATACAAAGATGTGTTCCATCAGTTCAAGGATATCATCCTTGGCTTTGCCGGCGGTATCCGGCAGAGAATCTGGATCACTTCCCTCTGGATTCGTCTGGACTACGGTACCGGAGACCCAGCACAAACCGGTATGATTTACGGTTCCATTTGGAGTGGGCTCGGCATGGCATATCCCATCGCCTGCCGATATATTCGGATGGTTTACCCATCCCTGGAAATTACCCCCGATTTTTACCAACCAAGGTTTGATCTGGAAGTGAAGAGTATAATTAAAGTACGGCCGGCACATATTATCCATGCGCTTCTTAAACAACTCTGGCGCCCGGCAGTTACTTACTGTTATCATCATATTACAAGAAAAGGAAGTGTAGCAAATGACTGAAAACAAACACCCTATGGAAGGTATCATGTACACCGCTCTGCAAGGACTCAAAGGCATGATTGATGTCAACACCATTGTAGGCGACCCCATCACTGCCCCCGATGGCACGGTGATTATCCCCATTTCTAAAGTGGCAATCGGCTTTGGTGTGGGTGGTTCGGAATTTGAAAAATTCCAAAAATCCGGCAAAGGCAACGACGAACCTAAAAACATGTTTGGCGGTGGTACCGGTGGCGGTATCTCCCTGACACCGGAGGGTTTTCTGGTAGTTGGCGGCGGAAAAATCCGGATGATTTCGGTAACACCCCAGAACAGCGTTTATGACAGACTGTTGGACTTAGCACCGGATGCCATTGACAAGGTTTCTGAACTTTTCTCCAAGAAAAAGGGCGTAGAAGTCACCGCAGATGATTTAGACGAGGAAGATTTTGCCGAAGAAGTATAACATCAAAAACCCCCAAGAGGTTTACTCTTGGTGGTTTTTTTGTAGCATTATAAAGCGTATTTTTGTTTGTATCACTGATATTGCTTTGCAAAAGTATGATCAAGCACCTTACCTTGATGAAAATATTTGTGGGTATCAAAACTACCATGGGAAATCTCTAAAAGAAAGACTGCGATATTAGAACAATGGTCGGCAATTCTTTCATAGGTATTTATTGGATTCTTCCGTCGAGGAAAATTTTGACTACACCAAAAAACTTGTTTTGTCAAGGAAAATTTCGCAAAATTATGTAAACCGTTTTGTAACAAAGTTGTAACAAAACCAAGAATTTCCAACCAGATTGCAAAAAGTTATCCACCGCTTAAAAGTGCGATTTTATAAGTTATTCACAGGTTTATACACATTTTCCACAGGTTTTAGCAGGGTAAAAGCCACTTTTTTTGAGTTTTCCACAGGTAACGATTTTATAGGAAAAGCAGGGTAACTTTTCTGTTACATTTGGTTTACAATAATATTTTTAAAAAATAAATTTTTCTGGCTCTTGCATCTTGGAAAGGAATGTGCTATACTAATTTCTACCATAATATATTGAATTTTTAAAAAAGGAGTGGCGAAAGATGAAACGGATGCTGGCATGGATACTGGTGGCAGTATTACTTTTCTCTTCTTCTGCCTCTTCTTTTGTTTTTGCAGAAGAATACACCATACCAGACATTTCTCATAGCGAGAATGGTGATTACGTTACCCGGGAAGAGGCAGTTGCCGCTTTTGTCCGGGCCATCGGCATGGATACTTCCAGGGCAAATACCCGGATTCTTTCCCAGTTTACAGATGCTTCTAAGATTGCATCTAACTATACCCGGGAGATTGCAGCGGCAGTAGCCACTGGCATGGTTTCCGGATACGAAGACGCCACTTTCCGACCGCAAAAACAGATATCCCGGGTAGAGGCATTGGTAATTTTAAACCGGGTTTTGGCAAAACGGACCCTGCCCCAACATACTGACCTTTCCTTTTTCGACACCCCCACTTGGGCGGAAGAAGAAATTAATCGGCTGAGTGCAGCCGGGGTGGTACAGGGTTATGGGAACGGTTATCTGGGCGCTTCTGACCCCTTAACCCGAGAGCAGACCAATCTTTTGGCAGAACGTGCAGCGCGGATGGCAGGTCCTACCGGCAACTACTACGAATTTGCCAACGAAGACTGGCTCTTTGACGCCGAGATTCCCCAGGGGCTAAATGCTTGGTCTGAGATTTCCGGCATACAACAAGATTTAATGAAAGAAATCGGTAATATTATTTATCCCCTTTACCGCCAACAGAACAAGGAGAACGCAGAATTTAAAAAAGGTAGCAGCGAGCAAAAGATTGTTGATGTTTTTACCGCCGGTGCCAACACGGTCTATCGGGACAGTCTGGAACTGAAACCGGTACAAAAATACCTTGCCATGATCGATTCTGTTAAGAATACCCAGGACCTTTTAACAGTCATGGCAAAATTGGAACGCTATGGTTTTCACGGGCTTTTGCCCCTATCAATAGGCACTGACATCAAAGATTCTTCTCGGTATGTCCTCACCTTTTCAGAATGTTATACCGGCATGAACGTGGATATGGTTCAAAGTGATGAAAAAGCCTCTGCTGCCGACGCTTATCAGTCTTATATCACCTCTCTTTTTGAACTTTTTGAACTATCTAACCCTCAGACACGGGCAGAAAAAGTCACCGATTTATGCAGGCGGTTGGCAGAATCTTCCCTTTCTCTGGAAGAACTGGAAGCCTTTGAAGACCACTATCAGTTATCTTCCGTCAAGGACCTCAATAACATTTTTACCAACCTGGATATCCGGGTCTTTTTAGACAGTTTTGGCTTTGCCAAGGTAGAAAATCTGGCAGTTTATGATGTGAATCTTGCCAAAGCGGTAAATGAAATATTCACCCAGGATAACTTGGCACTTTTAAAAGATTATCTCCGTGCCAGCGTGATGGATGCTTCCGCTCTTTCTTTAAACACCGATGCTTTTCTGATCTGGCGCACCTATCAGGACACCTTAAACGGCACCCACAGCCAGGCACTCCCCGCTGACTACGCCGTACAAAACGTGGAAGAACTTTTGGGATGGGATCTGGCAAAACTTTATGTGGAATCTTATCCCAATGACGGCGCCATTGCCGCTGTTAAAACCATGACCGAGGAAATTCTTGACGCTTATCAAAAGCGTATTCGGAAAAACAACTGGTTGAGCAATGAGGGAAAACAATCCGCCTTGAAGAAACTGGAAAATCTGCAAATCCGGGTGGGGTATCCCGAGGATATTGCCACCTATCCGGATGAAGATTATGAAATCAAGAGCATCAAAGACGGCGGGAATCTTTTGGAATACCGCACCGCTTACTGCGACCGGCATTTTGACACCGCCCTTGCCCTGATTCTGGGCAAAAGCGATGCCCACGACAAAGATACTTGGAGTATGCTTCCCTTTACAGTCAACGCTATGTATGAGCCTTCCTCCAACAGCATTACCATTCCTATGGGTATTCTGCGGGAACCTTTCTATGATCCCAACGCCAGCCGAGAATGGAATTTAGGTGGCATCGGTTCGGTCATTGCCCACGAAATCAGTCACGCCTTAGACGCCATTGGCTCTCAATTTGATGAAAATGGTAACCTAAACCAAGGGTGGCAGGAGGAAGACCATAAGGTATTTGCCGCTATCTGCCAGCAGGTAGAAAACGCCTACGGTTCTATTGAATTTTTACCGGATATTTATATCAATGGCACAGCCACCCTTAGCGAAAACATGGCTGACTTGGCGGGTATGGCTTGCGTTTTAGACGTTGCCGGTTCCGGCAATCCCCGTCTGGAAGATGTGTTCTTGGGTTATGCCTCCATCTGGCGTATCCTTGCCAATGATAATTACTACCAAACCATGCTAAAATCTGACGCCCATGCGCCGGACAAGGTTCGGGTGAATCGGGTTCTCTCTAACTTTGATGTCTTTTTGAATTTTTATAACATTCAACCGGGAGATGGTATGTACCTGCCCCAAAATGAGCGCATTCAAATATGGAACCGATAAAAAATAAAAAAGCCGCCCTCAGGCGGCTTTTTTAATTGTCTTATTTCATGAATTGTTCGTGAATGACTTTCACTGCTTTTTCCGCATTATAGGCATTAATCAAAACGGAAACCTTAATTTCAGAGGTTGCAATCATATGAATGTTAATCTGGGCTGCAAAGAGCGCTTCAAACATCTGGGCTGCAACACCTGCGTTATGAACCATACCGGCACCAACAATGGAAACCTTACTCAAATCATCTCTGTGATTGACTTCCTGATAACTTAAGATTTCTTTCATTCCCTCTAAAATCTCCAGGGTTTCCTCCATATGGGCTTTGGTTACGGTGAAAGCAATATCCTTGGTTCCATTTCTGCCAATGGATTGCAAAATCATATCCACATTGATATCAGCCTTTGCCAATGCCGAGAAAATCTTAAAGGCAATTCCCGGGGTATCTTCAACGCCTACTACCGCAATACGTGCTACATCATTATCGCGGGCAACTCCTCTGATTAACATTTTTTCCATATTGGTTACCTCCTTTACAACAGTTCCGGGTACTTTCTCGAAACTGGACTTCACTTCAAGTTTCACATTATATTTCTTAGCAATCTCTACCGAACGGTTATGCAGAACATTAGCGCCAAGACTTGCCAATTCCAGCATCTCATCATAGGTAATTTCATCTAATTTCACCGCACCGGGAACGATGCGGGGATCTGCCGTATAAACGCCGTCAACATCGGTATAAATCTCACAACGAGCAGCACCCAGTGCCGCTGCCAAAGCCACAGCCGAAGTATCGCTGCCGCCACGGCCCAAGGTGGTGATATCATCATATTTATTGATGCCCTGGAAGCCGGCAACCACCACAACATTATGCTTATCCAGTTCTGCATTCAGCCGTTCTGTGTTAATTTTGCTGATCCGTGCATTACCGGAAGCCGCATTGGTCAAAAACCCTGCCTGCCAACCGGTCAACGAAATGACCGAGCAACCCATTTTCTGAATCGCCATTGCCAGAAGTGCAATGGAAATCTGCTCACCGCTGGATAATAACATATCCATTTCACGCTTGGACGCTTTGGGGTTGATTTCATTGGCTTTTTCAATCAAATCATCGGTGGTATCGCCCTGTGCAGATACAACGACAACAACCTTGTTGCCTTCGTTGACCGTATCAATGACACGACTTGCCACATTGTTTACTTTTGCTGCGTCAGCCACAGAACTGCCGCCGAACTTTTGTACAATAAGTCCCATTCTTATCCCTCCATATTTTTAGTCTAACACGAGAAAATTCTTATCCTATGATCTTTCACAAATCACCGCACCTTGGTTATCTGCTTCTAAGATACGCAAACTCCAATCGGGCATCCTTTCTTGAAGAACTTGTTCCATTTCTTTTGGGAACTCCTGATTGTCCCGGTGGAGAATGGCCACAATGGTGGGTCCTGCACCGCTAAGATAAACACCCAAGGCACCGTTTGTATAGCAACTGCGGAAGAGTTCATCCATTTTGGGAACCAGCCGTTTCCGGTACCGTTGATGCAATTTGTCACCTACCGCAGTACGAATATTTTCATACTTTCCGGATATAATGCTTGCCGCGAGGAGCGCACTATGCCCGGTATTATAGACCGCATCCCGCATTGACACCGAATGGGGAAGAATTCCCCGTGCCTTTTTGGTTTGCAGATAAAAATCAGGAATCAATGCCGCAAAGCGCAAATCATCTTTGATTTCTGTCTTCACATACTGAATCCGGTTCTTCTGTTTCACCGTGACAGTAAAACCACCTAAAAGCGCCGGCGTCACATTATCGG
This sequence comes from Ructibacterium sp., assembly GCA_045534975.1. GTDB lineage: Bacteria > Bacillota > Clostridia > Monoglobales > Monoglobaceae > Ructibacterium. Next base: position 12,754 of record JAZSKV010000005.1, on the reverse strand, counting down.
CATGACCCTCAATTTCTGCTGCCATAAAGAGCAGATCGTCTTGAGAGAGGTGATTGCCAGAGATGGCATTGGCTGCCACCAGCCCCGAAACAATACCGGCACTGCTGCTACCAAGGCCCCGGGTTACCTTGATGTTATTTTCTAAGGTCAAGTGGAGCCCCTTCATGGGATGACCCACTTGGTCAAACACCGCTTTCATAGACCGATAGACCAAATTTCTCTCGTCTTTTGCCAGGAAAGTACGGCTTTCGTCTAAAATGTCAATCACCAGACCAGATTCGGTTTCCTCGGCGGTTACATAGTTATAAAGTCCCAACGCCAATCCCATGCTGTCAAAACCCGGCCCTAAATTGGCACTGGTTGCCGGAACTCTCACCTTTACCATTATTCTGCCACCAGCCTTAATATACCTAAGATTTCATGGTCATGTTCTAATTTCTGAACCAGAGCATCCCGTTCTTCACCCGTTATTTCCTGTGTAACAACAGCAAATTCATTTTTGTACTCTGCACCCTTTAAGGTAACCACGCGACATCCCTCGGGGATGTTTGTTGCTGTTCCGGTCATACGGATATAGAAAGGAAACTTCTGTTTCTTAGCATCTTTTAAGTATCCCGGCGCACCCTCAGTCCAACCAAGACCGATATGGCTTCCCTGATGTTTCACCACATCAATAATATCAGAAACCACCGCACTTGCCGTAGGCAGAGAACCTGCACCTCTACCATAAAACATCACATCGCCGATGGCATCACCTTTTACCATGATGCCGTTAAAGACGCCGTCAATGCCGGCCAAGGGATGTTCTTTTTTCAAAATAGCGGGAGCGACACTTGCATAAACGCCGTCTTCCCGTTTCGATGCCATACCGATAAGTTTAATTACACCGCCGATGGCATCGGCATAAGCCACATCCTGCAGGGTAACTTTCGTAATACCCTCGGTGGGGATTTCTTCACTGTCTACATATTTACCAAAGGCAAGGGATGCCAGAATCGCCGTTTTTCGACAGGTGTCGTGGCCCTCTACATCGGCAGTAGGGTCTTTTTCTGCATAACCTTTTTCCTGGGCGCCTTTTAAGGCATCTTCAAAACTTTCACCCTCTTTGATCATCTGGGTGAGAATATAATTCGTGGTACCGTTTAAAATACCGTAGACATCGGTGAGTTCATTGGCAGAAAGACTGGAATACAGGGGCCGGATAATGGGAATACCACCGCCAACACTGGCCTCAAAAAGGTAACTGACATGATTTTCCTTTGCAATCTGCAAAAGTTCCGTACCGTGTTTGGCAACCAACTCTTTGTTAGAGGTTACCACGCTTTTCCCGGCAAGAAGCAGTTTCTTGGTAAAGGTATAAGCGGGTTCTGTACCGCCCATGACTTCTGCCACAATGCCGATTTCCTCATCTTCTAAGATATCATTAAAATCTTTGGTAAAACATTGAAATCTGCTGTCGGGAAAGTCCCGAAGGTCCAGAATTTTTGCAATTTCAATGACCTCTCCGCTTCGTTTCTCCAATCCGTCCGGTGCATTTGCGATAATCTCTCCGACACCGCTACCGACTACACCGAATCCCATAATTGCTATTTTCATTGGTTTTCCATCCTTTCAGCCTTTCCCTTTTCTATGCTAACGCTCAAATCGATGCATCACAACGCCTGTCACCAATTTGGGCCAGAAACGGGTGGATTTTTGAGGCATTTTTTCTCTTGCCAAAGCCACCTCTTTGATTTCTGAAACCTTAGGCGGATTGGTTAAAAAGACACAGTCTGCCTCGCCATCCTTTACCGCCTGAACTGCCTCTTGAGCGTCTTTGGTATAATCTAAGTTTCTCTGGCTACGGGTATTTTCTTCATCAATCCCCATATACCGTCTTAAAATTAATTCATGTAATACAGTCACATCCAGATGGGTATAAGCACTGGATTTGTCCGTTACCACTGCATCGATGGACTTGGTATCCTTTAACTTTAATAGGTAGTAATAATTACCGCCGGTATAAAGACCAAATAAGGTTTCATCTACCGTGTTAGTTAGTCTTTCCATCATAATAGTGGCATAATCCCCTTCGGTGAAGTAAATTTTAGACACTGCGAACTCATCCGTTAGAGATCCCACCAACAAAATTTCATCAAAGTTTTCTAAGTTTCTAATCAGCCGATGGGTGGGGAAAACGAATAATCCTCCATCTTCCATGGAAACCAGCAACATCATCACATAGTCATAGTCCCGGGTTCCCGCCGTGGAGCCATCTCCTTCCCGGCGGTAATTACGATAGCGGAACGCCGCCTCGTATCGGGTATGACCGTCTGCAATGAAAATCTGCTTTTCCTCAAAGAGTTTACTGATTCTGGCATTGAGTGCCGCGTCAGTAATCACCCAAATATTCCGAGTGATATTCTCCTCCGTTACAAAGGTGATATCCGGCTTGGCATCGCTCTGTTCTTCAATGATGCCTGCAATCTCTTTGTTTTCATCTAAGTAAAGAGAGTAAATCTGGCTGAATGCGCCATGGGTGCTCTTTAACAGTTTCAGCCGGTCTTCGGTGGCTTCTGTCACCGTTTCCTCATGGGGAAGAATCACACCCTTAGAAAACTCCTGTAATTCCACAAGTCCAATAATTCCCTTTAAAGAGTGACAGGGTTTTTCCTTACCCAATGAGAAGATTTGTTCACAAATGTAAAAAGCAGGCTGTGATTCCTCAACTAAAATTTGTTCTTTGAGCCATTCTTCAAAATATGCGGCGCTTCGGGTATAACGATTGTTGTGCTCATCATCTCCCGCAAGGTCCTTGCCGCAATCCAGCCTTGCTACATTGTATGCATTTCGGTTATAAAGTTCTTCCTGCTCTGCCGGCAAAATCGTATCATAAGGCGGTGCCGTAACGTCATGCAAATCTTGGAACTTTTCGTTGTTATAGCGGAGTCCTCGAAATGGGATTACCTTTGCCATAAGAACCGTCCTTTCCATCTTTGTATTTTCAGTTCCCATCCTTACAAACACACCGGTAAAAATAATGTGTTAACCTATATCATACACCAAAAATGCCCATTCGTCAAGGTTTTTCCCTTATGTCTATGTAAATAATTGTCAAGTTTTTTCTCGCATTTTTATATTGCTTTTACAAATACTATGGAAAAGCGCAAAATTTTCTTACCACGCTTCAAAAACTATCAAAAGGGAGGCAAAATAAATGGGTAAATTTTCAACCGGGTTGCTGGCTGGTGCTATGCTGGGCATTGGCGTGATGGCAATGGACAAACGCACGTTAAAAAAGGCAAAGCGGATGATGAACAAGATGCATTATCATCGTATTTGGCTGTAAAACAAAAAAAGGATTGCTACAGCAATCCTTTTTTTGTTTTACAGTACTTTCCGCAAAAATCCTTGGGTTCGCTCATTTTGAGGATTTTCAAAAATTTGCTGAGGGGTTCCCTCCTCAATAATCATGCCGCTATCCATAAAGATAACACGGTCTGCCACTTCCTTGGCAAAACCCATTTCGTGGGTCACCACAACCATGGTCATTCCCTCTTCTGCCAGTTGTCTCGTAACTCCCAGAATCTCGCCTACCATTTCCGGGTCCAGAGCTGAGGTTGGCTCATCAAAAAGCATCACATCGGGATTCATACAAAGGGCACGAACAATGGCTACCCGTTGTTTCTGTCCGCCGGAGAGTTGGGAGGGATAGGCATCAGCTCTGTCCTCAAGGCCTACTCTCTTTAACAGTTCCATTGCCGTCTTTTCGGCTTCAACCTTGGACTTTTTAAGAAGTTTCATGGGAGCAATGGTCATGTTTCTAAGAATGGTCATATGGGGAAAAAGATTAAAGTGTTGAAATACCATTCCCATCTTCTGCCGATGAAGATTGATGTTGACCTTTGGGTCGGTCACTTCCTGACCCTCAAAAATAATGCTTCCTGAGGTGGGAATTTCTAAGAGATTCAAGGACCGTAAAAAGGTGGATTTACCGGAACCAGAGGGGCCAATCACAACCACCACTTCACCTTTTTGGATGCTGGCAGTAACCCCATCTAATGCCTTAATAGCACCGCCCCGATAGTGCTTGCATAAATCTTTGGTTTCGATTTGATAATTACCGTTCACTCTTTCTCAGCCCCCTTTCTAAGATACCAACCAGCCATGTAAAGAACATGACCATAACAAGATAAATCACCGCTACCGCAATCAGCGGCATAAACGGGGAATAGGTTGCCGCACGAATGATATTACCACCCATGGTAAGGTCCCGAATGGTAACATAACCGGCAACAGAAGTTTCTTTTAAGAGAACAATGAACTCATTGGCGAGAGCAGGCAAGACATTCTTAAACGCTTGGGGAATGATGATAAAAAGCATCGTCTTTTTATAGTCAAATCCCAGGCTTCTCCCTGCCTCAAACTGACCGGCATCAATGGACATAATACCAGAACGCACAATCTCCGCAACATAAGCACCAGAGTTAATACCAAAAGCCAAGACAGCCACCATCAAACTGTTTCTGGAAGATGCAAAGATGACATAATACATAATCATAAGTTGCACTACCACCGGCGTTCCACGAATGATAGTGAGATAAATCTTGCAAATCCCATTGACAACAGCGAAGAGGTTTTTTTTGAAACCTTTTCGCATTTCTGCATAGGTTTTATCGTAACTGGACCGTACAATCGCCACAATCACACCCAGTACCACACCCAGAATCAGAGACAGGAAGGTAATCAACAGGGTATTTTTCAGGCCGGTTGTGATAAATTTCCATCTGTTCTCCTCGATAAAATTCAGAATAAAATCGGCTTTCATATCAGAAAACCAAGTAGTTAATGCGTCCATTGTTTCACCTCAAATGCAAAACAAGGGACGGAGAAATCCGTCCCCTGTGTTCTTCTAAAAATTTATTTGTTATTTGCTTCTACATATGCTTTTGCAGGTTCGTTATCAATGATAACACAGTCAACCTTACCTGTAACAAGTGCCTGAACAGCCTCGTTACCGGTGTTGTACTTCATAACCCGCTCTGCACCGAAATCATCTTCGGAGTAGATATCTCCAGTGGTTCCCTTCTGGGTACCTACCAGATAGTTAACGCCATCTTTGTAAAGATCGTCAACAGAGGTAATCTCGCTACCTTCCGGAACAATGATGGACTGGATGCCGGTTGCATAGGTGTTGGAGAAGTTAATGTTCTGTAACCGTTCTTCGGTAACAGTCATACCAGCCATGCCCATATCGGATTTACCGGTCTGTACTGCGGTGATGATAGCATCAAAATCCATATCGTCAATCACCAGTTTCATATCCAGTTTATCTGCAATGGCAGCAGCCATTTCCGCATCAATACCTACGATTACTTCATTCTCATAGTATTCATACGGGGGGAACTGTGCATTGGTAGCCATGTGCAGTTCCGGCTTACCTTCTGCATCAGCCTGGAAAACAAGGTCATGAGCAACGCCGGAGATGTACTTGTCTACAATCGCCTGCTTGGTTCCGTCCGCTTCCATTTCAGTCAGAGCAGCGTTTACTTTTTCTAACAGTTCTGTGTTTTCTTTTGCAATACAGATTGCGTAATCTTCTACTGCATACTCGGTATCAAGAATCGTAAGGGTAACTTTCTCACTACCACAACCGGTAAACAGCGCCATCATCATTACGACAGCCAATAAAAGAGCAATAATCTTTTTCATTTGGAACACCCTCCTGTGTTACTAAAAATATTGGTTTTATTTTACACTATGTACTAATTTTTGTCAATATGATTTCTTTTACGGCACTACCGCTCCTTGACGAACGCCTCGATACGTTCTAAGGCCGCATTGATCTTCTCTACCGAGTACGCATAGGAACAGCGAATGAATCCCTCACCGGAAGCACCAAACGCCGAACCCGGCACTACGGCAACTTTCTTATCATAAAGCAAGGTTTCGCAGAAAGTATTAGAATCCATACCGGTGCTTTTGATACAGGGAAATGCATAGAATGCACCCTCCGGCTCAAAGCAGGAAAGGCCTATGTCATTAAACCCTTTGACAATGATTCTTCTTCGGCGGTCATATTCCTCCCGCATCATAGCAATATCATCGTCGCCGTTTTTCAGCGCCTCAATGGCAGCATACTGAGCCATGGTCGGTGCTGACATAATGCCAAACTGATGGACCTTGGTCATAGCGCGAATCAAATCCGGATGACCGCAGGCATAACCCAAACGCCAGCCGGTCATAGCATAGGCTTTGGAAAAACCGCTGACCAACACCGTTCTTTCATACATTTCGGGGATACTGGCAATGGAAACATGCCGCTCTTCCCCATAGGTCAGTTCTGCATAAATCTCGTCTGCCAGAATCAAGATGTCGGTGCCACGAAGTACCTCAGCAATCTCTTCTAAATGTTCTTTCCGCATGACCGCCCCAGTGGGGTTATTGGGGAAAGGCAATACCAAAACCTTGGTCTTGGGCGTGATTGCCGCTTTTAACTCTTCTGCCGTCAGCCGAAAATCGTTTTCTGCCTTGGTCACAATAGGAACCGGCACACCGCCAGCCAAAGATGTCAAGGGTTGGTAGCAGACAAAACTGGGTTCGGGGACCAAAACCTCATCACCGGGTTTTAAGACGGAACGGAAACAGAGGTCAATGGCCTCACTGCCGCCAACCGTCACCACAACCTGAGACATGGCATCATAGGTTACATCAAACCGTCTTTTTAAATAGTTGGTGATTTCCTGCCGCAACTCTTTCAAGCCGGCATTGGAAGTATAGTAGGTTCTGCCTTGTTCCAGAGAAAAGATACCCTCATCCCGGATATGCCAGGGCGTCACAAAGTCCGGTTCGCCCACACCCAGAGAGATAGCGTCTTTCATCTCTGCCGCAACATCAAAGAATTTACGGATGCCCGAGGGGGGAATATCCCGAACCACCGGATTCAATAGTTGTTTCATATCAATACTCATAATGAAATAAACTCCCTTGTATCCTTGGAAGGAGCAGCACAGGCCACACCGTCATACTTATAGCGTTTCAGCACAAAGTGGGTTGCAGTACCAACTACTGACTCCATGGCCGCTAAGTGCTGGGAGACAAACTTTGCTACCTCCTGGATATTTTTACCCTCTACGGTAATACCAAAATCATAACTGCCGCTCATCAAACTGACTGCTTTAACCTCCGGATACTGGTAAATCCGTTCTGCAATCCGGTCAAAGCCCTGGTCACGCTGGGGGGTAACCCGTAATTCAATATAGGCAGTTACCACGTCGCTGCCATTGGCTGCATCCCAGTTGATTCTGGCGCCGTAGCCTAAAATCACTTTCTTTTGTTCCAGTTCATCAATGATACTGGCAACTTCCTCCACCGACAGATTCAGCATGGTTGCCATTTGTTCCAGGGGCGTTCTGCAATCCCGGTGCAAAAGTTCCAGTACCATGGCAATTTTTTTCTCATCAATCATCATCTATCATTCCTTTCCGGTTTGGTTTCCTCTATGCATCCTTATGGTTCACATAGAACGTCACCAATTCTTCCAGAATTTCATCCCGCTCCAAACGGCGGATTAAGTTTCTGGCTCCCTGGTAAGAGGTAATATAAGAAGGATCCCCGGATAACACATACCCGACAATCTGGTTGATAGGGTTATAACCCTTTTCTGCCAAAGCATCATGAACTGCCAGTAAAATATCTCTGGGTTTCATGGGGCGTTCGGCTTTCACATCAAATTTCATGGTATGCATCATATTGTTGTTTTCCATTGAGATCATCCTTTCTTTTTTCTATTTTTATCGGAGTTCTGCGTTTAGTTCTTTCTGCAATGCCTCCAAAATCTTATCCATGACGGCACCTACCTCCTGGTCGGTCAGGGTCCGGTCATCTGCCCGGAAAGTTAAAGAATAAGCCACGCTCTTCTTGCCCTCTCCTACCTGTTCGCCCTCATAGACGTCAAATAACTTATAATCTCTCAAAATATCACTCTGTTGTTTCTCAAAAATCTTAACCATCGCACCCACCGGAACGGTTTTATCCACAAGAACCGCAATATCACGGCTGGTTGCGGGGAATTTGGGAAGTGCCTTGTAATGACGGTCCACGGTATGGTATTTCAGCATGGTGTTAAAGTCCAGAAGTGCACCGTAAACCTCAGCAGAAATCTTGAAGTTTGCCGCAACCTCCGGATGAATTTGACCTACCACACCAACTTTTTCACCTTTCACCCAAACCTCTGCACAACGTCCAGGATGGAAAGACGGGTCATTCTCACAAACAGAGAACTCATATTTGGTAATGCCAACGCTATCCAACAACTGTTCTACGATACCTTTACTATCATAGAAATCACCACTGCCATACATACCAAGGGCAACCACCAATTTTTCTTCCGGCAGGGTTTCTCCCTCTACCGGGCAGTAAACGGTACCCAGTTCAAAGATGCCCGCCTCCGGGTTTCTCCGGTTGTAGTTGGTGCGCAGGGTCTTCATCACGGAAGAGAGCATATCCGTTCTCATGATGCTATTTTCCTCACCCAAAGGATTGGAAATCTTCACCATGTTCCGGCGGCTATCCTCAGGGGAAATCTTAACCATATCATATTCTTTGGGGTCAATAAAGGAGAAAGTCACCGCCTCATAAAGACCGGATGCTGCCAGTTCTCTGCGAATGGCGTCTTCCAACAGTTGCTTCTCGGTTTTACCACCCACGCAGACAGAACCCTGCATCATGGTAGAGGGGATCCGATCATAGCCATAAATTCTGGCAACCTCTTCCGCTACGTCCGCCATACCCTCGATATCATTCCGGAAAGTAGGCACGATAATCGTTCCGTCTTTTACCACAAATTCCAGGCTGGTTAAAATGTCAATCATTTCCTGTTCGCTGATGGAAAGACCTAAGAACCGGTTCATCTTCTCCGGTTCAAAGGGGAGTACCCGTTGTTCTTTTTTGCCCGGATACAAATCAATCACACCGGAAACCACTTCTCCGTCGCCGCATTCCGAGAGCAACTGGCAAGCACGGTTGATGGCTGGCAGACAGTTCTCCGGATCCAAACCTTTTTCAAACAGGGCAGATGCCTCTGTCCGCATTCCTAACGCTTTAGCGCCACGGCGAACCAAAACGGGATGGAACGTTGCCGCTTCAAAGAGCACTTCCGTGGTATCCTCGGTTACCTCGGAGTTGGCACCGCCCATGACGCCGGCAACGCCGATGGCACGCTTGGCGTCACCAATGGCAATCATAGATGCTGACAGGGTTCTGGGCTGATCGTCCAGGGTTTCTAAAATCTCGCCCTCTTTGGCGTTTCTGACAATAATCTTGCTTCCCTCAACATGTTTCAAATCATAAGCATGCATAGGCTGACCGTATTCTAACATAATGTAGTTGGTAATATCCACCACATTGTTAATAGCACGGATACCGCAGGCTTTCAGCCGCCGTTGCATCCATTCCGGAGAGGGACCAATCTTGACATTTTTTACCACACGAGCCACAAACCGAGAACAAAGTTCCGGATTTGCAATCTCCACGGCCGCACAGTCATTCACAGCGCCGCCGCATTCCGGCACAACCACTTCCGGAACAGAAAATTCTCTGCCAAAGGTGGCAGCGGTTTCTCTTGCCAGACCGATGATACTCATACAATCCGGGCGGTTGGATGTAATCTCAAATTCTGCTACACTCTCATTTAAACCCAGTACCTCGGTGATATCAACACCGATGGGGGTATCTTCCGGCAGAATCAAAATGCCGGTAGCACGTTCGTCAGAAATCCCCAATTCGTCGGTGGAACACATCATACCACAACTGGTTACCCCACGAAGTTTGCCCTTGGTAATCTTGATGCCTCCGGGCAGTGTACTCTTATGCTTTGCCACAGGAATAATGGCACCCTCAAACACATTAGGCGCACCGGTGACAATCTGAACAGGTTCTGCTTCCCCCAGTTCCACCTGACAAACTACCAGTTTGTCTGCATCCGGATGGGGAGCCACTTCCAGAATCTTACCTGTCACTACATTTTTGATTTCCTTTGCAGGGTTCTCAATCCCCTCCACAATAGAACCGCTCATGGTCATTTTATGAGCATAGGTTGCCTCATCAATGCCATCGGTATTCATATAATCTTTCAGCCATGATAATGGTAAATTCATTCTAAACTACATCCTTTCTTCTGCTAAAACTGCTCCAAAAACCGTACGTCATTCTCATAGAACAACCGGATATCATCAATATCGTACCGGAACATTGCCACACGCTCCAAGCCAATACCAAAGGCAAAACCGGAATATTCATCCGGGTCAATGCCGCAGTTGCGCAGAACTCTGGGATGTACCATACCGCAACCTAAAATCTCAATCCAACCTTCGCCCTTACAAATCCGGCAACCCTCACCGCCGCAGTTAAAGCAGGAAATATCTACCTCTGCGCTGGGTTCGGTAAAGGGGAAGTGATGGGGACGGAACCGAAGTCTGGTTTTCTCTCCGTATAATTTCTTTACGAAAACCTCTAAGGTTCCCTTTAAATCTGCCATGGTGATATTTTTATCAATCACCAGACCCTCTACCTGATGGAACACCGGAGAGTGGGTAGCGTCCATCGCATCACTCCGGTAAACACGACCGGGAGAGATAATCCGGATGGGCGGCTTTTGTTGTTCCATGGTCCGCACCTGTACCGGAGAAGTCTGGCTTCTGAGTACCACACTTTCATCAATATAAAAACTGTCCTGGGTATCTCTTGCCGGATGGTCTTTGGGGATATTGAGTGCCTCAAAGTTATAGTAGTCCAGTTCTACCTCAGGCCCCTCAGCAATGGAAAATCCCATGCCGATAAAAATATCTTTCAGGTCATCCAGTACGGTAATCAGCGGATGCTTCTTTCCCTTTACCGGTTTTTTACCCGGCATGGTCACATCAATCTTTTCGCTGGCAAGTTTTTCCCCTGCCGCCGCAGTTTCCAAGGCGGTTTTCTTTTCTTCCAGGGCGGTTTCAATCTCGCTCCGCACCTGATTGGCAAGTTGACCAATCACCGGTCTTTCCTCTGCCGAAAGGCTACCCATGCCTTTCATCACGGCCGTCAGTTCGCCTTTCTTGCCAAGATATTGAATTCGCAAATCCTCCAACACTGCCAAAGTATCTGCTCCATTGAGGGCAGCCATGGCATTGCTGCGAATCGCTGATAATTGTTCTTTCATAACCTGAAACCTCCATCGTAATCCATTGGTCTATCAGTTTATTGTACCACAAAAATTCCTATATGGCAAGGAAATTTGGCGAAAAATTTAAAGAAAAATTGCTTTTTCTCAAAAGAAGAAAAATACTTGACTTGTTTTTAAGAATATGATTAGATAAAAAGAGCGGAATATGAGGAGTTTAACCTATGAAAATTGGAAATTTACTTTTAGAAAATAATTTGTTTTTAGCACCTATGGCAGGGGTCACAGACAAGGCTTTCCGGTTGATTACCAAACCTTTCGGCCCTGCCCTGATGTATACCGAGATGGTATCCGGCAAGGGGCTTCACTATAAGAGCAACAAAACCGCCTCACTACTGGAAGTTTTGGAAGAAGAAAAACCGGTTGCCGCCCAGATTTTTGGGCATGACCCGGATATTATGGGAGAGATTGCCCAAGACGCCTTAACCTATGGGGCAGTCATGATAGACATCAATATGGGTTGCCCAGCACCCAAGATTGTAAATAACGGTGACGGTTCTGCCATGATGAAAGACCCGGAAAACGCCGGCAGAGTCATCGCTGCCGTCCGAAAAGCCGTTTCCGTTCCGGTAACGGTAAAATTCCGAATGGGCTGGGACGAGGCGCATATCAACGCTGTAGAATTTGCCCGCATTGCCGAGGCAAACGGCGCTGACGCCATCACCGTTCACGGCCGCACCCGGGAGGCTTTTTACAGTGGCACTGCCGACTGGAATATTATTCGGGATGTGAAAAGCGCTGTTAAAATCCCTGTTGTCGGCAACGGCGATGTGGTGGATGGTCCCTCCGCCAAGGCACTCCTTGACCAAACCGGTTGTGACGGCATTATGGTGGGCCGTGCCGCCCAGGGCAACCCCTGGGTTTTTCGGGATATCCTCCATTACCTGCAAACCGGAGAGATTCTTCCTCCTCCCACGCTGGAAGAACGAGTAGCAAAAGCTATCCAACACCTGCATCTTCTGGTAGAGTACAAAGGCGAACATCGGGGCATCTTAGAGGGAAGAAAGCATATGTCCTGGTATTTTAAGGGAATTCCGGGAGGCGCTCCCTTGCGGGATTCTATCAACAAAATCTGTACTTTCGAGGAAATGTCTGCCCTCCTACAAAACCTACTCTCCGACTGAAAAAACTCTTGACTTTTCGGCTTATTTTATGTTAGAATAGTTATGTATTTCTAAACATTTATGCTTTATGCTTTGATCTATATTTCATTTACTGTTATGTATTCTTTTTTAAGTACGTTATACTCGGGCGTCTTTGGGCGTCACATGAAAAAATTTAGGAGGTGTTAGCAATAGAAACAACAACCATCATTGTGATTGTTGCCCTTGCACTTGTTGCCATTATCGGCGCATTTGCCGCTTTTAAATACGGTTATTCCTACCGGAAAAAATTTGCTGAACTGAAAATCGGCAGTGCTGAAGATGAAGCAAAGCGAATTGTGCAGGCAGCAAAAGAACAAGCAGAAAAAAATGCAGAGAACGCAAAAAAAGAACAACTGTTAGAAGCCAAAGAAGAGATACATAAGTTAAGAAGTGAATTAGACAAAAAAAT
>JAZSKV010000063.1:0-16588 GCA_045534975.1 Ructibacterium sp. | reverse complement strand
TATCACCCAGTCTCGGTGTCCAACCGGGTGCAGGGGATACCCAGCCGGTAAATGTTCCCTTAGGACTATCTGCTCCGGCAAGATAACCTTCCATATAATACATGGAAGTATTATCCGCTGCGGGATTTGCCTGTTTAGGAGGTTCCATATTAACGATGCTGACAGGTGTAGAAGAATCTACATCTGTGGAAGCATTGCCGCCATAACAAATCAGAACCTTGGGGCTGTTGGTGGCACTAACATCGAATGCCTCTACATAGTATGTTCCACCATCTTTAAAGACTACACTGAGGGAATTCTTTTTATAATCGCCACTTGCGCTTCTGTCCCCGGGCACGGTTAAGATGATAGAACTACCGATATTCAGACTAACACCGGAAGAGTCTGCAACCAATTTCCGGGTATTTGCCTTATAGGTCATGGCTGTTGCACCGGTGATTTGGTTGTTATAGAGATAGAACTTATCATTCTCAATGGTCTCACCCTTGTTGGTAGCAGTTGCAGTATAAATTTTATCAATCGCCGTCCCTCTGCTGGTGAACTTAATCAACTGTTGGTACTGACCCAAGGCAGTGTTGGCATCTTTATTTTGCAGATCTGCCGATATATCCAGCGCGCTAAGCGCCTCATCAACGGTACAACTTACACCATCAACAAGAACACCGTTTTCGATAGAATAATCCGTGATACTACCACTGCCGGTTAAAATCCGGAGTGTCTTTCCTTTTGCAAAAGTGCCTACATTAGCAACACCCATAATGTAACCATAGGCAACATTTTCCACCACAGCATCCTTTTTATACGCTACGATATCACCATTGATATCTTTGCAGAAGACACCGGCATCCTGCAATGCCGGAGCAACGCCTACCCCATGCAACCAGGGTGCAGCTTTGGATACGTCATAGTCTGTTCCGTTGATAGAAATCACATCGTTACCTTTAATACTGGTAATGCTTCCCTTAACAGTATCTTTAACCACCACAGCTTTTCTCAAAACCGTACCGCCGTTTGTGTTTTTACTGGTTGCAAGACAAATAATATCGCCAGTGCTGATGGAACCGTAACTCATCTCTGCACCACTTGCATCCACAATGGTGGTTACACTACTGTTATCTTCTACTTTCAAAACCAACTTTTTGTCATCGCCGATTTTGTTGGTTACATCATCGATAATGGAATACTCGGCAGAAAGTTTGCTGGAAACATAGTAAATAGTATAATCCTGGATTTTGATCACATCATACTTATTATCACCATTTCCATCAATCATTTCTATGCTTCCCACCTGGGGAATCAGGCTAACATCAAACCGGCTGGTGGCAGCGGTTGCACCCAAGAGTTTGCCATTGTAAATAACAACGTTATCCCCATCTAAGGCTGCAACAGATTCTTTTTGTGCCTGTTTCGTTTCGTAATACCGAATCTGCGTTGCGCCACTGGTAGAAACCTCTATCATATCGTCCGTCAGAATCAGCGGTTTTGTTTCTTTTAACAGATACAACGCTAAATCCTGAATATTTGTACCATTGTTTTTGTAATAGTACTCTATTTCATAGCCTAAATAGTTTTTCAGACTATTATCCTTTGCCCGGAATGTCTTAACCTGATACGCAGGGTCATTGGTTGCACGACCGTTATCAATCTGCACTTCATTGTCATGAAGACTAACATCCGGCGTGGTCAAACTGGTCGTACTGTCAGAAACGATGGTACCCGTTGCTTTGGTATAACCCAAATAATCCGTCAAAATGGTCTTGCTGGTCAAATTGCCATTTTCGACCACCGGAACCTCTAAGGAATCATAGAGCATCTGTGCAATACAAGCACGGCTTGCCGGAGTTTCGACACCGCCTAACCCGCTGGCAGTCTCGACGATACCTAATCTTCCTGCTTGGCTAAGATAGTCAGCATACCAGGGGGTTGCATCCACACTCATGACATACCCTAAGGTACATACGATCATCTTAATAGCCTCTTCATATGCCACGTTGGCGTTAGGCCGGAAGGTCTGGTCTTCATATCCGTTAATGATTCCCTTTGCATACGCGGTATTGATATCGGGAATCGCCCAACTGATACCGGAATCGTTGGCATCTACATCGGTAAAGGGAAGGTCATTGGTGTGAGAAGCGCCAAGACCGCCAATACCCAACGTCCGCATCAGCATAGCCGTAAACTCTGCACGGGTTACATTTTTATCCGGACCAAAAGTCCCATCCGGGTAACCATTAATGACCGCCATCTGATTTAAGGTTTTGATGGCTGTCAATGCGATAGCATCTTCCGGAACATCTGTGAAAGCGGTGTTATCAGCAGCCGTTACCAGAGTAGCAAAACAGGATGCAAGCATCATCACTGTCATCACAAGAGCAAGAAATCTTTTCATAGTCTTTTCCTCCTATGTATCCAAAATTTTGATTCTTTACGATTGTTTTATGGGGCTACCACCCCACTCTGTTTATTTTATCATCAAAATGTCGAAAAGTCAAGGTGATACCACCATCACTTTTTGGTTATTTTTCCTTTCCTTTCCTGCCTGAAAAAGGTATCTGCCTCTACCGGCTCCTTTACTTTGACATATACCGTGCTTTGGGGATGGTTGGCGACCTCAATAGGCTCCCCTTTTTCATCATAAAGTTCTTCCACCGTCTGAGTGAAGAATTTTCCTACCGGCCGGACCACCTCTATTACACTACCCCGGAAAAACCGATTCTTCTGCACCACCTGTGCAAGCCCGGTTTCTGGGTTATAGCCGGTCACCAAACCCACCATATCATAGTCCCGGATATAGGAACTTGTAGCATAGTTCTGTTCGGTACTGCCAGGTTTTCCAAAATAGAAACCGGTGGTATAATCCCGATGGCTAACCTTTTTGATTTCTTCCAACCAGGCAGGGTCCACCTGGTAATGCTCCGGATCGGCAAAATAAGCGTCTATCGCCTGACGATAGGTTTTGACTACCGTTGCCACATAATATTCTGACTTCACCCGCCCCTCAATTTTAAAACTGGAAAGTCCCGATTCGATTAACTTATCCATATGTTCTATCATACAAAGGTCTTTGGAATTATAGATAAAGGTACCCCGTTCATTTTCGTAAACTGGCATATACTCTCCGGGTCTTTGTTCTTCCATCAGATAATATTTCCAGCGGCAGGGATGGGCGCAGTTTCCTTGGTTGCTGTCCCGGCCCACCATATAGTTACTGAGAAGACACCGTCCCGAATAGGAAATACACATGGCACCATGAACAAAGGCTTCCAGTTCCAATTCCTCCGGCACATTCTCCCGAATCTCCCGGATTTCATTTAAGGACATCTCCCG
Source organism: Ructibacterium sp. (assembly GCA_045534975.1). Lineage (GTDB taxonomy): Bacteria > Bacillota > Clostridia > Monoglobales > Monoglobaceae > Ructibacterium. The sequence goes on along the minus strand of JAZSKV010000063.1, from coordinate 13,261 downwards.
GGCAAGAATCACCCGTTTTGCCCCCATCTCATACCAGGCCTTGGCACTGCGATAGTTGACGTTGTTCGCCTGGGTGCTTACATGGATTTCCAAATCCGGGGCAACCTCTTTGGTAACCTGAAACATGCCTAAATCCGAAAGAATCACCGCATCCAGTCCTAAATCTTTGACCTCACGCAAATAACTCTCATATGCCACAAGATCCCGGTTATGGGGAATGATATTGGCAGTCAGGTATACCTTACCGCCCCGTTCATGGGCAAAGGCAACCCCCTCTTTGATTTCGTCTATGGTAAAGTTTTCTGCCGCTACCCGGAGGGAAAATTCTTCCCCACCAATATAGACCGCATCGGCACCATAGAGAAACGCTTTTTTTAGTTTTTCCAAATTGCCGGCAGGTGCCAGCAGTTCCGGTTTTCTCATCGTCTTCCTCCTATAGATAAAATGTTCTCTGCCCAAAGGACGGAGAACATTTCTGTTTTTATTGATAGGTTTTTCCAAAATACTCACAGATACCCCTTGCAACACCTTCTGCAAAAGCCTGCTGTCCGTCTTTGCTTCCCAGCAGTGCGGCATCTGTTTCGGTGTCAATGAAGGCGGTTTCTAAAAGTGCCGCCGGCATGGTAGTATAACGGAGCACTGCAAAACTTGCTGAATGCACACCCCGATCTATCAGTCCAACCTGGCCTACCACGTTTTCCTGGAGAATTTCCGCCAACACTTCACCCTCTTCGGAATCACTGTAAAAATAGGTTTCTGTTCCGGAGCCACCCCCTGCATTACAGTGGATGGACAGGAATAAGTCCGCTCCTGCTTCATTGGCAATATCCGCCCGGGCACGCAGGCTGGCGCTGACCGACTCTTCTGAAACATTATCGGTAATCTTATTTCGGGTCATAATCACCACAAATCCGTTCTTCTCCAAAAGGACTCTGGTCTTGTCCGCAATGTAAAAGGTAATATCCTGTTCCTTGAGGCCATTACCGCTTGCACCGGTATCGGTGACGTTATAGTTATGTCCAGCATCCAGTACCACAACAAATTTGCCATCCGGCCGTTTGGTGGGTTTGGGTCTCACCGTAGGCTCCGGGGTTGCTGTTGCCGTTGCTGTTGGCTTCGTCGTGGGTGCTATCGTTGCCGTAGGTTCTGGTTTCTTGGTGGGTGCTACCGTCGGCGCCGGAGTAGGTTCCGGAGAAGGTTCCGGCGGCGCATAAGTGGGTCTGGGTGTGGTGTTGCCTACGTTAATAGCATCTTGGGCATCGCCCTCCGTAACCAGCATGGCATTATAAACCACCTGTGCCACAAAGGCACGATTGGCCGAATTGCTCACCCGGACTCTGGTTCCGGAAAGCAGATTATATTTCTGAGCTACATTCAGGTAGCCGGAATACCATTTCGGTCCCACCGCAGACAAAGACTCATCTCCGACGCCGGAAGAACAAACCACCATTTTAACCGCCTGCTCGTCCGTCACAAAAGCATTGGGTTGAAAAGTTCCGTCCTCCATACCGTTGATATAACCGTTTTCATAACAAAAAGAAATATAGGGATAAGCCCATCCCTTGGTATCTACATCGGGGAAAGGCAGTTTTGCCGGCTGATAATAGTTGGCATTATAGCCATTGGCACGGGCAACAAACGCGCAAAACTCCGCACGGGTCGTCATTGCCCCCGGAGCAAAGGCACCGTCACCACGGCCCTGAATCACACCAATATTACTTAATTTATCTACCGCTTTGTAATATGACGCAGTAATCGGCACATCGGTAAACTCTAACGCAAAAACCTGTGCCGGCATGGCAAGCATCAGCAGGGCACATAACAACAGTGCAACCACTGACTTTCTGCTTTTCTGCATGAATATCACCTCAAAGTTTCGTTGCCGGATTTCATTCCAAAAATCCGCCATTTTCACATATTGATTAACTCCATTTTAACACATTTTTTCGAAAAAATCAACCCAAATGCCGGTTTTTCAAAGAACCGGGGCTAAATCGCCGAAATTTTGTGCAACTTTGCCAAATATTATTCTTGTCATAGTCCTGTAACATTTCGCATATCTTCTTTTTTCTTTCCGTCCAGCGATACCCAAACCACAAAATCTTGTGGCGATGCTCTGTTACAAAAGACATCCTCTCTCTGGAACTTTCCTCCTCTCCAAAGAAAAAAACAGGGGGGATTTTTGTGCAACATTTCCCTCTGTTTTTATTACTTTTTTGTTAAAAGAACGCCAGATAAATCACGGTCATCAATCCGGCAACACCGATGGCGATTCCACTCATAGCGCCCTCGATATCACCGATTTCAATAGCTTTGCTGGTTCCCAAGGCATGGCTGCTGGTACCAATGGCAATCCCTGCCTCCACCGGGTTTTTGATATGAAAGAGTTTGATCAAACTGGGTGCAAAGACAGCACCAAAAACACCGGTAATGATCACCGCCGCCACCGTGACCGGCACCATGCCGCCGCTTTGTTCGGACAGAGGCAAAGCGATCGCTGTCGTCACCGATTTGGGAAGAAGGGCGATCAAGATAGATTCTTCCAGAAAGAACAACCGGCATAAACCTACCACACACAAGATAGATACCAAAGCACCCACAGCGGTTCCCAATAAGATGGGGAACCAGTTTTCCTTTAGGCGTTGGAACTGCTCATAAATTTTAATTGCCAGCACTGCCGTGGCGGGAGCCAGAAAAATCTCTATCATATCGCCACCCTTTTGATAATTAGAATAGGGAATCCGAAATACCACCAGGGTCGCAATAATCAACAAAAGTGCCACCAGCATAGGGTTTACCAGCGGCGTCTTTGCTTTTTGGTTACACCATACTCCAATGGCATAGGCAAAGATGGTAAGCACAATCCCAAAAATAGGTCCCTCTGTGAAACTTTTTAAAATGTCAAGCATGGTGATTCCCCCTCTCCCCAAACTTCCTTTGTAGGAAACAGGCAAAACGCACTGTATAGGCAGTGGCTACAAAAGTCACAAAGGTAGAAACCACACAAATGATAAAAATGGGAATCAGGGCATGGCGAATTTCGCCAAAACATTCTAATAGTGCGACCCCGGGCGGCACAAAGAAAAAAGCCATGTTGTGAAGAAGAAAACTACCGGTTTCTTCGATTGCCGACGGGCGGATGACTTTCAGCAAAAACGCCAAAAACAGCAAAATCATTGCAATGGCGCTGCCCGGAAAGACAAAGGGCAACAGTTCCGAAATACCGGAACATACCAGGCAGAGAGCAAAAATGCCTGCCAGTTGCAAGAGAATTTTCATGGTCATTACACTCCTTTGTGTTTCTACATTGACAGTCGATAAAAATTTATGATACAATAGCATCACTACGAACGAATGGAGACTTCTTATGATAGAAAAAGCCAATGCTTGTTGTTTTACCGGGCATCGAGTGATTGCCAGAGAGTCCCGGGATGCCCTTCCCCGGCAACTGGATTTGCAGATTCGCCACTTGATTGACACCGGCACCATCGATTTTATCACCGGCGGAGCGTTAGGGTTTGACACCTTAGCCGCCCAAACCGTTTTGCATCTCCAAACAGAATTTCCGCAAATTCGGCTGATTCTGGCTCTTCCTTGCAAAGACCAGGACAAAGCCTGGACCCAAGCCCACCGCAACCGCTACCGGGACATCTGCCAAAGGGCAGATGAAATCTACTACTTAGCAGAGCGATATTCTCCCGGTTGTATGATGCACCGAAACCGATTTATGGTAGACAACAGCACAAGTTGCGTTTTTTATCTCACCAACCAGCAAAGTGGCACCTACAAGACGGTTGCCTATGCCATGGAACAAAATTTAAATCTTTATAATATTTTAGCCGTGAAACACGAAATCTAACCCGATAAAATGCCGGAGCAAAACGAAAGTTTTGCCCGGCTTTTTTAATCTTTTCCATTGTCACCTGTTTTTAAGTAAATCATCAAGACAGTAATATCCGCCGGAGATACCCCGGAGATCCGGGACGCCTGCCCTAAGGACGCCGGCCTGATTTGATCCAATTTTTGCCGTGCCTCCAATCGCAGTCCGTCTAAGTTTAAATAATCAATATCCGCAGGAATCTTTTTTGCCTCTAACTTGGCAAATTGTGCAGCCTGAGATAACTGGCGCTTGATATATCCCTCATACTTGATGGAAATTTCCACCTGTTCTGCCACTTCCCGGCTGATTTCCGGTCTGTCCGGGTCAAAGGCTTTCAGCCCTTCATAGGTCACCTGAGGGCGCTTTAACAGTTCTGCTGCCCGAATTCCCGATTGCAGAGGAGTGCTTTCCACTTCCCTTAAATAGTTCTGCAGGTCCACGGTAGGGGAAAGACTTAACTTCTCCAATCTGGCAATCTCTTTCTCAATGGCAGCCTTTTTTTCTAAAAAGGCATCGTAACGTTCCTTGGAAATCAAACCGATTTCATATCCTATCTCAGTCAACCGCAAATCCGCATTGTCTTGACGTAAAAGGAGCCGGTACTCCGACCGGGAGGTCATCATCCGATAGGGTTCGTTGGTCCCCTTGGTCACCAAGTCATCAATCAAAGCACCGATATAAGCCTGAGAACGTTCCAAAACCACCGGCGGTTTTCCGGCAAGTTTTCTCGCTGCGTTGATACCTGCCATCAGCCCCTGTGCCGCCGCTTCCTCATAACCGGAAGTCCCGTTAAACTGTCCTGCCCCGTAAAGCCCCGGAATCTTTTTGAGTTCCAAAGACGGATGCAGTTGCAACGGATCAATACAATCATATTCAATGGCATAGGCGTTCCGCATCACCTGCGCATTTTCAAACCCAGGCAGAGAATGAATCATCTGGATTTGCACATCCTCCGGCATGCTGCTGGAAAAGCCTTGCAAATACATTTCTTCGGTATCAAGACCCATAGGTTCCACAAACAACTGATGCCGCTCTTTATCCGCAAACCGGACAATTTTATCTTCAATAGAGGGACAATACCGAGGTCCAATCCCCTTGATATCCCCGCCGTAAAGAGGCGAGCGATGGAGATTATCTAAGATAATCTGTTTGGTTTTTTCATTGGTATAGGTCATATAACAAATGGATCGGTTTTCCAATTCCCCTTTGGTTTCAAAGGAAAACGGCGTGATTTCTTCATCGCCCCATTGCTCCTCCAACTGAGAAAAATCAATGCTCCGTTTATTGATTCTGGGGGGTGTTCCAGTTTTAAACCGGACCAATTCCACACCGATTTTTTCCAGGTTTTTAGAGAGTTCGGTAGCAGGGAATACCCCATCCGGGCCGCTCTCCTGGCTGAACTCCCCAATGATAATCCTGGCTTTCAAGTAGGTCCCGGTGCAGAGAATCGCCGCTTTGCAAAGATATTCTGCGCCGCTTCTGGCAATGACGGACCGAACGGCACCGTTATCGTCCAAGGTAACGTCTACAATCTCTGCCTGGCGCAAATCCAGGTTTTCCGCCAGTTCCAAGCGATGTTTCATATCGTTCTGGTATTTTCTCCGGTCAATCTGTGCACGGAGGGAATGTACCGCCGGACCTTTGCCCCGGTTTAAAATTCGGGACTGGATCAAGGTGGCATCTGCCGCCTTTCCCATCTCGCCGCCCAGGGCATCAATCTCCCGTACCAGATGTCCTTTGGCGGTACCACCGATACTGGGGTTACAGGGAAGATTGGCTACCGAATCTAAACTGATGGAAAATAGACAAGTCCGCATCCCAAGGCGGGATGCGGCAAGTGCTGCCTCGATGCCGGCATGGCCGGCACCTACCACAGCAATATCATAACTATCTGCTATAAACAAAAACTCACCTTCTTATGTCGTGACTCTTAAAACAGACCGCTAATGGTTCCGTCATCGGCAATATCCATTCGGTTGGCTGCCGGAATAGCCGGCAGACCCGGCATGGTCATAACGTCACCAGTCAATACAACCACAAATCCGGCACCCGCCGATACCCGCACTTCCCGCACCGTTACGGTAAATCCTTCCGGTCTTCCTAAGAGTTTGGGGTTATCAGACAGAGAATACTGGGTCTTCGCCATACAGATGGGCAGTTTATCAAACCCCAGCGCCGTCAGTTGCTTGATTTCATTTTCTGCTTTGCCGGTATAGGTCACATCCTCTGCCCCATAGATGGTTTTGGCAATGGCTGCAATCTTTTCTTTGATGGGCTTGTCCGCCGGATAAATCGGCGCAAAGTTTTCGCTGCCATCGGCTTCCTCGATGGTCTTAACCACCTTTTCTGCCAGGTCAATACCACCGTCTCCGCCCTTGGCAAACACTTCACACATGGACGCCTCAACGCCTTTTTCTTTACAGTAATCCTCCACCAGTTGCAGTTCCCCGTCGGTATCGGTACCAAACCGGTTCATGGCAACCACAACGGGTAAACCATATTTCTGCATATTTTCGATATGGGCACCCAAGTTTACCAGACCTTTTTTCAGGGCTTCTAAATTTTCTTCTGCCAGTTCTGCTTTGGGAACGCCGCCATTATATTTTAAGGCGCGCACCGTCGCCACCAGAACCACCATGCTGGGTTTTAGACCGGCATAACGGCACTTGATATCAAAGAACTTCTCTGCACCAAGATCAGAGCCAAAGCCTGCCTCGGTGATGCAATAATCCGCAAGTTTTAATCCCAGTTTGGTCGCCTGTACCGAGTTACAGCCGTGAGCAATGTTGGCAAAAGGTCCGCCGTGCATGAGGCAGGGGGTATTTTCCAGGGTTTGCACCAGGTTGGGTTTGATGGCGTCTTTCAAAAGCAACGCCATAGCACCGGCGACTTCCAACTGTGCCGCCGTCACCGGCTGACCCTCCATGTTATAACCAATCACAATCCGTCCCAGACGGGATTTTAAATCCTGCATATCATCTGCCAAACAGAGAATCGCCATAATCTCGCTGGCAACGGTAATCATAAATCCGTCTTCTCTGGGGAAGCCGTTGACCTTGCCGCCCAAGCCAACAATCACCTGACGCAAGGCACGGTCGTTCATATCCAGGCACCGCTTCCAGGTAATCCGGCGGGCATCCAATCTCAAAGCATTACCCTGATGGATGTGGTTATCAATGGCAGCAGAGAGCAGATTGTTTGCCGCCGTAATGGCGTGCATATCACCGGTAAAGTGAAGGTTAATATCCTCCATGGGTACCACCTGGGCATAACCGCCGCCGGCAGCACCGCCCTTCACGCCCATGACCGGGCCCATAGAGGGTTCCCGCAGGGCAATGATGGCAGACTTTCCGATTTTCGCCATAGCCTGTCCCAAGCCTACTGTGATGGTGGTTTTTCCCTCACCGGCAGGAGTCGGGTTGATGGCGGTTACCAGAATCAGTTTACCTTCCGGCTTATTTTCCACACTCTTCCAAACTTCGTCGCCTAATTTGGCCTTATATTTTCCGTAGTATTCTAAGTTGTCTTCCGGAATATGTAGACCTGCTGCAATCTCCCGGATGGGTTTCATTTCCGCAACTTGTGCAATTTCGATATCAGTTTTCATGATACGGCCTCCCTTTTATTTATAACAGTTGAATTCCCGCGGCTTTGCAGCCCGTCACAGTTTTTTTATCCCAAACAGAAACCTGTACTTCACCAACATGTGCTTTCCCTAAAAGCAACATACAAAGCCGGGATTGGCCGATGCCGCCGCCCATAGTCAGGGGCAGTTCTCCGGAAAGCAGTGCCTTATGAAAAGGCAGACTCTTCCGGTCATTGCAACCGGCTTTTTCCAGTTGCTCACAAAGTGATGTTTCATCCACACGGATACCCATAGAAGAAATCTCCAATGCCGTCTGCAATACATCATTCCAGAAGAGAATGTCCCCATTGAGTTTCCAGTCATCATAGTCCGGCGCTCGGCCGTCGTGACGGTTCCCAGAGGCTAACACATCGCCGATTTCCATTAAAAATACTGTCTTCTTTTCTTTAGTATAGGCAATCTCTCGCTCCTTGGCGGTCAGGTCCGGATAAAGGTCTTCTAACTCCTGCGTGGTGATAAAGGACACTTCCCGGCAGAGGTTTGTGGTAATCTGGGGAAACTGCTCTTTGATGTCCTCCAAGGTATCACAGACCGCATCTACAATCTTTTGCACCGTCGCCTTTAAGAACTCTTTATTTCTATCCTCCCGGGAAATCACCCGGCACCAATCCCACTGATCCACATAGACCGAATGCAGAATGTCCAGGCCTTCATCACGCCGAATGGCGTTCATATCGGTATAAAGGCACTCCCCTATGGGGAACTCATATTTTCCCAGCGCCATTCTCTTCCATTTTGCCAGAGAATGAACCACCTGTGCCTCCGCATCCGCATCGGGAATATCAAAGGCTACCGCCCGTTCAATCCCGTTTAAGTCATCATTGAGTCCGGAACCTGCATCCACAAAAAGGGGTGCAGTCACCCGGCGTAGGTTTAATGCCCCCGTGAGGCGCCTGACAAAATTCTCTTTGATGACCTCAATAGCTTTTTGGGTTTCATAAAGTCCCAGTTTGGGGGCATAGCCTTTTGGAATCTGTAACATACTCATGGTCAATTCTCCCTTCTTCATTCCCAACCGTCTAAGGTGGGTACCACCTTTCGCGCCATAGCCCGGTGAACAATATCAATCATATTGATATTCGCCATAGTTCCCGACACCGTCATACGGGTCAGGGCGTCCACTCCCTCCGAGGGGAGATTCACTTCAAAACTCTCTGGGCTGGCTTTGTCGTCCACCCTTGCCTGCAATTTGTAGCCTGCCGCATGGGAAGCCTGTATCACCACATCGTTATACGCCCCATAAGGAAAGGCTATCATATCACATTCGTGACCTAAATTCTTTTCCAAATCGTACTTGGATTTTCTAAGTTCCATCACCAAGTCACTATGGCTCAGTGCCGTCAATTCCTGGTGACTACGGGTATGGGATTGAATTTCAATCCATCCGCTCTCTTCCATCTCCCTTGCCTGCTCCCAGGTGAAGTGGGAATAATTCACTCTGCCGTCGCCTGCCATTTCTCCTACGGTATCGGTTACCACAAAAATGGTGGCAGGAATCTCCAGTTCCTTTAAGATAGGATAGGCAATCTCATAGTTGCTGAGATAGCCATCATCAAAGGTAATGATAATCGGATTATCCGGCAGGGTTACCGTGCCGTCAGTACATTGCACATATTCATAATATTGCCGGAGACTGATAGGGGTGAAATTCGCCTTAACCGCATCCATGTGGGATTTAAAATCATCAGGAGAAATCAAAGAAACCTCATTTCCGCCACTGAATTCTTCCTCGCTGATATGATGATATAAAAGAATCGGCACTTTTACATTCTTTTTGATTTTGGGGAAGTTGGGGGACTGAGTCCAGTCACCGCCGTTGAGTTCGATCAGCCAGTCAGGAGGCGATGCCGCCTCTACCCAAACGGCAGACAGACTCAACTGCAAAAGCACCAGACAAATTGCGATCATTTTACTCCATTTTCTCATGGTCTAAAACCTCTTTCTCCATCTTCGGGGTCAGAATATTTAAAATGGGATTGTGGATATACAATGTCCTCGTCACCACAGATTGCTCGATGGCATAGCCTAGAGGTTTATGGTTCCGCAGGGGCGGTGTCACATACATCACCGCAAGCACAATGCAAACCACCAAAAAACCCTCTAAAAATCCAACAGCCATACCACCCAACCGATTGAAAAAGCCAATCACCGGCAAGGAGGCTACAAAATGCAAAATCTTTCCGGCAAAAAACAAAGCAATCTTAGCCAAAAGCAAAATCACGAAAAAGGAAATGACATTTAGCATGAATTTTGCAAAGTATTCTGCTACCGCAAGGCTTCCTTGACTTAAAATACTCTGCAACCCCGCCGGAGTAACACCTGTCTGGACACCCGCACTCTCTGCCGCCGAGGAAAACAAATTCTCGTAAAGCGGGGTGTTCTGCAAAATTCCGGATAGATAGGGATGTAAAATCCAAGCCAGGATCAGGGATGCACCAAAGGAGAGTACCCGGAATCCCGTTTTTACGAGACCGTTTTTCCAACCTGCAAAAACAAAGGCGCCAACCATCACCAATACTGCTACATCAAGCCAACTGAACAACATGGCTCTATCCTCCCTTTCCCAAGCACTATCGCATCCAGAGAATATCCGCTTCGGTACTGCCTGCCGCCAGAACCGTCTTTCCGTTGCCAAAAACGCTTAAGGCTTTGATATCATGCTGGCAGGTAATCTGCTTTTTCAGTCTGCCACGGGGGGAAATCCGCAGAACATCCCGCTGTCTTGCCACCACAACGGTATCCCCGTGCACTGCCAGAATGGTAATGGGGCTGTCTGCCAGAAAACTACCCTTTAACTTGCCTCGGGTATTATACAGTTCCAACACCGTATTGCCCCGGTTATCGCTGGTGACAAATGCCAGCAAATCATCACTGGAAATATCGTATTTACCGGGACGTTTCCCTGCAAAGGATACGCTGTATAGGAATCTTCCGCTACCAGAAAATCCGCAAAGTTCGGTGTCTGACACCGTCAAGAGCCGGTTCCCGGAAAAGCGAATCTCGCCAATCACTGAGCCGGGCCGCTCTGCCACCTTGACCACTTCTTTCCGGTAAAGGTCAATAAACTGAATCTTGGCATCCGCCTGGGTCCCTGCACTGGACAGTTGTGCCACTGCCAGGTAATGACCGTTATCGCTGATATCCAAATCCATAATATAGCCATCCCCGCTGTTCCAGCGGAAAACTTCCTTACCCTTTTTATCTATGACAACAACACTGCCTTTATAACCGTCTGCCGCTGTGGCAAAGGCTGCTGTACCTTTGGGATTTACCTTGGCAGAAATAATATCTTTTCCCAACTGGTATTCCCGGACCGCCTCGCCGTTTTTATAAAGGGTTGCGGCATGGTTACCGCCCAAATCCGCTGCTAGGATATAATCGCCGCCATGTTCTACCACCGGAGAAGACATGGATATCTTCGCCGACCACCGGGTTTCCCCTTTATGCCCCATCAATTTCATCCCCTGATTATTATAAAGAAGAATATCTCCCTCCACCGTCTGCATAGCATAGTCGGTGCCGGTTTCCATTCCTAAATCCAGGTTTCTTGGGCGATGGGCAGGAATCAGCAACAGTTGTATCACCAAAGAGAGAACCACCACCGCAAGGGCAACTGCCGCGGCAAGTTTCATGGGACAAAAGGAAATCTTTTTCCCCCATAGGTTCACGGCGACACTGGCATTCAGCCATGCCATTATCTGTTCTTTGGCTTTTTTCCAGTTCCAAGCCTGGTTATTTTTCTTCGTCATGCTCTTCATTTCCTTCCCGGAAATCATAATATACTTTTTCCAAAAACAATCCCTGGGGCGGTGCGGTCAGTCCGCACTTTCGCCGATCCCGGCTCTCTAAGATTGTTGGCAGATCTTTGGGGTCAATTCTCCCAAGTCCAATTTCTACCAAGGTACCCGTGATAATCCGGACCATATTATAAAGAAAGGCATCTGCCTCCACCGTCACCGTAATCAGTTCCGGCTGGCTGGCATCCTGCTCTACTTTGCAGAGCCTAATGGTACGCACCGTTGTCTTCTGGCTACCTCCGGCTGCCATAAACCCGGCAAAGTCATGGGTTCCCTCTAAGATAGGTGCTGCCTCTTTCATAACCTTGGGGTCCAACTGATAGGGCAGTTGCCAACTGTATCGGGCTAAAAACGGATGCCGAATACCGCTATTCCAGATACGATAGATATATCGTTTCCCTCTTGCAGAAAAGCGAGCATTGAAGTCTTCCGGCATATCCCAAGCAGAAAGGGCCGATATCCTCTTATCCAGATGATAGTTCAGGGCATAGGGCAATCGCTCCGCCGGAATATTGGTTTCACTTTGAAAGTTAAAGACATAATCCAAGGCATGAACCCCAGCATCGGTACGGCTGCATCCGGTAATCTGTACCGGCGCTCCGGTCAGGTCAGACAGGGCAGTTTCTACTGCCTGCTGCACCGAAAGACCGTTTTTTTGCCGTTGCCAACCGTGAAACCCGGTTCCGTCATAACGAATTGCCATTGCAATGTTCCGCATAGTTCTTCCTCGCTTACCAAAGGATATTGAGTCCAATTACCAAGACGGTCAACCCCAAAAATACTAACCAACCGCCAAGGTCTATCTTGCCAAACTTCAGTTCCTTTAACCTTGTCCGGTTCTCTCCACCACGATAGCAGCGGCATTCCATTGCCGTTGCCAATTCATCGGCTCTGCGAAAGGCGCTGATAAAAAGGGGAATCAAAATCGGCACCATGGCTTTGGCACGCCGCAGAAGATTCCCACTGGCAAAGTCCGCACCTCTGGCTGACTGGGCTTTGATAATCTTGTCCGTTTCCTCCATGAGAATCGGGATAAAACGCAGGGCAATGGACATCATCATAGCAAGTTCATGGGCAGGAACACCAATTTTCCGGAAAGGCCGCAAAAGCCGTTCCATGCCGTCGGTCAGGGCAATGGGCGATGTGGTGAGAGTCAGCAGAGAAGTCCCCACCATCAGGAAAACCAATCGCAACACCATAAAGACCGCCAGGGAGATGCCCTCTTTGGTGATGGTAAAAATCCACCAGGAAAAAACGACCTCGCCCTGGGTCAAAAACAAATTAAACAAACCGGTAATGATGATAAAAAACAGAATCGGTTTGAAACCCTTTACGATAAACCGAACGGGAACCTTGGAAATGGCAATACAGCCCGCCGTAAAGACAGCCAGGGCTCCGTAGCCGGCAAAATTACCGATAGAAAATGTCAAAACAATATAAACCAGTACCAGAAGAATTTTGGTTCTGGGGTCCAGCCTGTGAATCATACTTTCTCCCGGGAAATACTGTCCCAGAGTGATATCTTTTAGCATATGGGTTGCTCCTTTAACGCCATCAGTCGGGATAATTGATGGTATGCCTCCTCCACGGTATAGATGCCCTCGCCCACCGGAATCCCCCGGTCGCGAAGCCCGTCCATAATCTGGGTAATCTGAGGAACATTCAAGCCAATTTCGGACAGTCGTTTCCCGTGGCGGAAAACCTCCTCCGTTTTTCCAAACATCTCCACCTGACCCCGGTTCATCACCAAAATCCGGTCCGCCAGTTTTGCCACGTCTTCCATGCTATGAGAAACCAGAATCACCGTCACGTCCATCCGGGCGTGCATATCCTTGATTTTATATAAAATCTCATCTCTCCCTGCCGGGTCCAGACCGGCGGTAGGCTCATCCAGAATCAAAATTTTCGGTTCCATCGCCAGGACTCCTGCAATGGCAG
>JAZSKV010000008.1:0-4438 GCA_045534975.1 Ructibacterium sp. | reverse complement strand
TCCCATGACCGCTATTTTCTAAACAAATTGACGCAGCAAATTTTCGAGTTAGAGCGAGGTCGGCTTTATAGTTATAAAGGAAACTATACGGCGTATTTAAAGCAGAAAGAGGAGCGAATTCTACGTCAGACAAAGGAGTATGAGGAGCAGCAAATTGAAATTGCGAAACTCCAAACTTATGTAGATAAAAATATGGCACGGGCCTCAACTTCCAATAGCGCAAAATCTCGATTAAAGACTTTGGAGAACATGGAATTGATTGAGAAACCGGAAGGGGATATCAAGCCCATTCATTTACGATTTGAAACCACCAAAGAGCCATATAAAGATGTACTGCGGACGGAAGATTTAGAATTGGCGGTTGGTGACGAAGAAAAGATTCTTTGCAGCAACATCAATCTTTCTGTGAAACGTGGTGAAAAAATTGCCATTATTGGTGAGAACGGGATTGGAAAATCTACGTTACTCAAAACGGTGCAAGGTTTGATTCCCAAGCATAGCGGAACGTATGTTTGGGGGAAGAACACCAGTATCAGTTATTATGAGCAGGAAAACTTGAATCTTGACCCGGAAAAACTGGCAATTGATGAATTATGGGATCGTTTCCCTCATATCCCGGAAGCACAAATTCGACGGGTATTGGGAAGTGTCCGGCTTTCCAGGGATGATGTATTCAAACCGGTGAAGGTAATCAGCGGCGGTGAACGAGCCAAACTTGCTTTTTGTATTTTGATGTTGGAAAAATCCAATGTTATGCTTTTGGATGAGCCCACCAACCATCTGGATTTACCGTCCAAAGAAGTGTTGGAAGAGGCGCTATTCCAGTATGACGGGACGTTGTTGTTCGTCACCCATGACCGATATTTGCTCAATAAGATTCCTGATAAAATCATTGAAATGACCCGTGATGGGGTTGTGGTTTATGATGGTAATTATGATGACTATTTAGCCAGGCAACAGTTTATGCAGGCATCTGCGGCGACTGAAACCGTTGCGGCTCTGGGAAAAAGTTCGGGCGGAAGTGCTTATAAAAATAAGGCACAACGCCGTGCAAATGCAGAACGTCGTGCCAGGATTCGAGAACTGGAAGAACAGATTTCCTGGTTGGAAAAAGAAACCAAAATTCTTCAGGAAGAACTCACGTTGGAAGAGGTTTATACCAACTATCAACTGACAACAGAAAAGACCATCAAGATTGATGAGAATACCCAGAAGTTAGATGCCTGTTATGAAGAATGGGAACAGTTGCAGGATGAGGAGGAATAACCATGTCAGACGGTGGACAATGCGATATTTGCAAAAACTATGTCTATGATGAAGAATATGAGGGATATGTCTGCTTGGTATCTATGGATGAGGATGACGTTTATCGATTGCATACAAGACAGAGTTGCCCTCATTACCAATCGGATGATGATTATTTAATCGTAAGAAAACAAAAATAAAAAAGACGGTGTAAACACCGTCTTTTTTTGTTGTTATGCTTTTTGAATCGAGATGGAAACTTTCTCGCCGTTGATGTTCCATTCTGTGCCATCAGAAACGGCATCACCAATGGAATTAGCCAGAAGTTGTGCTTTGATTTCATCTTGGTTTTTCGCAACAATCTCTGCAATTTTATCACTGCCGGTAAAGGCGATGGAAATGCGGTCTGTTACTTCAAAACCGCTATCTTTTCGCATGGTCTGTACTTTGCTGATAAATTCACGGACAAAACCTTCTTCGATTAAAGCGTCGGTTAAATTGGTGTCCAGAACTACAGTAAAGCCTTGGTCACTACCGGATACAAATCCATCTTTTTGGTTGGTTTCAATTAAGACGTCTTCTTTATTGATTTCAACCAAAGTTCCCTCTACGGTCAGGGTTAAAGGACTACCGCTATTTAACTGCTCCATAACCTTAGCGCCGTCCATCTTAGCGATTTCATCAAAGATGGGACGCATTAACTTGCCATATTTCGGTCCCATAGTCCGCATTTGGGGCTTAAAGTTATAGGAAATAAAGGCGCTGGCGTCATTAGTGACCGTGACATCTTTGATGTTCAGTTCTTCCAGAATAATATCGGTATAAGAATCATTAATCGGCTCTGTGCTCTGGATATAGAGTTTGGAAAGAGGCTGACGATTTTTCATACTCGCTTCGTTCCGGCAGGCACGGCCTAGTTCCACAATTTTGCGAATACTATCCATATCTTTTTCGATTTCTGGGAAGTTAAAGGCAGGGTTTGCTGTGGGGAAATCGCAGATATGCACGCTTTCCGGTGCGGTTTTATCCACAGAGAGAACCAGATTTTGATAAATCTGTTCTGTCATAAAGGGAATAAAAGGTGCACAGAGTTTAGAAAACTCAACCAAAGTGGTATACAGAGTCATATAAGCGTTAATCTTGTCTTCGGTCAGTTCGTTGCTCCAGAAACGGGCACGGCAACGACGAACATACCAGTTACTGAGTTCGTCGGTAAATGCAGTGATAGCACGGGTCGCCTCGGTGATTCTATAATTTTCAAGATTCTTGTCTACGTCCTCAATGACATGGTTTAACTTAGAAAGAATCCACTTATCCAATACCGATAACTTGTTTACATCAAGGTTGTACTTGGTGGGGTCAAACTGGTCAATCTCAGCATAGAGAACATAGAACGCATAGGTGTTCCAGAGTGTACCCAGGAATTTCCGCTGAGATTCTGAAACATTCTTTGCAGAGAACCGGTTAGGAAGCCAGGGTGCAGAATTGGAGTAGAAGTACCAACGTACCGCGTCACTACCTTGATCATTTAAAATATCCATCGGCAAAATGACATTACCCTTGTGCTTGCTCATTTTAATACCCTTGTCATCTTGAACGTGACCTAAAACGATAACGTTCTTATAAGGAGCCTCGTCAAAGAGAAGGGTAGAAATTGCCATCAAAGTATAGAACCAACCACGAGTCTGGTCAATGGCTTCACTAATGAAGTTTGCCGGGAAGTTCTGTTCAAATGCCTCTTTGTTTTCAAAAGGATAATGCAACTGTGCAAAAGGCATTGCACCGGAATCAAACCAGCAGTCAATAACCTCGGAAACACGGTTCATTTCTCCATTACATTCGGGACAATGGAGTTTTACCTGATCTACATAGGGCTTATGCAGTTCGATGTCATCAGGACAGTTGATGCCCATTTCTTTTAGCTCTGCAATGGAGCCAATGACATGGCGATGACCGCAACTACATTCCCAAATGGGAAGCGGTGTTCCCCAATAACGGGACCGGGAAAGACCCCAGTCGATGATATTTTCTAAGAAGTTTCCAAACCGGCCATGCTTGATGTTGTCCGGCAACCAGTTTACGGTTTCGTTATTCTTCAAAAGATTATCCCGAACCGCAGTCATCTTGATGAACCAGGTATCACAAGCATAGTAGAGAAGAGGCGTATCACAACGCCAGCAGAAAGGATAACTGTGCTCAAAAGGAATGACCGCAAAACATTGGTTCCGTTCTTTCAAGTCGCGAATAATCAGTTTGTCAGTATCCTTGACAAAAAGACCTGACCATTCGCCGGTTGCTTCGACAAAGTTACCCTGGGTATTTACATGGCAAATAAAGGGAAGTCCCTGTTCTTTGCATACCCGGGAGTCATCCTCACCGAAAGCTGGTGCAATATGAACAATACCGGTACCGTCTTCCATGGTAACATAATTGTCCGCAACGATATAGTGAGCTTTGCCGTTAGGTTTTACAAAATCATAAAGAGGCTGGTATTCTAAGCCACAAAGGTCGGTGCCAATGTAGGATTCCAGTTCGGTTACCTTTTGGTCGCCAAAGACTTTTTCAACCAGTGCTTTTGCAAGAATGTAGGTGCCGTCTTCTGCCTGAACTTTCACATAAGTTTCATAGGGGTTTACGCAAAGAGCAATATTAGACGGAAGCGTCCAGGGAGTTGTGGTCCATGCCAGGATATAATCATTCTCTTTGCCGGCAACCTTGAATTTTACCGTCATAGAATTTTCTTTGACGTCTTTATAGCCCTGGGCAACCTCATGGCTGGAGAGAGAGGTGCCGCAGCGGGGACAGTAAGGCATAATTTTATGACCTTTATAAAGAAGCCCTTTATCCCAAATCTGGCGAAGTGCCCACCATACGGATTCAATATAATTGTTATGGTAGGTGACATAGGGATTCTCCATATCTGCCCAAAAACCAACCCTGTCACTCATTTCTTCCCATTCGCTTTGATAAGTGAAGACACTATCTTTACATTTCTTGATAAAGTCTTCCACACCGTATTTTTCGATCTCCGGTTTGCCGCTGATACCAAGGGCTTTTTCGACCTCCAGTTCTACCGGAAGACCGTGGGTATCCCAACCGGCCTTTCTCAAAACATGGTAGCCTTTCATGGTGCGATAACGGGGAATCAAGTCCTTTACTGCACGGGTTAAAACGTGACCGATATGAGGTTTAC
>JAZSKV010000097.1:0-19858 GCA_045534975.1 Ructibacterium sp. | reverse complement strand
ATGTGCAAACCTTCAAAAAGAGAGGGACAAATAAATTGGTTAACTCAATATGAATTTGTGTTTGAACCGACTGAGGAAAAGACAATTCAATGGTGTAAGAAAAACTTTGGAAAATATGTAATTGCATTAGTGGTTGATTTTAATGGTGAACCACCAATTGTGATGTCTGAGATATCTGGATATAATGATACTACAAATGAAAGAGAAATAAAGGCTTGGAGTTATACAAATGGTATATTAGATTTTGAATATAAAAATCCAGTGATTAGCTTCGTGAATCCCATAATACTTTCAGACAGCAGAACGTTTGATATATTTAAAGAACCTAAAAATAGTTTTGAAATTCAGGAGAATATTATTGATGAAGAGTTCGGTGTGGAGTCCGACACTTCTGGATTAACACAGATAGTGAATTCGGGTGGAGAATGGCACTTTATAGATGACAACGAACGGGAATATGAGTTTTTTGTGTCAATAAGGGATAATGAAATAATAGTAGTAAGTAATGAAGAATATAGTCGAGATGCAATTCCTTTGTGCCGTTTTGTTAAGTTATCGAAAAATTCTACTGATGCAATAGTCGGAGAACTACGACCTCATTATTCATTACGATTCATTTTAGATGATTTTGACAATATTATCACACAGAAAAAGGCTACTGCACCTGTTAAATCTAAAATTATAAATGGAGATGTATATGTGCCGGCAGAATTTTTGATTGACAAATTGTATTAAAATGATCATAAAAGTAATAAGTTTTATTGTCATCTAAACCGTTCGGCTCTTCCAAAAAGAATAGCACCTGATTCTAGAATCAGGTGCTATTCTTTTTCCTTTTAAACTTCTTGGTCTGATGGTATATCTGCTTTGAAGGATTCTCATTTTACCATATTTGCTTTATTAATATTATAGGGAAAGTAAATAACAAAAAAGGACTTAGCAAATTGCTAAGTCCTTTTTTGTTTTAACTCATTAGTATGCATCACATCTGGACAGGCATTTGATAAGACAAGCCGTCATAATCAGAACCAACGAGAAAAAGGCCAGTAATAAACCGGTGATGATGGCACCGATGATACTGGTTGCGGCAAAGGCGATGCCCAAAAGGACAACTGCGGTCAGCACCGTGCCGAGGATTCCTACCAGAAGTGTTGATAATATTGGGCAAGCACAACTGCGAAGACCGTTGGTATCAAACTGGGGCGTGGTGACCAGAGTGACCGCCAGATAACCTACTGCAATCCCGAACAATACCCATAAAAATGCCGGGGTAACGGTAATGGTCGCAGTGATGGTAAGAAACGTGGTGATGATACCAATGATGATACTGGCAAATACACCAAGACCTATGCAGTTACTTTTGCAAGAACAATAGAAATTAGACATATCGATTCACCTCCCAATACAATATATGCCATTGTCCATGTTTGGGTGAAAAAGTTTCATGATCCAAGATCTATCAACGATTTATTAAAAAATCCTGTCGCACCTAATGAATGATGAATGTTAAATAATGAAAAATGAATAATAGAAGCAAAAAATCCTGCCTTTCGACAGGATTTTCGCTTTGGTGACCCATCGGAGATTCGAACTCCGGACACCTTGATTAAAAGTCAAGTGCTCTGCCAACTGAGCTAATGGGTCATATTCAATTTTAAAAAAGAAATGGCTGGGCTGGCAGGATTCGAACCTACGAATGCAGCAGTCAAAGTGCTGTGTCTTACCGCTTGACGACAGCCCAAGGTATAAAATGGGGTGGATAAAGGGAATTGAACCATTGACATCCAGAGCCACAATCTGGCGCTCTAGCCAACTGAGCTATACCCACCATATCTTGGCGCGCCTGAAGGGACTTGAACCCCTGGCCCACTGCTTAGAAGGCAGTTGCTCTATCCAGCTGAGCTACAGGCGCATAACGTGTGGAGCGGGTGATGGGAATCGAACCCACGCAATCAGCTTGGAAGGCTGAGATTCTACCATTGAACTACACCCGCCTATCAAAAAGCGACTTTGACATTATACCAACGAAATAGGGATTTGTCAATAGATTTTTTGAAAAAAAATAAAAATAATGCAGTTGACCCAGACAATCTGACGAGCCTTGCTAGCATCCGGTGAAATCGTAGGGGCGATTCGCGGATCGCCCTACGGTGGCGTGGTTATGTTGGGAGAATCGTAGAGTTCGTCGTGTACGCCGAGCCGCAGACCCGTGCAGGAAAAGACCCGGATAATGCCTTGGCGGATTGTCGACCTATTCCCTATCTTTGTGCAGATTGTATGGAACAAGAAAGGCACAGGGGAGGTGGAGAGATGGAATACTCGGTTTTTTATATAAAAAATCTAAAATTTATCGTTGACTTTTGTGCAGAATTGTGCTACAATAGCGATAAGATAGTGTTCGGTTTTGGCATTTTTGTTATATTTTAGGGTGTTTTGCCGAAAATGACCTTTGGGCACAGGAAAAATTTTTAGAAAATGGTAAAAGTTTTTACATAAAAGGAGCGGATATCAACGTGGAAAACAGCAAAATCAGTACATTGACCCTGACGCAACGGAAATCAGTTTGGCGTCGTATCTTTTCTTGTTGGGAGTTATATGTATTCTTACTTCCCGCAATTGCCGTAATCATTACTTTTTCTTATGTTCCTATGTATGGCATACAACTTGCGTTTAAGGATTTGATTCCGGGTAGAAGTATTGGGGAAGCGCCCTGGGTAGGACTCAAGCATTTTCAGCGGTTCTTTGCCCTGGATAAATGTTGGCAGTTAATTTGGAATACGGCGAAGACATCGTTGATTTCCCACCTTGTTATGTTCCCGATTCCGATTATCTTTGCGATCATGTTAAATCAGGTGCGGAACGAGCGGGCGAAGAAATTGGTGCAGAACATTTCTTATATGCCCTATCTTTTCTCCATCGTTATCGTTATCAGTGTGGCGAACGTATTTTTAGCACCCAGCAACGGTGTTATCAATATTTTGTTTCAAAAGATGGGTACAGACCCCATTCTCTTCTTTGGCCATGATAAATATGTTTTGCCGATTTACATCATTACTGGTATCTGGAATAGTATGGGCTATTCTGCCGTCATTTACATAGCGGCACTGGCAGGCATTGACCAGGAGCAGTTAGAGGCTGCTAAGATTGATGGTGCAAGCCGGTTCAAAATTATTCGGCACATTGAAATCCCTGCGATTTTGGATACGGTTGTCATTATGTTCATTTTGTCCTGGGGCGCTCTGTTCAATGTAGGCGCAGATAAAATGTTACTGTTGCAAACCGACCTGAACCTGGGTGCATCCGAGATTCTGAGTACCTATATCTACAAAGTAGGTCTTCTGGACGCACAGTTTGGATTCTCTACCGCAGTACAGTTGTTTAACACTTTGGTTAACCTGTTCTGTCTGTTGGTCATCAACACCACGGCTAAAAAATTGACCGGTAATTCTATATTCTAAGAAGGAGGAGACGAAACATGAAAGTACAAAACAGAATTCAAGAGTCTGGCGGAGATAAAGTTTTCAACATCGTCAATGGAATCCTTCTTACCATGCTTACCTTGTTGATTGTTTATCCGATTTATTTTATCGTTATTGCATCTATTAGTGACCCCACCTATGTAAACTTAGGTGAAACCTTGCTGTTACCTAAGGGATTGACCCTGGCTGGATATAAGAAGATTGCGGAATTCCCGGATATTCTTAGTGGCTACTGGAACTCTATTGTATACACCGTGCTTGGTACTGGTATCAACTTGCTTGTTTGTATCCCTTGTGCCTTTGTACTGTCCCGGAAAGAATTGCCCGGCAGAAGGTTGATTAATCTTTTCTTTGTATTTACCATGTACTTTGGTGGCGGTTTGATTCCCCTTTACTTGGTTATCAAAGGTCTGGGTATGCTCGATACTATTTGGGCGTTGGTTCTTCCCGGTGCACTGAATATTTATAACATGATTGTTGCCCGATCGTTCTTCCAGAGTAATATTTCTGAGGAGTTGTTTGAGGCAACCAAGATTGATGGCGGTAGTTATACCACTTTCTTCTTCAAGGTTGTACTACCCCTCTCCAAAGCAATCATTGCAGTTATGGTTCTTTACCATGCATTGGGGCACTGGAATTCTTACCTGAATGCTCTTTATTACATTCGTGACTATACTAAATTCCCCCTGCAGTTGGTACTGCGTAACTTGACGGCTTCCCTGAGTGCAACCGTTGCTAGCTCTGACAGTACCATGGATGCGGTTGCTCTGGCTGAGGCTACCAAGGCACAACAGAGTGTACGTTATGCTGTCATTATGGTAGCGGCAATTCCGGTATTCTTAATGTATCCTTTTGTACAGAAGTACTTTGTTAAGGGCGTTATGGTTGGTTCTGTCAAGGGCTAAAATAATCTCTAAAATTTGATGACCCCAATGCATCCTTTGTGCATTGGGGTCATTTTTATTTTGAAAAATTTTATAAACTCTTGTCTTTGATAAAATGTGCCAAAGTCTTATCTTTGCAATGGTGAAAATTTTAACAAAAATATCCCCAAAACCTCTTGATAAATTTGGAAAAGTAGGGTACAATGAATCTTGAAGAGATTTGTATAGAATCAGCCCTGTTTTAGGGAGTTTATTATACTTTTTGGGAGGTATTTCTCATGAACAAAAAAACTGTAGATGACATTCAGGCAAAAGGTAAAAAAGTCCTGGTTCGTTGTGACTTTAACGTGCCGATTAAGGATGGTGTGATTACGGACGAAACCAGAATCATCGGCGCACTGCCCACCATCAAGAAGTTGATTGGCGATGGTGCAAAGGTAATTCTTTGCTCCCACATGGGTAAACCCAAGGGCGAACCCAAGCCGGAACTTTCTCTGGCACCGGTAGCAAAGAGTTTGTCTCAGCATCTTGGCAAGGACGTTGTTTTTGCAGCTGATGATAATGTAGTTGGAGAGAACGCCAAAGCGGCTATTGCTGCGATGCAGGACGGTGACGTTGTTCTTTTAGAAAACACCAGATACCGTGCAGAAGAAACCAAGAACGGCGAAGCATTCAGCAAAGAACTGGCATCCTTGGCTGATATCTTTGTGAATGATGCTTTTGGTACTGCACACCGTGCACATTGCTCCAATGTTGGTGTGACCGAATATTTAGACACCGCGGTAGGCGGCTACTTGATCAATAAGGAAATCGAATATCTTGGCAATGCGGTGAACAACCCAGTAAGACCTTTGGTTGCAGTTTTGGGTGGTTCCAAGGTTTCTTCTAAGATTTCAGTTATCAACAACCTTTTGGAAAAGGTGGATACCTTAATCATCGGCGGCGGTATGGCTTATACCTTTATGAAAGCCCTGGGCGAAGAAGTTGGCGATTCTCTCTTAGAGGAAGATTATCTGGACTATGCTAAAGAAATGATGGAAAAGGCAGAGGCAAAGGGTGTTAACCTCTTGATTCCGGCAGATACCGTTGTTGCAAAAGACTTTGACAATGACGCAGAGAGCAAGACCGTAGAGCGGGGTGGCATTGAAAAAGGCTGGCAGGGTCTTGATATCGGTGAAAAGACCATTGCACTTTACAAAGAGGCATTAAAAGATGCTAAGACCGTGGTTTGGAACGGTCCCATGGGCGTATTTGAAATGCCCAACTTTGCCAAGGGTACCAATGCCATTGCTACCATGCTGGCTGACTTGGACGCTACCACCATCATCGGCGGCGGTGACAGCGTTGCAGCGGTAAACCAGGCAGGTCTTGGGGATAAGATGAGCCACATTTCTACCGGCGGTGGTGCTTCCTTAGAGTTCTTAGAGGGCAAGGACCTTCCCGGTGTTGTAGCGCTCAACGATAAATAAAACAAAAGATACGCAAAAGACCGGGCCGGATGGCTTTCGGTCTTTTGGTGTGTTATAGAATCATCATAAGGAGAGAGGAAAATGAGAAAAAAGATTATTGCAGGTAACTGGAAAATGAACAAAACTCCGGCTGAGGCAAAGGCTTTGGTTGCTGATATGAAAGCCAAAGTTGCCGATGCGGCTTGTGACGTTGTGGTATGCCCCACCGCAGTTTGTATCCCCGGGGTATTGGAAGAACTGAAAGATTCTAACATCGCTGTTGGTGCACAGAATGTACACTTTATGGAAAGCGGTGCATACACCGGTGAATTGGCAGGTAATATGCTGAAAGAAATCGGGGTAGAATATGTTATCATCGGTCACTCCGAACGCCGTCAGTACTTTGGCGAAACCGACGAGACCGTGAATTTGCGGACCAAAGCGGCGCTGGCTGCAGGTTTGGTTCCTATCGTTTGTGTGGGCGAGAGTCTTTTAGAACGGGAACAGGGTATCACCGATGACACCGTTCGCCGCCAGACCAAGATTGCATTTTTGGAAATCCCGGCAGAACAAGCAAAGGATATCGTCATTGCTTATGAGCCGGTTTGGGCTATCGGTACCGGTAAGACCGCTACGGCTGACCAGGCAGACGAAGTTTGCGGCATCATTCGTGAGACCATCCAAGGTCTTTATGGCAACGATGTGGCAGAGGCGATCCGGATTCAGTATGGCGGCAGCATGAATGCAGGTAACGCCGCAGAATTGTTGGCAAAACCCAACATTGACGGTGGCCTGATTGGCGGCGCCAGCCTGAAAGCAGAGGATTTCTCTGTAATTGTTGCAGCAGCGAAATAAGTGACAGGAGATTAGATGATGAAAAAACCTTATGCTCTGATTATTTTGGACGGCTATGGCGTCAATGACCGACACGAGGGTAACGCCATCCACGCTGCCAAAACTCCCAATATGGACCGGTATATGGAAACCTGTCCCCATAGCATTGTTCATGCATCCGGGATGGATGTAGGTCTGCCTGAGGGACAAATGGGTAACTCCGAGGTTGGTCATACCAACATTGGTGCCGGCCGGATTGTCTACCAGGAACTGACCCGAATTACTAAGTCTATCCAAGACGGGGACTTTTTTGAAAATCCGGTTCTCCTCAGCGCCATTGAAAATTGTAAGAAGAACGATAGTGCCCTCCACCTGATGGGACTGCTCTCTGATGGTGGTGTCCACAGCCATAATCAACATCTTTACGGTCTTTTGAATCTGGCGAAGAAGATGGGCCTTTCCAAGGTTCACGTTCACGGATTTTTAGACGGCCGTGATGTACCGCCCTCTTCCGGTGCGGGTTTTGTGGAAGAACTGGTGGCTAAGATTCGTGAAATTGGCGTGGGCAATATCGCAACCGTGATGGGGCGTTACTATGCCATGGACAGAGATAACCGTTGGGAACGGGTAGAACAGGCCTATAACGCGATGGTGTTAGGAAAGGGTAATACCTGTGAATCCGCGGTGACCGCTGTGAAGGAGAGTTATAACGAGGGTATCACCGATGAATTTGTGGTTCCTACTGTTGTGACCAAAGACGGCGTTCCGGTGGGTAAGATTGCCGAGAATGATTCGGTGATTTTCTTCAACTTCCGTCCTGACCGTGCCCGGGAAATTTCCCGGACCATTGTGGACCCGGAATTTAACGGTTTTGCCAGAGATTATTTCAAGACATTCTACGTTTGTATGACCCAGTATGATGCGTCCATGCCCAATGTAGAAGTGGCATTCAAACCGGAATCTTTGACCAATACCTTTGGCGAGTATATTAGCCAAAAAGGTCTTAGACAGTTGCGAATCGCCGAAACTGAGAAATATGCTCACGTTACTTTCTTCTTTAACGGCGGCGTAGAAACTGTCTGTGATGGAGAAGACCGTGCCTTGATTAACTCTCCCAAGGTTGCCACCTATGATTTGCAACCGGAAATGAGTGCCTATGAGGTAACGGAAGAGGCGGTAAAGCGAATTGAGAGCGGTGACTATGATGTGATTGTTCTGAATTTTGCCAACTGTGATATGGTAGGGCATACCGGCGTCTTTGATGCAGCAGTGAAAGCAGTAGAAGCCGTAGACGAATGTCTTGGCAAAGTGGTAAATGCCATCGAGAAGATGGGCGGCGTCGCTTTGATTACGGCTGATCACGGGAACGCAGACCAGATGCTGGATTATGACAATGGCGGTGCCTTTACGGCTCATACCACCAATGTAGTGCCTCTGGTTCTGATTGGCAGAAACGATGTTTCTTTGAAAACAGGTCGTCTGGCAGATTTAGCACCCACCATGCTGGATTTGATGGGACTGGAAAAACCCCAGGAAATGACCGGCGAGAGTTTGCTGGCATAATAAGAGATAAAAAAGAACGATTGCAATGCAATCGTTCTTTTTGTATTACCAGGGAAATAAATCATCGCCCTTGACTAAGTAAGCGCGTTTTGCCAAGTTAGCAAGAGGGGCATCGGAGAGGGAGTCTGAATAAAATTCTTCAATGACACCGTCGGGAAAGACTTTCCGGAATCGGCGGACTTTTTCCTCACCATGACAGTTAAGACCTAAATACATACCGGTATTTTTATCCACCCGGGATGCCATCAGGTGTTGAATCCTAAGCCGCCGGCAGGCCGGGATCAAGAGAAATTCCGGAGAAGCGGAGATGATGATATCGTCCTTTTCCTGGCGAATGAAATACCAGTCTTTGATACGATCTAAATGTTCATCCCAGAATTCTTCCACCCAAATTTCCATGTCCGGAATCCGGGAGAGAAAGCGATAGAACTTCTCTTTGAAATAAGTTTTCTGGCAGAGTTTGAGGAGATATCCCCCAAAGGCAAAGGCGCCCGGCAGAAGGGAAAGGGCAAGATCTGGCTTTTTACGGATACACCAGAGGATAAAATCGGCGGTACTGTCCCCGTCATAGATGGTTTTGTCAAAATCGTAAACATTCATAAGGATACTTCCTTTATTTAAGATAGTTCCAGTATAGCACGAATTTTCATAAAGTGCAAGATGTTTGTGAACGGATGGGATAAGAAAAAGGACGGTTGCGTTTGCAACCGCCCTTTTGATTTGCAAAGAATTAGTCTTCTTTTGCCATTCTCTTGTAAACCGCATATCTTGCAGCCAAATCTTCTTCCGCTTTTGCGAAGAGTTTTTCTGCAATTTCCGGATAGCCCTTTTGGAGCATCAGGTAACGGTTCTCGCCCATCATGAAGTCCTTCACATTGCCGGTAGGCTCTTTGGAATCCATCACAAAGGGATTCTTGCCTTCTTCAGCCAGTTCAGGATTGAATCTCCACAGGTGCCAGTAACCGGTTTCAACGGCTTTCTTTTCTTCGGCGATGGAGTTACCCATACCGCCCTTAGCCTTGATACCGTGGTTGATACAAGGAGCATAAGCGATAATCAGGGACGGACCCGGATATGCTTCTGCTTCTTTGATTGCCTTTAATGCCTGTGCCATGTTAGCGCCCAGAGCGATCTGTGCTACATAAACATAACCATAGGTGGTAGCAATCATACCAAGGTCTTTCTTCTTCACCTTTTTACCGGAAGCAGCGAATTTTGCAACTGCAGCGGTGGGGGTAGCCTTAGAGGACTGACCGCCGGTGTTGGAGTATACTTCGGTATCTACAACGAAGATGTTGATGTCTTCGCCGGATGCGATAACGTGGTCCAGACCACCGTAACCGATGTCGTATGCCCAGCCGTCACCACCGAATACCCACTGAGAACGCTTCACCAAGAAGTCAGTTCTGTCAGCGATTTCTTTGATTGCAGGATTGCTCATATTAGCGTCTTTGATGAGAGCGATAATCTTGTCAGCAGCAGCCTTAGAACCGGCAGCGCAATCTTTTGCGTCAATCCATTCTTTGAATGCAGCAGCCAGGTCAGCAGAAACTGCGTCCATAGCCTCGTTCATTCTTGCAACCAGAGTTTCACGAATCTTCTTGTTGGCAAATACCATACCAAGACCAAATTCAGCGTTATCCTCAAACAGAGAGTTAGCCCAAGCAGGACCTCTACCGTTCTCGTCTTTGCAGTAAGGCATAGACGGAGCAGAACCACCCCAGATAGAGGTACAACCGGTTGCGTTAGCAACCATCATTCTGTCACCAAAGAGTTGGGTGATCAATTTAATGTAAGGAGTCTCACCACAACCAGCACAAGCGCCGGAGAATTCTAAGTAAGGCAGAGCGAACTGAGAATTCTTAACGTTTGCAGCAACATCAACCAGGTTTGCCTTGTTGGAAACCTTTTCGATACCATAAGTCCAGTTGGGTTCTTGTGCGGCAGAAACCTCATCGATGGGTTTCATAACCAGAGCCTTACCCTTAGGAGCAGGACAAACGTTAGCACAAACGCCACAGCCCAGACAGTCAAGAGGAGATACCTGGATTCTGAATTCCAGACCGTCAAAGTCCTTGCCGATTGCCTTTAAGGTATCAAAACCTGCGGGCGCTGCGGCTTTCTCGTCTGCGTTCACCAGAACCGGACGGATTGCAGCGTGGGGACATACCAGAGAACATTGGTTACACTGGATACAGGTGTCCTTCTGCCAATCAGGAACCAGAACGGCAACGCCGCGCTTCTCGTACCGGGAAGTACCGGTTTCAAAGGTACCGTCTTCACGGCCGTTGAATACGCTAACGGGGAGTTTGTTACCACGTTGACCATTCACCGGATCAACAATGCTGGTAATAAACTCAGGACGATCGCTGTTGTCAGCAGGTGCATCCACAGCGTCTCTCCAGGAAGCGGGCACGTCAATCTTAACCAATGCGTCGATAGCACCGTCAACGGCTGCGCAGTTCATGTTAACGATTTCGTCACCCTTCTTGCCATAGGTTCTCTTAATTGCATCTTTGATGAGTTCTACTGCCTTATCAAAGGGAATAACCTCAGACAGTTTAAAGAAGGCACTCTGGGTTACCATGTTGATACGGTTGGGACCCAGACCAACTTTTACCGCAACGTCAACGGCGTTGATGGTGTAGAAATTGATGTCATTTTCTGCAATGTAACGCTTTACGTTAGCCGGCAGCTTTTCATCCAATTCTTCCGGGGTCCATACGCAGTTGAGCAGGAAAGTACCGCCTTTTTTCAGGCCGTCTAAAATGTCATACTGATAAACGTATGCAGGCTTGTGACAAGCAATATAGTCTGCCTCGTCAAGGAGGTAGGTAGACTTAATGGGGGTTTCACCAAATCTCAAGTGAGACATGGTAACACCGCCGGACTTTTTGGAGTCATAATCAAAGTAAGCCTGTGCATAAAGGTTGGTGTTGTCACCGATGATCTTGATGGCGTCTTTGTTTGCACCAACGGTACCGTCGGAACCGAAGCCCCAGAACTTACAACGGGTAGCACCGGCAGGAGCAGCGTTTACTCTCTCGCCCAGTTCCAGAGAAAGACCGGTTACGTCATCGCAGATACCGATGGTAAAGCCGTTCTTAGGTTCTGCTGCATCTAAGTTGTTAAATACTGCAACCAACTGAGTGGGGGTGGTATCCTTAGAACCAAGACCGAAACGACCGCCTACAATCTTAGGAGCATTTGCAGAGTCTTTATACAGGTTGCAAACGTCTAAGTAGAGGGGTTCGCCCAGAGAACCGGGTTCCTTGGTTCTGTCAAGAACTGCAATCTTTTCAACAGTCTTGGGCATTACGTCAAAGAAGTATTTTGCAGAGAAAGGTCTATAAAGGTGAACTTCCAGAACACCGACTTTCTCGCCCTTGGCATTTAAATAGTCAACGGTCTCTTCCAGAGCCTGACATACACTACCCATAGCAACGATAACTTTCTTAGCATCGGGAGCACCATAGTAGTTGAAAGGCTTGTATTCACGACCGGTGATCTTGGTGATTTCCTTCATGTAATCTGCAACGATGTCAGGAACTGCGTCATAGAACTTGTTGCAGGCTTCTCTACCCTGGAAGTAGATGTCGCCGTTTTGTGCAGTACCACGGAGAACAGGATGTTCCGGATTCAAAGCACGGTCTTTGAATTCTTTTAAAGCGTCCTGATCAACCAGGCCCTTTAAGTCTTCGTAGTCCATAACTTCAATCTTCTGAAGTTCGTGAGAGGTACGGAAACCGTCGAAGAAGTGCAGGAAAGGAACACGGCTCTTTAAGGATGCCAGGTGAGCAACACCGCCTAAATCCATGGTTTCCTGTACAGAACCGGATGCAAGCAGAGCAAAACCGGTCTGACGGCAAGCCATAACGTCCTGATGGTCACCGAAGATGTTGAGTGCGTGTGCAGCGATGGCTCTTGCACTTACGTGGAATACGGTGGGCAGGAGTTCACCGGCGATTTTGTACATATTCGGGATCATAAGGAGCAGACCCTGGGATGCGGTAAAGGTGGTGGTCATTGCACCAGCCTGCAGAGAACCGTGTACAGCACCTGCTGCACCAGCCTCAGACTGCATCTCTACAACTTCTACAGTTTGGCCATAAATGTTTTTCTGGCCTTTGGCACTCCATTCGTCCACATATTCAGCCATGGTGGAAGAAGGAGTAATGGGGTAAATGGCTGCAACTTCTGTAAACGCATAGGCGCAATGTGCGGCAGCGCAGTTACCGTCCATGGTCTTAAATTTCTTTGCCATGATTTTTGCCTCCTTGGTATAATAGATTTATTATTTTTCCAAAATTTAAGGTGGCCCTACGGACCATTTAATAGTATAACATATAATTAGTAGAAATTCAAATGTTATTTTTAAAAAAAAGCGAGAAATTTCCCTAAAAAAATAAAAATTTTCGTGCATTTTAGTAAAAGAAATTTAACAGAAAAACAAGTTTACTCTTTGGCAATCTTGTGGTACAATAAAAAAGTAGAAAAAGTGATGCCAAGAGGTGGTATTATGTGGTTAAAGGAAATAAAAAAATACTTAGGCTTATTTATTGTCGGCATCGTTTTGATTGCTGTTTATAAGACCTTTGATAATTTTGGATATGTCATTGATTGGTGCAAGAATCTGCTCTCGCTACTGACGCCCTTTGTGGTGGGCGGATGTATCGCCTATGTCCTTTATATCCCTTGCAGAAAGATTGAGGGATTCTTCCAGAAGACCAAGATTACTTTCATTGGTAAACACCGGCGCGGACTTGCCGTTGGCTCTATTTATGTGATCTTTTTTGCGGTAGTAACCTTACTGATGTTTGCCATTATCCCGGCACTGACCCGGAGTGTGAGAGACTTTATTGAGCAACTGCCCAATATCATTCAGGGGCTTTTTGATTGGCTGAATTCCTTTGGTATCTATGAATTTAACAGTACCAGCGTTCTACGCTTCTTAAATGAGCATGTCCTTTCTGTGGACAAACTTTTCAGCAGTTTTACCTTTGACAATGTGAATCGTTATGCCAAGGGTGTGATGAGTGTAGGAACCACCTTATTTGATGCCCTGATGGGTATCATTATATCGGTATATCTCCTCCTTGATCGGAAGAACTTAAAGGCAGGTTTTACCCGGATTGTTAGAAGTATTATTCCTCAAAAACGCCGGGACACTTGGGGGTGGTATTTAGGAAAGGTTAATGAATTTATCCATCGGTATATTTCCTGCCAACTGTTAGATGCCCTGATTGTCTTTGTATTATCGTTTATTGCTTTGGCGCTGCTCCGTGTAAAATACGCCATTTTGTTGGCGGTGATTATGGGAACCTTTAACCTGATTCCCTATTTTGGTGCCATTGTTGCCACCATTTTGGCGGCGGTGGTTACCGCCTTTACCCAGGGCTTTACCGCCGGATTGATTGTGGCAGTTGTGCTGATTATTCTGCAACAGATAGATGCCAACGTTATCCAGCCAAGACTGGTTTCGGATTCTTTAGACTTAGCACCCTTCTGGGTTATCCTTGCCATTGTGTTAGGGGGCGGACTCTTTGGAATTCTGGGTATCTTCTTAGCGGTGCCGGTATTCGCTCTGCTTAGGATTATCCTCCTGGATATGCTGGACCGGCGGGAAGAAAAAAGTAAAATAGAAATAAAAGCAAAGAAAGACGCGGATGCTTAAAACTCCGCGTCTTTTTCATACTTGTCTTGTAAATGCTGTTCTGCCAGCAGTTCCTTGGCAGTCTTTAAGGTGTTTTTTCCATAGGTGTCCCGCAGGGCGGTAACCACCTTGTCCAAAGATGCCTCTTTTTCTGCATGGGTGTCTTCCAAATCGGAAAAACTCAGTTGCTCATAGCCGGACTCGGTTAGATTGCCGGCAGAAATGCCAATCAGCCGTACCGGGCGAAAGAATTGCAGGTCGGTCAGTAGCGTTTTCGCCACCTGATATAAATCGTCGGCATGGTGAATCATGGCACCGGAATGGGAGCGAGAGATGCTCTGCATATCCGAATATTTAATCTTTAAGGTGACGGTGCGGCAGAAAAGACCTTGTTTGAGCAACCGGTCACTGACCTGCCGGGATAGTAGAAGCAGGGTATCCAAAAGCACCGTCTTATCTTTCACGTCCTCAGGGAAGGTGATTTCCTTGCCGATGGACTTAGGGGGTGCGTTGGGGGTCACCCTACGGTGGTCAATGCCCTTGGCATAATTCTGAATTTCTCCGCCCAACTTTCCCAAAGACAGAAGCCTGGCAGGTGCGGCGTGGGCTAAATCGTCCACGGTGCGGATGCCCATGGAACGCAGGTGTTCCTCGGTTTTTTTGCCTACTCCGTAAAGAACGCCCACAGGTCGGTCTTTCATGAGTTGCTGAAATTCCGCTTCATCATGAATCACAAAAAAACCGTTGGGTTTTTTTTCCTCGCTGGCAAGTTTGGCGGTGAGCATATTATAGCCAACCCCTACCGAGCAGGTAGTCCCCACCGTTTCAAACACCTGTTGCTGCATGGTTCTGGCAATGGCCTCGGCATCCCCAAACAGCCGTTCGCTGCCGGTGACGTCCATGTACCCCTCGTCCAAAGAGAGAAACTCCACTTGGTCGGTGTACTGTTCCATAATGGCGTGAACCTGCCGGGATGCCTCCTGATATTTCCCAAAGTGACTGGAAATAAAGATGGCGTGAGGACAACGCCGATATGCCTCTTTGCTGCTCATGGCAGAATGGATGCCGTATTTTCTTGCCTCATAATTACAGGTGGAAACCACACCTCGCTGATCGGGTTGTGAACCAACCACCACCGGTTTGCCCCGCAGTTCTGGGTTATCCCGTTCCTCTATGGCGGCAAAAAAAGCATCCATATCCAGATGAATGATACTCCGTTTCATAGGCCTCTCCTGTTATCGCAGCATAATGATGGCGCCTTGCCGACCGGTATGCTCCCTATGGGTACGATAGGAATAAAATTTGTCTTGATGACAGACGGTACAAAGACCGGAAATGTCAATATGTTCTGGTAAAACCCCCTGGGTTAATAATTGTTCCCGGTTCACAGACCAGATATCCACTAAGAATTTTCCTTGGGACAGAGGTTTGCAGAATTTCTGGGGGAAATGCTCCGTGGCGTCTTCTCCAAAGGTGAAACAACAAGGGCCGATGCTGGGACCAATGGCCGCCAGAATGTCCTTGGGGTCACTGCCAAAATGTTCCTGCATCATAGCCACGACATTTTTGGCAATGGCCTTTTCTGTGCCCCGCCAGCCGGCATGAATGGCTGCAATGGCAGGGGTTTTAGGATCATAAAGAAGAATCGGCACACAATCGGCAGAAAAGACAACCAGAGGAATGCCTCTTTCTTTGGTCATAAGCCCATCGGTATCGGTAATGTCGCTCTCTCGAAACAAGCCTTTTCCGGCATCTTCTCTTGTGACAATACGAATGTGATTGGTATGGGTCTGCTTTGCTAAAACGGTGTTTTCTAACGGTAATCCTAAATCTTCCCCAACCAAACGATAGTTTTCCATGACCGAAGCCGGATCGTCTTCTACCCGGAAGCCTAAGTTCAGTCCGGTGATTTTTCCGGTGCTGACCCCGCCTTGCCTGCCGGTGAAGGCGTGGACTAAGGAAGTGTCAGCCAAAAGGGAAGATTGGAGATAACGGCGGTCAGATTTTTTCAGCCAATCCATAAATCCTCCTAAACCCTGGAAAAACGTAACCGCTCTACGGCGGTGGTCTTTCCGGAATCTACATCAATATCAAAAATACAGCCGTGGAAGAGTACTTCGCCCTCGGCTTTTTCAAACCGGAACCGTTTTCCGGTTTGCAAATAAAAATCTAGGATAATGTCTTTGCGAACCCCCAACACTGAGTCTTCTACACCGGTCATGCCAAGGTCGGCAATGAAACCGGTGCCCCCGGGCAGAATTCGCTCGTCAGCGGTCTGAACATGGGTGTGGGTGCCAAAGACCGCACTGGCCCTGCCGTCTAAATAGTGTGCCATGGCAATCCGCTCGCTGGTGGCTTCGGCGTGGATATCCACTAAGATGATGTCCGCATCCATCTCCTTGATGGCGCGGTCTGCCGCGCGGAAGGGGCAGTCTGCCGGATTCATATTCACTCGGCCAATTAAGTTGATGACGCCAATCCGGGCATTGCCAATATCCTGCACCAGATAGCCTACCCCCGGGAGTTCCGAGGGGAAATTCAAGGGTCGGATGATGTAGGGCAGTTCCTCTAAAACCCGGTCGGCATCTTTATTCGAGAAGGTGTGATTTCCCATGGTAATGATGTCTACCCCTCGTTCGTAGAGAGTTTCTGCAATCTCCATGGTGATGCCGTTGGTGTTGGCGGCGTTTTCCCCGTTGGCAATACAAAAATCAATCCGGTATTTCTCCCGAATCCGGCTTAAATTGTTATAAACATATTCCCGGCCCTCTTCAGCCACAATATCTCCGATTGCTAAAATACGCAAGGTTACTTTCCTCCTTTGGTCCGTTGGCGAACCGCCTCATACAGTAAGATGCCGGCGGCAACCGAGGCGTTCAGGGATTGAATTTCCCCCAGCATGGGAATCTTTACTAAGAAATCGCAAGATTCTCTGGTTAGCCGGCTCATGCC
Source organism: Ructibacterium sp. (assembly GCA_045534975.1). GTDB lineage: Bacteria > Bacillota > Clostridia > Monoglobales > Monoglobaceae > Ructibacterium. The sequence continues at coordinate 3,045 of JAZSKV010000097.1, read as the reverse complement.
CTCGCCCTCGCTGCCAATGACAATGACAAGAGGCCCCTTTAAATCGCAGTCGCTATGGGGCTGGGTTCCCGTCAGGTCGGTACCAACAACCCAAAGTCCGGCTTTTTTCAGTTTTTCTAAGGTCTGGGGAATGTTGGTTACCCGTGCTACTTTGGTGTATTCTACGGCACCGGCAGAAACCTTTGCCACCGTGCCGTTTAATGCTACGCTTCGGTTTTTAGGGATAATGATTCCGTGAACTCCGGCGGCATTGGCGGTCCGGATGATACTGCCAAGGTTATGGGGGTCATTGATGCCCTCTGCCACCACCAGGAAAGGAGGCTCACCTTTTTCTTCGGCGGTCTTTAAGATGTCTTCTAAGGTGGCATAATCGTGGGCAGCGGTCATGGCAAGAACCCCTTGGTGGTTCTCTCCCTCGCAGAGGGTATCCAATTTCCGCTTATCCACAAAGCGGTAAAGAACCCCTTTGTCTTTGGCAAGGTTTCGGATATAGCCAATCTGGCTGTGCCGAAGCCCCTCCTGAATCAAAATTTTGTCAATGACGGTCTTGCCGGCTTCTAAAGCCTCAATCACCGGATTTCGTCCGTAAACCATGTCTTCTTTCATAGGAATCTACCTTTCTAAATTAAACCGTAATGTTTTAGCCCGTGATAAACACCGTCTTCGCCCACGCCCACGGTAATATATTCTGCTACTTCGTCAAGGGCAGAAGCATGGGGCGTCATGGCAATGGCGTGCCCCACTTCTTTTAACATCTGAAAATCATTATCATCATCCCCAAAGGCGTAGGTGTTCTCTATGGGAATGTTAAAATGAGTAAGAACCGAACGAATCCCCACGGCTTTACTCATGTGCCATTTCATCACATCAGCAGAAAAGGTCTTGTGGTTTCGGATAACCTGATATTTTCCGTGGCAGAACTCTCGCATTTTAGGCAGTTGGTCCTCCCGGCTAAAAAGTGCCAGAACCTTGTTGACCCGAATGGTACTGGGGTCTTGCAAAGGTACAAAACAGTCCTTTTTGGTAATATGAAACAGGTCCAGCATCTCCTGAAATCGCTGGGCAATTTCTGGTTGCAGATAACAACGCTGGGTGGATTCTAAATCATATCCGATATCCTCTTTCTCCATAAAGGCGATGAGGGAGAGGAGTTCTTCGGTGTCAATGGCGTCATTTAAGATTTCTATGCCGTCTACCTCGCAGGTAGCACCGTTACAGGCAATATAACAATCAAAGTTAATCCCAAAGTCCGGCAGATAGCATCGGGCACGGCCGGTGGCAATACCCACCAGATATCCGTTCTTTTGCAGTTGCTTTATGGCCTTGGCAACTTTGGGGGTGGGCTGATAAATTTCCAGTCGTTCATCCACCAAAGTTCCGTCTATATCAAAAAATACGGCTCCCTGATAGTTCTTCATGGTCAATCTCCTTGGATTATTTCTTTTCTTATTATAAAAGTATTTCCCCAAAAAAGCAATAGATATTTATGGAGGACGGGCAGTTGACAGAATTTCTTTCCTATGTTATGATGAAAAAAGCAAATTGCAAACCGGCGACAGGGCCGGTTTTTTCTGTCAATACACAAGAAAGAAGGGAAACCTATGGGTGATATTTTAACCAAAGCAATGACCAAAGACGGTTTTTTCAAGATTACGGCGGCAGTAACCACTGAGACAGTAAATCATGCCCACAACTACCATAAAACCATGCCGGTAGCATCGGCAGCCTTGGGACGGCTTTTGACGGCGGGACTTTTGATGGCAGACAGTTTAAAAGAAGAAGATGCCAGTTTGACCTTGCAGATGCGTGGCGACGGTCCTCTTGGTACCCTGGTGGTAGTAGCAGATGCCAAAGGCGGTGTCAAAGGCTATGTGACAAATCCTGGGGTTGATTTGCCCTTAAAGGAAAATGGAAAACTGGATGTTGGCGGCGGTGTCGGCAGAGGAATCATGGGCGTCATCCGTGACCTGAAAATGAAAGAACCCTATGTGGGACAGATTCCCATTCAGACCGGAGAAATCGGCGATGACCTTGCCTACTACTTTATGCAGTCGGAACAGATACCCAGCGTGGTTTCCTTGGGTGTTTTGGTGGAGCGGGACTATTCTATTGCCTATGCCGGCGGCCTTTTGATTCAGGTAATGCCCGGTTGTGATGAGAAGAGCCTTTCTAAACTGGAAAATAGCATCCAGGGGATGATGAGCGTAACCGAGATGTTGGGACAGGGTATGACCCCCAAAAACATGATCGAATATGCCATGCTTGGCTTTGATGTAGAATTCTTAGAAGATGTGGAAGTTGGCTACCGCTGTGATTGCAGCCGGGAACGAATGGAACGGGCGATTATCTCTCTGGGGAAAAAAGAGATTGAAGATATGATAGAAGAACAAGGGGAGGCGGAAATCGTTTGCCACTTTTGTAACCGGGCATATCAGTTTGAAAAAGAGGAACTTGGTGACCTCTTGGCGCGTGCCACCAGAGCGTAAGTTTTGAGTTGAAAAAAGAGATATTGGGTGTTATTTTTAGAAAATAAGAGGAAATGGGAAGATAAGTTTATCTAATCCGGAATAATATTAAATTAAAGTATTGACTTTTAAAAAAAAAGGGAGTATAATATCCACTGTTGTCGCTGTTTTAGCGGTGGACACAGGGTGTGGGCGCTTAGCTCAGCTGGGAGAGCATCTGCCTTACAAGCAGAGGGTCATAGGTTCGAGCCCTATAGTGCCCACCACAACAATTTAACATGGGCGCTTAGCTCAGCTGGGAGAGCATCTGCCTTACAAGCAGAGGGTCATAGGTTCGAGCCCTATAGTGCCCACCATGTTTTGGTCCGGTAGTTCAGTTGGTTAGAATGCCAGCCTGTCACGCTGGAGGTCGTGGGTTCGAACCCCATCCGGATCGCCAAAGGATATTGCTGTACCGAAAGGTACAGCAATATATGCCTCTGTAGCTCAGTCGGTAGAGCAGGGGACTGAAATTCGCCGTCTCGGTCTTTCGATTCCGCCCGATGGCCCCAGCCTCTGCAATGCAGAGGATTCATGCGGG
>JAZSKV010000096.1:0-8021 GCA_045534975.1 Ructibacterium sp. | reverse complement strand
GTGGCGGTGATGCCAATGTTGGCTAAGGCACGGGTTGCCGCTTTGATAATCACCGGTTCGGAATTGATTAAAACCCCGTCCATATCAAAAATCACGGTATTCATAATAACCTCCCAGTTATAATCGGATTTCTTTGCCTTTAAGGTAGGCAAGAGAACCGCTTTCCGTGGTAAAATCAAAGAGAATCCGATAGGAATTCAGATGTTGATAAGAGCCTTTGCCATCTTTTTTAGCACCATATTTCACATCACCGACCAGAGGATGACCTAAGTGGGCAAACCCAGTACGAATCTGGTGGGTCCGTCCGGTAAAGAGTTCTGCCTCTACCGTGGCGATTTTACCCGATTCTAATACCCGATACCGGGTATGGCAGGAGGTAGCACCGGGGACTTTGATATCGGAAAATATCATCCGCCTACCTTTCTCGTCTTTTTTCAGCCAGCCGCGGATTTCTCCGGTTTTGGGGGTTGGTGTCCCCTCTGTTTCGCAAAGATAGAACTTCCTGACCTCCCGGTTTTTGATTTTTTCGTTCATAATTCTAAGGCTTTCCGCGTCCTTGGCACCAATCACCAGTCCGGAAGTGTTCCGGTCAATCCGGTGGCAGAGAGAGGGAAGAAAGGTGTTTTCCCGCTCCGGCTGATAATCTCCCTTTCGGATGAGATAATCCCGCATCTCGGCCTCTAAGGAATCCTCTCCCGGCTCTGCCTGAGAGGGAAGCCCGGAGGGCTTATTCATCACGATGATATGCTCATCTTCATAAACCACCCAAAGTTCATGTTGGAACACGGGGGTGGCATCGGTATGGGTTGCGGTTGCAAAGAACTCGTCGTTACAGTAGATTTCCAGCCGGTCCCCCTCACAGATACGCAGACTGCCGTCAGTAATTCGTTTGCCATTGACCTTAATCCGCTTTTTCCGCAGGGATTTGTAAATGATACCCTGCCCGGCTTCCGGCATCACTTTGGACAAAAACCGGTCCAGCCGCTGCCCCTGGTCGTTGGGGCCTATGAGAAATTCTTTCATATTTTAATCCTCTTTTCCAAAGATACCATTGGCAATCAACACATCGGCTCTGGCATCGGGGGCATAGTGGTCTGCCCCTACAAATTTTACATAGTCCTCGTTCAAAACCGCACCGCCTACCATGATTTCTGCTGTGCAACCGGCTTCTCGCAGGGCGGTAATGGTATCTTTCATGCCAGTGACGGTAGTGGTCATCAAAGCAGATAATCCAATCAGCCGCGCGTTGGTTTCCATGGCGGTTTTCACCACCGTTTCAATGGGCACGTCTTTTCCTAAGTCAATGACCCGATAACCATAGTTTTCTAAAAGCATCTTGGCAATATTTTTGCCAATATCATGAATATCTCCTACTACGGTGGCAAGAAGAATGGTGCCTTTGTCCATGCTTCCTTGGGGCATAGATTCTTTCAGCACAGAAAAACCGCAACTCACCGCTTCTGCTGCTTGAATGAGTTGGGGCAGGAACAGTTCGCCTTTTTCATAGCGTTCCCCTACGGCGTCTAATGCCGGGATAAACTGCCCGTCAATGATGGAAAGGGCATCCTGGGTCTTGAGGAGTTCCCGGGTTTTCCGCTCTGTTTCCTCCCGGCGTCCCTCCATGATATCGTCTTTTAGTTCCCGGTTGGTTTCCGGCGCGGAAACAGAGGAAACCGTCGCTTCACTGTAATGGGCGATATAAGTTGCTGCATCTCTGTCCTGGTTATTGAGAACCCGGAAACTATCCACCACCTGCATCATGGGCGCAGAGAGGGGGTTGATGATCGCAGAGGAAAGTCCGGCGCCAAACCCGGCAGATAAAAAAGTGCTATTTAGGATAGGTCGTGCCGGCAACCCGAAAGAAACGTTGCTGACCCCCAGCACCGTATGAAGACCTAACCTGGTTTTTACCAGTTGTACTGCCTTTAAGGTTTCCAGGACCAGTTCCTGTTGTGCAGAGGCAGTCAGCACCAGACAGTCTATGATAATATCTTCCTTGGGAATCCCGTATTTTGCCGCCTCGCTGACAATTTTTTCTGCAACCGACAGCCGTTCTTCGGCGGTTTCCGGGATGCCGCTTTCGTCTAAGGTAAGACCAATCACCGCCGCCCCGTATTTTTTGGCAATGGGCAAAATGGCGTCCAGGCTTTCCTGCTTGCCATTGACGGAATTAATCAGCGGTTTTCCATTGTAAACCCGGACCGCCGCCTCAATCGCAACGGGGTCCGAACTGTCAATTTGCAAGGGCAGATTGGTGACTGCCTGCACTTCCATAACGGCTTTTTGTAAGGTTTCTGCCTCATCAATATCCGGAAGACCGCAGTTCACGTCTAAGACGTCAGCACCTGCTTTTTCCTGAGAGATAGCCTCTCCTGCAAGATAGCCAAAATCCTGTGCCCGCAACTTCTCTTTTAACAGTTTTTTCCCGGTGGGATTGATGCGCTCCCCAATCACGGTAACGCCCCCGTCAAAGGTCACGCTCCGGCAACCGGAGGTGATGGAGGTGATAGCCTTTGGCAAAACCCTTTTCGGGGTTTTGCCGTTTAAGTTTTTCACCATGGCGGCGATAAAATCAGGATTGGTGCCGCAACATCCGCCCAGGACCCGAACCCCTTTTTCCGCAAGGGTAGCCATAAAAGCACCATATTCTTCGGGTTCTACCCGATAGACAGTTTTGCCATCCACCAGTTCCGGCAACCCAGCGTTAGGTTGGGCAATGACAGGAACTTTAGAATAGGAAAGTAAGGTGTCAATGATGGGCATCAGTTCCTTTGGACCCAAGGAACAGTTGACGCCAAGGGCATCAACACCAAGACCGGATAAGGTAATGGCGGCACTCTGGGGGTCAACCCCCACAAAGGTTCTACCGTCAGATTGATAGGTCATGGTCACAAAGATAGGCAGGTCGCAATGTTCCTTGGCGGCTAAGACGCCGGCCTTGACCTCCAAAAGGTCGGACATGGTTTCCAAAAGAATCAAATCCGCACCGGCTTTGACCCCGGCATTGATTTGCTCTAAAAACAGATCATAAGCCTCATCAAAAGTCAAAGTTCCCATGGGTTTCATTAACTGTCCTAAAGGACCAATGTCAAGGGCTACATATTCTGCCCCGCTCTCCTTGGCAAGCCGAACACCGGCGGTGATGATTTCCTCTGGAGTGTAGGGACAATCTTTTAACTTATAAGCATTTGCCTGAAAGGTATTGGTGGTAATAATCCGGCTTCCGGCGGCAATATACTTTTGGTGAATGCCACGGATGATGTCGGGGTGTTCTATATTATAAACCTCAGGAAGACCCCCGGCAGGAAGACCGGCGGCCTGTAACATGGTGCCCATGGCACCGTCGAAAATCAAAAAGTTTTCTTGTAAGGCAGTTCTAAGATTCACAGGAAGAACCCTCCTTTTGGAAGTTACAGCGGCCTTTCATCGAGCAGGTATTGCAAGACCGCTTTTTTTCAATGATTTGGTCGGTAAAACCCAAAATGGCAGTCACCGATTTTCGGGGTAGCATCAAGGCGTTTTCCGTCATAGTCAAACCAAGTTTCCGGTTGGTGTCTAAGATTTCTCCAATCCGGTTCTGGATGGTGATGGGCAAATCTCCGTATCCGGGACTGAATCTGCCGGTAAGCGCCAGATTTTCCTTGGCGGCGATGTCTGCGAGTTCGGTTTCTGCCTTGTCGCAAAGTTTTTCGACAAGTTCGGTAGCACAAGCATCGAAAACCACCGCCCGGCTCATGGATTCTGCCTGGGCAATCCGGATCAGGTTGTCCGCCTCAATACCGAGGGTGACGGCGAGGAGTATCGCTCTCTTGCAACCGGCCAAATGGCGGTCAATATCCTTGCCGGGAAGAGATAACCCACATTCTAAAAGAGAAACATGATCGTTTTCCCGTTTTATGGTGAAAACGCCGTAGGTGTATCGGGGTTTGATGGCATCTTGCATCTCAGCCACACATTGGGTCAGCAAAGCGGCAGTTTGGGGGTCTATTTCCTGGCCGTGGTGGCCCAAATAACGGAGAATTTCTCTCTGGTCCGGAACCAGTTTCACAACCAGCACCCCTTTCTTTCTTATTGATTAAAATTATAAGGGATACCGGGTGGTTTGTCAAATGTATTTTGGGTCCAGATATCTATCAATAAATTTATGAAAAAAAGGTTTGCTAAAACAGGAATTTTGTGATAGAATAGGAAATGTGTTTTCAGTTAAACTGGAAAAGTGTATCTTTTAGGAGGATCATAAGTGAAGAAAAATTTGACAAAAATTGATGTAAACCAACAGAAAAAAGCCTTTATTAAGGATGAAATTACAGGCAAGATAAAACGGTACTTTGGTAAAACTGTAGATAAAGCCACCTTGCATGAGATTTACACGGCGGTTTCTATGACCATTCGTGATGAAATCATGGAAAAATGGATGGCATACCATGAAAAGACAGAAACCAAACCCCAGAAAGAACTGTACTATCTATCCTTTGAGTTTTTGATGGGAAGAGCCATGGGTAATAACCTGATGAACCTGACCGAAACCGACCTTTATCGGGAAGTCCTCTCAGAGATGGGTGTGTCCCTCTCTGATGTAGAGGAATATGAAACCGATGCAGGTTTAGGTAACGGCGGTCTGGGAAGACTGGCGGCTTGTTTCTTGGATTCTTTGACCAATCTGGAAATGCCGGCTTACGGCTGTGGTATCCGCTATGAGTTTGGGCTCTTCCGGCAAAAGATTGTAGACGGTTACCAGATTGAGATGCCAGATCCCTGGCTCCAAAGCGGTAACGTCTGGGATATTGCAAGACCGGAAGATATCAAAGAAGTCCATTTCAATGGGCGGATTGAAGAATATATGGAAGGCGGTCAATTAAAATTCCGTCATACCGATTACAATACCGTCATTGCAGAACCCTACGATATGCCCATCACCGGCTTTGAGAGCGAAACCGTGAATACCCTGCGTCTGTGGCAGGCACGGTCGCCGGAAGTCATGGACATGAAAGAGTTTAACCGTGGCGATTATGTAAAAGCCACCGAGAACAAGGAATTGGCGGAAGTCATCTCCAAAATTCTCTATCCGGAGGATAACCACTATGAGGGTAAAATGCTCCGGCTGAAACAGCAGTATTTCTTTGTTTCGGCGACCATTCAATGGATTCTCGCCAAGCATAAGAAAAAGGGACTCAGCATTTACGAGATTCCGGAATATATCCAGATTCATATCAATGACACCCATCCCACCATTGCCATCCCCGAACTGATGCGGATTTTGATGGACGAAGAGGGCATGGGCTGGGACGATGCCTGGAATATTGTGGGCAAAACCTTTGCCTATACCAACCACACCATTTTATGTGAGGCTCTGGAAAAGTGGCCCTTTGAGATGGTGGAAAAACTCCTGCCCAGACTTGCGATGATTATCCGGGAGATTGACCGTCGTCAGCGCGAGGCGCTGTGGGAACGGTTCCCTGGCGACCATGGCAAGATTGAGTATATGGCAGTCATTGCTCATGGACAGGTGAGTATGGCAAACCTCTGCTTGACCGCTTGTCATAGCATCAACGGCGTTGCAGCACTCCATACCGAAATTTTAAAGCAGGAAACCTTCAAGGATTATTATAGTATCTACCCGTATAAGTTTAAGAATATGACCAACGGTGTCACCTTCCGGCGTTGGCTCTATAAAGCCAATCCCGAACTTTCCAAACTAATTACCAATGCCATCGGTAATGGTTGGGTGAAGGATTATACTCAGTTAAAGAATCTGGCACCTATGGCAGACGACCCTGTATTCCGGGAGAAGTTTGCGGCAATCAAACTGGAAAACAAAAAGAAACTGGCTGCCTATATCAAAGAGCATAACGGGATTGAGGTAGACCCCAACTCCCTCTTTGATGTCCAGATTAAGCGTCTGCACGAATATAAGCGCCAACTCTTAAAGGCATTCCAGATTATCTACCGGTATCAGCAGATTCTGGATAATCCCGACACCGCGGATATGCTTCCTACCACCTATATCTTCGCGGCAAATGCGGCACCCGGCTACCGGATGGCAAAACTGATTATTAAGTTCATCAACGATGTAGCACAGGTGATTAATAACGACCCCAGAGTCAATGGTGTCTTAAAGGTGGTATTTATTGAGAATTACAGCGTTTCCATTGCAGAAAAGATTGTTGCGGCGGCGGATTTGAGTGAACAGATTTCCACCGCATCCAAAGAAGCATCGGGAACCGGTAATATGAAACTGATGTTAAACGGTGCCCTGACCATTGGTACTATGGATGGTGCCAACGTAGAGATTCGGGAACAGGTAGGCGATGATAACATCTTTATCTTCGGTCTTTCCTCTCAGGATGTTTTGAACATCTATGCCCAGGGCAAGTCCCCCAGTCCGGAAATCTATGCCACCAATCCGGTGATCAAACGGGTGGTAGATACCATGATTGACGGAACCTTTGCCCAGGATAATTTGTTCTATGAACTCTATCATTCTCTGGTACAGGGTGGGTTTGCAGATAATTATCTGCTTTTGGCTGACTTTGATTCCTATCTGGAAGCTAACCAGAGAGTCATGGATAAATTCCGAGATCAGGACGCGTGGATGAAGAGTGCGGTGCTGAATACTGCCTGTGCAGGATTCTTCTCCAGTGACCGGACGATTCAGAATTATAATGATGAAATCTGGCACTTGAAATAGCCCTTGAAAATTCAGCAATCTTTGCCCGAAGCATTGGCGGGAAAAGACAGTTATGTACCCAAAGAACACGACTGCTTTTCCCCACCTCACTTGAAACAAATCTCGCCAAATTTTCTGTTCGTTATAGGAATGCGGAAAATCACAAAAGAAAAATAATAATTTTACAAACATATTTTTAGGAGGAATTCTTTGATGAAAAAATTATTGGTAATGATGATGGCAGTAGTATTGGTTCTGTCTTTGGCGGCTTGTGGTCAGCAGGCTCCGGTAGATGTGGATTATGCAACCTCTGTGGAGGGGGCAAAAATCGTAGCAGAAGCAGGTTCTGCCGGTGAAGAACTGGCAATGGCTGACGAATTCTTTGCAAATGCAGAATTTACCCCGGTAGATTCCATGGCAAAGGCGTTGATGGAAGTTGCTTCCGGCACCGCTGATATCGCAATCGTTGATTATGTAACCTCCATCGGCTCTATCGGTGAGGGTACCGACTTTGCTGACCTGTCTGTGGTAGACGGCAAAGGCTTTGGGGAAGAGCAGTACGGTATTGCATTCCGTAAGGGCAGCGACATTACCCCGGCGGTCAATCAGGCAATTGCAGAACTGGCAAGCGATGGCACACTGGATGAAATTGCAAAGGCTTACAAACTGGATGAACTGATTATCCCTGACGGTGCTGCTTTTGAAGAAGAAGTTGTTGCCGGAGACCTGGCTGAGATTCAGGAAAAAGGTGAACTGGTGATTGGTATCACCCTGTTCGCTCCCATGAACTACTATGACGAGAACGAAGAACTCATCGGCTTTGAAACCGAGTTTGCAAAAGCTGTTTGTGAGAAACTGGGCGTGACTCCTAAGTTTGTAGAAATCAACTGGGACACCAAAGAAATCGAACTGAACGCCAAGAGCATCGATTGTATCTGGAATGGTATGACCATTACCGACGAGCGTCTTGCTAACATGAGCATCTCCGCTCCTTATATGGCGAACAAGCAGGTTATGGTTGCAAAATAAGAAATAAGATAAGGTGTGGTTTGAAACATGGGTAATGTTGCATCGATTATATCTTCCTTGTTTCAGGGCTTTTACACCAACTGCTTTATCTTTGTGATGACACTTTTGATGTCTTTGCCGTTGGGACTGATTATTTCTTTCGGTTCCATGGCAAAGTTTGAGCCAATCAAATGGCTGACCAAAACCTTTGTCTGGATTATCCGGGGAACCCCCTTGATGCTCCAATTATTTGTGGTGATGTATGCACCGGGTATCCTTTTTGATATGCCGGTGTCGTCCCGTATGACGGCGGTTTTGATTGCATTTGTCATCAACTATGCGGCAT
>JAZSKV010000024.1:0-7262 GCA_045534975.1 Ructibacterium sp. | reverse complement strand
GAGGTTTAGTTTTAATGTAAAAGGTGGTCGTTGCGAGGCATGTAGCAGTGATGGTATCATGTGCATTCAAATGCACTTTTTGCCGGATGTTTATGTTCCCTGTGAAGTTTGCCACGGCAAGCGTTATAACAGAGAAACCTTAGAGGTGCGTTATAAGGGAAAGAATATGCATGAAGTGCTGGAAATGACAGTAGAAGAGGGTTGTTCTTTCTTTGAGAATATCCCCAAAATTCAGCGGAAACTGCAAACCCTTTACGATGTGGGTCTTGGCTATGTAAAAATCGGTCAGCCCTCTACCACCTTATCCGGCGGTGAAGCGCAACGGGTCAAACTGGCAACCGAGTTAAGTCGCCGAAGCACCGGCAGGACCATCTATATTTTGGATGAGCCCACTACCGGCTTGCATACGGCTGATGTGCATAAACTGGTAGAAGTCTTGCAGAAACTGGTGGATGCGGGTAATACGGTTGTGGTGATTGAACACAATCTTGATATCATTAAGACGGCAGATTATATCGTGGATTTGGGTCCCGAGGGCGGGGATGGAGGTGGCGAAGTAGTTGTCTGCGGAACACCGGAAAAAGTGGCAAAATGCGAGAAATCTTACACTGGAAAATACCTGAAAAAGTATTTGTCCAAGAAGAAGTAGAGAACCATAATTTTTATAAAATCTTTATTGACTCTTTTGGTGTGCAATGCTATAATAGTTATGTTTGAGATTTTTTGGAAAGGGTAGGTGAAAGAAATGCTTCGCGGTCACAAAACGGCATTTTCTCTTATTGCCGTGTCGTTGCTATTGTTTCACCTTTTATTCCCTGTATATTCCGGGAATCTTGGACCAGAAACGAATGAAACGATTTTCTCCTGTTCCGGTGCGCTGTTTTTGGAGTGTTTGCGGCAGGACGTTGGAACTTCGCAGATTTCTCAGGAAGGGCAGCGTCAGTTTCTTCGGCATTTCAAACGGTCCAATGATAACATGACTTCTGTTGGAATCCTGGATATGCGTCATGATTCCATGGCGAGAGTAAAAACAATATTTTGTCAATCCATTCAAATTGTTTACTTGATGGTATTTTTAACCATTATTATTTATATTTTTCGGTCGGATGGAAAAAAGCGTTATGTAAATGGATAAAAACATAGATAAATTTAATCACAAAAGGAGAAGAAAAACGTGAAAACAAGAATTAACAGAGGCACTTTCTGGATTGTATTGATCCTGATTTTGTGCATTACTTATGTGTCAGTAGCTGGCTTGACAGTTGGAAACTTCAAAGTTCCTGCTGCCAACGAAATGAGATTTGGTATTGATATCCGCGGCGGTGTGGAAGCCACTTATTTCCCCAAAGATTATGATGGTATTCCCAGTGCAGAAGAATTAAACTCTGCAAGAGCCATCATTGAACAGCGTTGTGATGACCAGAATATTTCTGACCGTGAAATTACTGTCAACAACGAAAACGGTTCGATTCTGGTTCGTTTCCCTTGGAAATCCGATGAAACAGAATTTAATCCGGAAGAAGCCATTGCAGAACTTGGCGAAACTGCATTGCTTACATTCAGAGACCCTCAGGGCAATGTTCTTTTAGAGGGTAAAAATGTAAAAACTGCATCTCCCCAGTTGGATCCCCAGACCAACAAATATGTGGTAGCCCTGGAATTTGACCAAGAGGGCGCTGTATTATTTGAACAGGCAACCGGTAGTTTGGTTGGAAGCAACATGGCAATCTTTATGGATGAAACCATGATTTCTAATCCTATGGTTCAGGAGAGAATTTCCGGTAACACGGCACAGATTACCGGTATGGAAAACTTTGAAATGGCTTCCGCCCTGGCCTCCAGAATTAATGCGGGTGCATTGCCTTTCTCTCTGGAATCCAGAAACTATAATGCCATCAGTCCCAGCATGGGTAACGGTGCTTTGAATGTTATGGTCCAGGCGATGTTGGTTGCATTTGCCCTGATTTGTCTGTTTATGCTTCTCTACTACAGACTGCCCGGTTTTGTTGCAATTTTTGCGCTGACCTTGCAGGTTGCAGGTCAGTTGCTTGCCCTGTCTGTTCCTCAGTTTACCTTAACCCTGCCCGGTATTGCCGCAGTGATTTTATCAATTGGTATGGGCGTGGATGCGAACATTATTACCGCGGAACGTATCAAAGAAGAAATCGCAGATGGCAAGTCCGTTCGTGCTGCTATTGAAGCCGGCTATCACAAGGCATTCTCCGCTGTGTTTGACGGTAACATCACCGTTATCATTGTCGCAGTAATTCTGATGATCTTCGGTTCCGGTACCATGCTGTCCTTCGGTTACTCCCTGTTGACCGGTGCCATCCTTAACTTTATCTGTGGTGTAACTGCTTCTAAGTTGATGACCAAGTCTTTAAGCCAATACAAGGCTTGCAGAAAGACATGGCTGTATGGCAATGGCAAAAAGCAGACAAAGGTGGTTCGTTTCTATAAGAACAGAGTGAAGTTCTATATCATTTCCTTGCTGATTCTGGCAATCGGCGTTGGCGGCTTCTTCATCAATGGTATTGGTCTTGACATTCAATTTAAGGGTGGTGCGATTCTGACTTATTCTTATACCGGCGAAGTGGATATGGCGCAGGTAGAGAGTATTGCAGAGGAAAAACTTGGCAGAGAATGTGACGACATTCAAACTAAGACCGACCTTGCTACCAATACCACTAAGTTTGTTATCAACTTGGCAGGGGAAGATGGCCTGGCATCCGAAGACCAGAACAACTTGACCGTTGCAATGCAGGAAGCATTTGCTGACAATGAAATCACCCTTACCGATGTAAATGTTGTAGAACCTTTCATTGGTAGAGATTTCTTACGGGATAGCATTAAGGCGGTTGTGATTGCGGCAATTTTGATTATCCTTTATGTATGGTATAGTTTCCGGAAGATTTCCGGTTTGACTGCCGGCCTTGCTGGTATTCTGGCACTGGTACACGACGTTTTGGTTGTACTTATTACCTTTATTGTATTTGGTATTGCCGTCAACGAATCCTTTATTGCAGCAGCGCTGACCATCCTCGGTTTCTCCATCAACGACACCATCGTTATCTTTGACCGTATCCGTGAGAATAAGATGCTGCAGGGTGGTAAGATGCCTATCGAAGAGTTGGTGGACAAGAGTGTTTCTCAGTCTATCAGCCGTTCGGTGAACACCAGTTTGTGTACTCTTTTGAGTATTGTAATTGTTTATATCTTTGCATACATGCAGGGTATTGAATCCATCAAGAGTTTTGCGCTCCCGATGATTTTTGGTATCATCAGCGGTTGCTATTCTTCTGTATGTCTGTCCGGACCCATCTGGACAGGATGGCAGAAATGGGCAAGAAAGAGAAAGGCCGCAGAATCTGCAAAATAAATTACAGCATGAAAAATCCGCAGTGCTTTGCACTGCGGATTTTTTGCTTAATCAGATATCTTCGCCGGAGTTGTTGCATGTTTCTTCATCAATTTCCATTTTAGAAATAGAAATTTCATAGGCGGTCTTGGTCATAAAAGCATCATCTTGCAATCGTTTTTGATATTCTCGGCTTTGAATCCGCCCCCAAAGTTTTAAGTGTGTGCCAACGGGAAGCCCCTCGGCAAATTTGGCGTTTCTTCCCCAAGCGATACAGGGGATATAATCGGATTTGTTATAGAAACGATTTACGGCGAGGAGAATATCAGCAATTTCCCGATGAAAAGGAGTGGTTCGGTAAACCGGGGGTTTGCAAATGAAACCGCTTAGATAGATTTGGTTGGGATTAGCATATTCCATCATATCATCGATGGGAATTACTGACTTTGCAAAAATGGTCAGGATTAAGCGATTTCCAATTTCGCTGAAATTATTATAGGAACGGAACTGTCCCTCGATATAAAGGAAATCTCCAATGTGCGGGGAAATTTCCGGGAAAAACCGCTCCGAAATGGTTACATTGACGGTATCAAAATTTTCACTCAGTCTTGGAATGCGCAGTTGAAAAAGAAAAAAGCGCTCTCCGTAAATGACATGAGAAAAAGCCGGCTCGCTACATACCTCTCCGGCAACTTCAACCTTGTTGTTTTCATAATAAGTATTTTCCACAATCTTCACTCCTGTCAAAGTTTACATGCTCTATAAAAGATATGCAAAAAATAAGGAATTAGAACTGTAAATTTGAAATAGTAGCAAGTGGGACCCCACAGAGTAGTAAAATGGTAACCAGAGCGAGATGGGGATAGATGTCATCTGGTTTGTGTTGCCAATGAATATTGAATTCCTGGGGCGCAATTTCCGTGCCGTCTAAGGAAAAAATAGCCCGTTGCAGACAGTAAGTAAAGCCATCTTCCTGAATGCTGGAAGCGGTGATAGTAGAGCGGAGGGAGAGTCCGCAAGTGAGCGGACAAAGATTGGATAAATCTAAGTTTCCCCATGCTTTTTTGTTGTCGCCGTTTAAAATTAAAGTGTTGCCAATCCGAATCATAAAAATCACCCCTTTTAGATTGTCCCTAAATCTTTTGGTCTATTCTCTATTTTGAAATTGTGATGAAGAGAAAAAAACTTTCATATACTAAAAACAAAGGAGAGATGTCTATGAAAATCTGGGTGGTTCGCAGAAGAACTGTTGCCATTGCATTGGTTGTGGTTTTGGGAATCGTTTCTTTGTTTTTGATTGGGAGAAATGAAGTGATGAGCGTTTCAAAAGTACAGAGGGATTTGCCGATTTACTGCGTCGATAAGGGAGAAGAAAAGGTGCTTTCGATTAGCTTTGATGCCGCTTGGGGTAATGAAGATACCCAGCAACTCATTGATATTTTAGAGAAGTATCAAGTCAAGGCCACCTTTTTTGTGGTGGGGGATTGGGTCGACCGGTTTCCGGAATCAGTGAAAGCGTTATCCGATGCCGGGCATGAAGTGATGAACCATTCGAATTCCCACCCCCATATGACGCAACTTTCCAAAGAGAAAATAAAAGAAGAAATCAATCTTTGTAATGACAAAATTGAAAAAATCACCGGCGTGCGTCCCACGTTGCATCGGGCGCCCTACGGTGATTATAATAATGATGTGGTGCAAACGGTACGAGAATGCGGCTGTTTTACCATACAATGGGATGTGGATAGTTTGGATTGGAAAGATTTATCCGCAGCAGAAATCACAAAAAGGGTAACAAGCAAAGCGAAACCCGGGTCGATTGTATTGTTTCATAATGCGGCGAAACATACCCCAGAGGCTCTGCCCGGCATCTTAGAAAAACTCCAAGGCGAGGGTTATTGCTTTGTGCCGATTTCAGAACTGATTTATACCGAGAACTACACCATTGACCAAGCAGGAATGCAACATCAAAAAGTAGTGGAAAATGATGCATAAAAAAGACGGGTTTGCCCCGTCTTTTTTTGTATGGGGCAAATGGTTTATTTTGTCTATGGAGAAATCTCTTGCATGTGAAGTTTTTGCAGAAAATAACGACGGAGACAGATGGAAAGAGTTAGATAAAACATTCTAAATTTGCCAGTATATTTTCTAATACTTTACATGAGTGTGCATAAGATTTTTGCATCGCGGGAAGATATTTCAAGAAATGGATACATTTTTTCATTGTGAAATCATTGTGCTAGTATTATACTTATACTTAGAGAATCTATACATTATTTTGCCAAAAAACGTGAGTTTTTTGTTAAAAGTACAATTTTGAGTCCTTTTGAAAGGAGAATTATGATGGGACAAAAAGGCTTTAAAGGTAAGAGAAAATTTGCTGGATTTCTGGCGACAACATTGTTATTTTCAACGGTTCCAGTCAATATGAATAGTATTGCTATGGCTAGTACTGTGCCAGAGGAAGAAAACAGAGTTGTGTGGAGCGAAGATTTCAGCGATGGTTCTACCGGTTGGGGATTGGCAAATGGATTTGATGTGACCGACGGGAAGTTACATTATGCGGCAACCAATGGCGTTACCTCCAATGGCCAGGCTGCATACGATACAACAGCCTTGGCAACTGAATTAAGTGGAAAAAACTTTTGTCTTCGATTTAAGGTAATGGTGGAAAATGATTCATCATATATCACTAGTAACATGTCAATAGACGGAACCAGAATTCCGCAAGGCGATCATCATATGGGTGGCCATACTGACGTGATGCCGGAGGACACAAGACTTGAGAGTGGCCAATGGTACGAACGTTGTTATGTGTATCAGGGGACTCAATCGGTAGATATTTATCAACGAAAACTAACAGAAAACACTTGGTCTGTTGTGAAGGAAAATATCAGTACCACTCCCTTTGGTGGTACTTCTGTTAATGGGACAACATACACAAAAACGATATATTTTGGTGGAAGGACCAATGCGGCAGCCCGTAATGGCGAATTTGTAGCATGGTTGGATGATTTTGTTATCCATGTCGGTGATGTTGTTACCTTAGATGAGCCGGTTGTTTCTGGTAACAATGTAACTGTGAATGGTAGTTTTTGTATGGGTGCGCCCACAGATAATGAAAATCAGTCCGCAACGATTTTTGCAGCAGTATATAATGAAGAAACTGGTGTAACAAAGTTTGTGGATAAAGAGGCGTACACTGACATTAAACCTGGTATCACAACCAGTAAAGCACCAACGTTTACACTGCCTTCTTTGGGTGCAAAGGACAAAACTGCATATTTTGCTTGGGATACTTTAGAAAACGGAAAACCCATATCTGATGTACTGGGATATAGCGTGCCCAATCGGGCGGCAGCAGATGCAGCCCCGGAAACCGGACAGGGAGTTGGCATTACCGATACGGTAAATGATAATCTGGTTAATCTGCAGGGTTATGTGGGAACAGCGCCTGTTGTAACAGCAAGTTTGACAAATAATACCAATGATGAAGTTTGTGCTATTTTGCAAACCGAACCAAACGATCAAGGCATGATAGATGTGAATCTTGGCGTTGATCCCGAGGTGTCCAGCTCTGGGGAATATACCCTGCGGGTTAATTATGGAGCAGGAAGCATAGATAAGACAGTGAATTTGACTTTTGCTGCTGTAACGCCGGATGAGGAAGATCCAGAGGAAGATTCAGAGGAAGAATACAGAGTTGTGTGGATCGAGGATTTCAGTGATGGTTCTACCGGTTGGGGATTGGCAAATGGATATAAAGTGTTCAACGGGAAGTTACATTATGCGGCAACCAATGGCGTTACCTCCAATGGCCAGGCTGCATACGATACAACAGCCTTGGCAACTGAATTAAGTGGAAAAAACTTTTGTCTTCGATTTAAGGTAATGGTGGAAAATG
>JAZSKV010000033.1:0-1896 GCA_045534975.1 Ructibacterium sp. | reverse complement strand
ACCTCGCTCTAACTCGAAAATTTGCTGCGTCAATTTGTTTAGAAAATAGCGGTCATGGGAAACCACCAAGACAGAGCCGTTATAGGTTAACAGATAATTCTCCAACCAGTTTAACGTTCTAAAATCCAGATGATTGGTAGACTCGTCCAGAATCAAAAGATTTGGTTCCTCCAAGAGCAATCTTGCAATGGCAAGGCGTGTTTTTTCGCCGCCGCTTAAGGTATGGATTTGGGTATCTAAGTCCTTATCCATAAATCCCATACCGTTTAAGATACTTTTAATCTTTACATCAATCTGGTATCCGTCACGGCTGTCAAAATAGGCCTGTTTTTTGCTATATTCCTGTGCAATTCTGCGATATTCCAAGGATTCTTGGTCGGAGATTTTTCCCATTTCCTGTTCCAAATCCCGCAACTGTTTTTCTACTCTTAAAACATCTGCAAAAACCTTGCGCATTTCCTCCATAATGGTACTGGAACGTTCTAGTCCAGAATTTTGTTTTAGATAACCAACTGTCAAGCCAGTACCTCTCACAATTTTCCCGCTATCCTGTTCCAGTTCCCCCATTAGGATATGCAAAAGCGTGGACTTGCCTGCCCCGTTGATTCCTATTAACCCGTAACGCACCTTTTCCTCAATAGTAAAAGATACGTCACGAAGAATAGGTTTCCCGGAAAAACTTTTATTGATTTGATCAATTGAAAGCAACATCCTCGCTTATACCACCGTTTCCACTAATTTTTTATGCAAACTGATAACCGATGTCAATCATCTTTTTATTAAGTTCTGCCAGAGCGGCTCTTGCAGCCGGGGTATGCTCCTCGATACTCTTATGGAGCAATTCCGGTGCAATTAATTCCCCGTGGCGTACCGCTGCACCCAGCATAACCATATTTCCCAGAGTTGCCTTTCCGGCTTCCTCTGCCAATTGTTTCGCCGGGATATAGATTACGGTAACATCATCCCGCTTTACCTTTTGATCAATTAAGAAACTATCCAGAACGATAACGCCTCCCGGTGCTACGGTATCTTCAAATTTCTCCAAAGACGGTTTGTTCATCGCAATCAAAACATCCGGCTTTAAAATAACCGGAGAGCCGATAGGTTGGTCGGAAAGGATGACAGAACAGTTTGCCGTTCCGCCACGCATTTCCGGGCCGTAAGAAGGAAGCCACGAAATCTGCATACCTGCATCCATCCCTGCATAAGCCAATGTTTTTGCCGCAAATAAAACGCCTTGACCACCAAAACCGGCAAATATAATTCTCTTAATCATTTTGTGCATCCTCCTCTTGTGTCCGGTCACAATATACCCCCAGAGGATACTGGGGCATCATGTTTTCCCGCAACCAATCAAGTGCTTCCGCAGGGCTAAGACCCCAGTTGGTGGGACAGGTAGACAGAATCTCTACCATAGAGAATCCCTTCTTATCAATCTGGCATTGGAACGCCTTTTTAATCGCTGCCTTAGCCTTTTTAATATTGGGAATGGAATCTACGGATACACGCTCAACATAAGACGCACCACGGAGAGTAGAAAGCATCTCAGACATCTGGATAGGATAACCTTGATTTTCTACTTTTCTTCCATAGGGTGTGGTCTGGGTTACCTGACCAACCAAAGAGGTAGGTGCCATCTGTCCACCGGTCATACCATAAATCGCATTATTTACAAAAATAACCGTAATATTTTCTCCTCTTGCCGCAGCGTGAACCGTCTCCGCAGTACCGATTGCAGCCAAATCGCCGTCGCCTTGATATGTAAATACCAAATTGTCAGGGTGCACTCTCTTGATACCGGTAGCAACAGCCGGTGCACGCCCGTGTGCCGCTTCCTGCATATCGCATTCAAAATAATCATAAGCCATTACGCTACAACCAACCGGTGCAACGCCA
>JAZSKV010000036.1:0-8265 GCA_045534975.1 Ructibacterium sp. | reverse complement strand
CGTGTACTTTTTGTACATAACTGTCTTGCCAAACTGATGCCACGGGCAAAGATTGCCGGATTTTCAAGCCCTACGGTTTTACATAGTTAAAGATACCATTATATATCGCCCTGGCTACTGCTCTTTGCCATGCCGGGCTGTTGAGATTTAAGGCTTCGGTGGGATTGGTCAGGTAGCCCAGTTCCAGAAGCGTTGCCGGCATCCGGCTTCTCCTTAGCACGGCAAAATTTGCTTGACGTACCCCGTTGTCCTTAGACCCTAGGGTTTCGACTACCGAATCCACAATGGACTGTGCCAGGGCCTCGGCGCTGCCGCCTAAGCGGTAGACATAGGCTTCAAAGCCATTCGCTGCCGGATTGGGGGAACTATTAGTATGGATGCTGATAAAGTAATCGGCACCCCATTGATTTGCCATATTGGCGCGGTTACTTAAATCGGCATTCTTATTGGATAACACATTTTCGTCTCGGGTGGTCCGGTACTGCATAACCTGATAGCCACCCTCTCTTAAAAGCCTTGCCAGTTCGTTTGCCACGTTAAGATTCACCGCTTGCTCAGTAACACCGTTGCCTACGGCACCCGGGTCGGGACCGCCGTGACCGGCGTCAATAAAAATTTTCGTTGCCATCATTTCACCTCCTCTTTTTATAGTATGAAAACCCGGGTTTTTTGCCAATTTCACCGACTGAAATCATTGACAAGGGAATCTTCAAAAGTTATAATAGAATAGAGAAAATTTTCAGAAAATCCCCCAAAGAAAAGGGAGTTGACCTATATGAAAGAAGTAAAAATCGGTTCGATTATCTTAGGGGCTGGGCATCCTATTGCGGTCCAGTCTATGACCAATGTGGCAACCTCTGATATCCCGGCAGCCTCGGCACAGATTTCTGCTCTGGCAGATGCCGGCTGTGACATTGTCCGCCTGGCAGTTCCCGATGAAGCGGCTGCGGTTGCCATGGAAACCCTGGTACAAAACAGTCCCGTGCCTTTGGTCGCCGATATTCATTTTGACTATCGCTTAGCCCTTTTGTGTATCGAACGGGGCGTGCAGAAAATCCGTATCAATCCGGGTAACATTGGCGGCGAGGAAAAGGCAAAAGCCGTGGCACAAGCGGCTCTTAGAAAAGGCGTTCCCATTCGCATCGGGGTCAACGGCGGTTCCTTGGAAGCCGGGCTTTTGGAACAATGCGGCGGAAATCTGGCAGATGCCATGGTGGAAAGCGCCAAGCGCCATGTAGCAATCTTAAACCGGTATGATTTTGATGATATTGTCCTTTCCATGAAGTCTTCCGATGTAAAGACCACCATTGCCGCCTATCGGCTGGCACGGGAAACCTTTGATTACCCCCTCCACTTAGGGGTGACAGAAGCCGGCACCTATGCAGACGGCGTGGTAAAATCCGCCGTAGGGATTGGCGCGTTGCTGGCTGACGGCATTGGTGAAACCATTCGGGTTTCCTTAACCGACGATCCGGTGCGGGAGGTAGAAACTGCCCGTCGAATCTTAAAGGCATTAGACCTTGGGGGCGACCGCATCCACGTGGTTTCCTGCCCCACCTGCGGCAGAACCAAGATTGATTTGATTCCCATTGCCAAGGCTGTCACGGAAGCGGTAGAGAAGATTCCCGCTAAGTTAAAGGTTGCCGTTATGGGCTGCGTGGTCAACGGTCCCGGTGAAGCGAAAGACGCCGACATCGGCATTGCCGGTGGCGACGGCTGTGCGGTCCTCTTCCGGAAAGGGGAAATTATCAAAAAGATTCCCGAAGACCAGATTGTTCCGGTTTTATTAGAGGAAATCGGACAGATGACCAAGGTATAGAAACGAGGAAAATTATGAGCACGACCATTTTAGACCTTTTTGACAGGGTCACGGTTTTAGAAACCCTGGCAGAAAAATTAGAAAAAACCAATATTGAAAACAGTCGTCTTTACTTAGAGGAAAACCGCATCGAACTAGAACTTTCTTCCCCGATTTTTTTGGATCGGCTGGAACTTTTGGAGTACCGGGATGCGGTCATCTCTGTTTATCATCTTAAAAACTTAACCCTCCTCTTCCGCTATCCGGGTCTTACCCCAGATAGTGCTTATCTGCAAGGACTCTTAGACGGTTTTTTATATGAACACACCGCTTGCCGCATCTGTCTAGAACACGCCAAGGCAGAATTTAAGGACGGTGTTCTTGTGATATCCAACATTCAAGGTGGTGAGGACCTTTTACAAAAACGCCGGTTCACCGAATATTTGACTGATACCTTAAACCAGGAATGCCATCTTTCTGCCCCGGTAGATTTGCAGTTTGTGGCCATGGATTTTGACCAGTATTTCAAAGAACAAGAAGCGGAGCTACAAGCCATTGCCAAAGAGTCTGCCAATAAGAAACACCTCGCCTTTGGTGTGGCAAACGCCGGAAAACCGGCGGCAACCTGTGATGCGGGTCTGCTCTTTGGCAAGCACGTTGCCCCGGAAGACGTGGTGCCTATCCTCGATATTACAACCGGCATGCGCAATGTTTCCATTGAAGGTGAAGTCCTCACCGCCGATATCCGGGAACTGAAACGAAACGGAAAACTCACCGGCAACACCGTCATTGACTTTAACTTAGGCGATGACAGTTGGGGCTGTTTTTGCAGTATCTTTGGGAGAACCGAACGGCTCGCCAAGGCGATGGCTGCCATCAAAGAAGGGAACCGCCTCCGGCTCCGGGGGGATTTTGATGACGACGATTACTCCCACAAACCCACCTTGAAAGTCACCGGTGCGGAACTTTTAGCCCCCCTGCCCCAGCGTCAAGATAATGCCGAAGAAAAACGGGTGGAACTCCACCTACACACCAAGATGAGCGCCATGGACGCGGTTTCCTCTGCGGGGGATTTAATCAAAAGAGCCGCAAAATGGGGACATTCTGCCATCGCCATTACCGACCACGGGGTTGCCCAGGCTTTTCCTGACGCCCATAAGGCGGCATCTGGCATTCGAAAAAGCGGCAAAGAATTTAAGGTTCTCTACGGAATAGAGGGCTACCTCATCAACGATACCGATTCTGCTGCTGACCGGCTCTCCCATCAGGGAAAATCCGGCACCTATGTGGTTTTTGATATTGAAACCACCGGGTTGAACCCTGCCGAAGAAGAAATTACCGAAATCGGTGCTGTGAAAATTGTAGACGGGATTATTACCGATACTTTTTCCCAGTTGATTAACCCCCAAAAGCCAATTCCGGCAAAAATTGTTCAACTGACAGGGATTACCGATGATATGGTGAAAGATAAGCCCACCATTGACACCGTCTTGCCGGAATTTTTAAGTTTCTGCGGTGACGCCACGGTAGTTGCCCACAACGCCGGCTTTGATACCGGGTTTATTCGGCAAAAAGCCACCCGGTTGGGGCTTTCTTTCCATAATCATATTAACGATACCCTCCGCCTCTCCCGGGAACTCTTCCCGGAGGCAGGGAAACACACCTTAGATGCGGTCTGTGCAAGACTCTCCGTATCCTTAGAAAACCATCACCGAGCGGTGGATGATGCCACCGCCACCGCAGAGGTTTTCTTAAAACTTTTAGATATGGTGTTAGAAAAATCTGACGGCAGGGGCGAGAGTAATATTGACAACAACCCGGGTCTCCTTAAAAATCCCCGGCATCACATTATTTTGCTGGCGCAAAACTATACAGGTCTTAAAAATCTCTATCAGTTAATTTCTCTTTCTAACCTAAACTACTTCTACCGCAAACCCATCATGCCCCGAAGCGTCATTGAAAAGTACCGGGAGGGTCTTTTGATTGGCTCTGCCTGCGAGGCAGGGGAACTGTATCAGGCAGTCCTCCAAGGAAAACCCGACGGGGAACTGGAAGAAATCGCTTCTTTCTATGATTATTTAGAGATTCAACCCATCGGCAACGACCGGTTTATGGTGCGAAACGGCATGGTGAAAGACGATACGGCCCTCCAAAGCATCAACCGGAAGATTGTAAAATTAGGCGAAAAATTAGGGCTGCCGGTGGCGGCAACCTGTGATGTCCATTTTATGGACCCCAAAGACGAGGTTTACCGCCGGGTTCTCATGGGTGCCCAGGGTTTTGAAGACGCGGACCAGCAGGCACCCCTGTACTTCCGTACCACCGAGGAGATGTTAGAAGAATTTTCTTATCTGGGCGAAGGAAAGGCCAGAGAGGTGGTCATCACCAATACCAATCAGATAGCCAATATGTGTGAAACCCTGCAACCGGTAAAAGACGGTTCCTATCCCCCCTCTATTGAGAACTGTGAAGAAGATTTGGTGAAGATGTGCCATGAAAAGGCACATAACATCTACGGGGATGTTCTGCCCAAGGTGGTACAAGAACGCATGGAGAAGGAACTGGATTGTATCACCAAATACGGCTATGCCGTCATGTATATGATTGCCCACAAACTGGTGAAAAAGTCCAACGAGGCAGGGTATATGGTTGGCTCCCGGGGTAGTGTCGGTTCTTCCTTTGCGGCATTTTTGTCCGATATTACCGAGGTCAATGCCCTTTGCCCCCATTATATCTGTCCCAATCCCGACTGTAAGCATAGCGAATTCTTTGAAAAGGGCGAATACGCCGTTGGCCCCGATATGCCGGACAAGACTTGTCCCCATTGTGGCACACCCATGAAAAAAGACGGCCTCACCATTCCCTTTGAAACCTTCTTGGGCTTTAAGGGAGATAAAGTCCCGGATATTGACTTAAACTTCTCCGGGGAATATCAGGCAACCGCCCACAAATATGTGGGAGAACTCTTTGGGGATGAATATGTCTTTAAAGCCGGCACCATCGGCACCATTGCCGATAAAACCGCCTTTGGCTTTGCTAAGAAATATTATGAAGAAAAGGGTATCGAGGCACCGGAAGCCGAACTGATTCGGGTATCCAGAGGGATGATTGATGTGAAACGAACCACCGGTCAGCATCCGGGCGGTATCATTGTCTGTCCCAAGACCATGAACATTCACGATTTCTGCCCCATTCAGCATCCGGCAGATAAAAAGGATTCCGATATCATTACCACCCATTTTGACTTCCATTCCATCCACGATAACCTGTTAAAACTGGATATCCTGGGGCATGATGACCCCTCTACCATTCGTATGCTGGAAGATTTGACCGGGGTGGATGCCAAGACCATCCCCTTAGATGACCCCACGGTGATGACCCTCTTCTCTTCCACCGAGGCGTTGGGGGTCACCCCGGAACAGATTGGCAGCGAGGTGGGAACCTTTGGAGTTCCCGAATTTGGTACTTCCTTTGTCCGTGGTATGTTGGTAGAAACCAAACCCTCCACCTTTATGGAACTTCTGGTGATTTCCGGGCTGTCCCACGGTACTGACGTATGGCTGAACAATGCCCAGGATTTGATTAAAGCCAAAAAGGCAACCCTTTCCGAGGTTATTGGGCTTCGTGATGATATTATGGTCTTTTTGATGCAGCACGGCTTAGAGCCCAGTATGGCATTTAAGATTATGGAAATCGTCAGAAAGGGAAATGCCGCCAAAGGTGCCCTGACCCCGGAGATGGAAGACGCCATCAAAAATGGTGAGGGAATTCCGGATTGGTACTTGGATTCCTGTAAGACCATCAAATATATGTTCCCCAAAGCCCACGCGGCGGCCTATGTTATGATGGCACTGCGGATTGCCTGGTTTAAGGTAAATTATCCGGTAGATTTCTATATTGCCTACTTTACCGTCCGTGCCGATTTATTTGATGCCGCCCTGATGACCAAAGGGGTAGACAAGGTCAAAGAAGAGATGCGGAAACTGAGCATGAAGTCCGCCGGCATGACCGCCAACGAAAAATCCCTCTATACCATTTTGGAAATCTGCCTGGAAATGTACCAACGGGGTATTACCTTCCTGCCAGTGGATTTATATAAGTCCCATGCCAGAAAGTTTCAGAATATTGACGGGGCGATTTTGCCTCCCTTAAACGCCTTTGCCGGGGTGGGGGATGCGGCAGCAGACGCGTTGATGGAAGCCGCCAAAGGTGGTCCCTTCCTCTCCCAGGACGATTTAAAGAACCGTTCCGGCGCCAATAAGGCTGTCATAGAAACCTTAGCGGAAAACGGAGTCTTAAAGGGAATCCCGGAAAGCAGCCAGATTGGATTTTTTGATATGATGGGATAAATAAAATATTATAAACGGGAGATTTGTGAATCGCCCTACAATCCTTTCCGTATAATTTTGTAGAGGACGCTCGTGAGCGTCCCGCGACCTGATAGACAACGACATTATGATTGTAGGGAATGCATTTATGCATTCCGTATTATGGTTGTGATATACAAATCGGTATGGATAAATCCATACCCTACAATAAATATCCGTATGCCATTGTAGGGGCGGGGTTCCATCCCCGCCCGCATTCGGGAGGGCACAGAGGCCCTCCCCTGCAGTGTACATAACCGACTGGGAAAGGCGAGTTATCAGGCAAAGATCGCAAATTTTCAAGCACGACCGTATCACAAAAAGGAGAAAAACGATGGAAATTGCAGTACAACTTGCCCAGGAACTAAACTTAAAACAATGGCAGGTGGATAACACCATTGCCTTAATCGACGAGGGGAATACCATTCCCTTTATCTCCCGGTACCGGAAAGAAGCAACCGGGGAATTAAACGACGAGGTCTTGCGTACCTTTTCGGAACGGCTGACCTATCTTCGGAATATGCAGGAGCGGAAAGAAGACGTGAAACGGCTGATTGAGGAACAGGGTCTTTTAACCGAGGAACTTGCCGCCGCCATTGATGCCTGCACCAAACTCACCGAGATTGAGGATTTATACCGTCCCTACCGCCCCAAGCGGAAAACCCGTGCCACCGTTGCAAAAGCCAAGGGTTTAGAGCCTTTGGCAGAGGCACTCTATGCCCAAAATCCCGATTTTGACCCCATAACCGGGGCAGAAGCCTATATCGACCCGGAAAAAGAGGTAGCAACTGCCGAGGAAGCCTTGCAAGGGGCTATGGATATTCTTGCAGAGCAGGTATCGGATAACGCTGACCACCGGAAGAAGATTCGGGATATCACTTTTCGCACGGGTTTGGTTACCACCAAGGCAACGGGCGAGGAAGACAGCGTTTACCGGATGTACTATGACTTTGCAGAGCCTTGCAGCAAACTTGCCCCCCACCGGACCTTAGCCATTGACCGTGGGGAAAAGGAAAAGTTTTTATCGGTATCCATTACCCCGGACACGGCACAGATTCTTACCTATTTATTAAGAAAAGAGATCGCCAAAAATCCAGCCCCCTCCTCTTCCTATGTGCAACAGGCAGTGGAAGACGCCTACGGTCGGCTGATTGCTCCCTCTATGGAACGGGAAATCCGGAACGAACTCACCGAAATTGCCCAAGAGCAGGCGATGAAAGTTTTCCAGGTTAATCTGAAAAACCTTTTAATGCAACCCCCCATTCATGATAAGGTGGTCATCGGTCTTGACCCGGGCTACCGCACCGGTTGTAAGGTGGGTGTGGTAGACGGTACCGGCAAGGTTTTGGATACCGGCGTCATTTATGTGACCCATTCCGAAAACCAGAAGAAATCTGCCGGAGATTTTATCAAGTCCCTCATTGCCAAATATGACGTAGATTTAATCTCTATCGGCAACGGTACCGCATCCAAAGAAACCGAGATGTTTGTGGCAGAATTATTAAAGACCCTGCCCGGCACCAAAGTCCGGTATCTTATCACCAACGAGGCAGGGGCTTCGGTCTATTCTGCCTCTAAACTTGGTACCGAAGAATTCCCGGATTTTGATGTAACCCAAAGAAGTGCGGTGTCCATTGCCCGCCGGGTGCAAGATCCTTTGGCAGAACTGGTGAAGATTGAGCCTAAAGCCATTGGCGTGGGTCAATATCAACACGATATGAACCAGAAACGGCTGGACGAAACCTTAGGGGGCGTGGTGGAAGACACCGTCAACAGCGTGGGTGTGGATTTGAACACGGCCTCCTGGCCTCTCCTTACCTATATTTCCGGCATCTCCTCTGCCATTGCTAAAAATATTGTGAATTACCGGGACGAGGTGGGCGTCTTCACCGGACGTAGCCAACTGAAAAAAGTGCCGAAGTTGGGACCCAAAGCCTTTGAACAATGTGCCGGCTTTCTCCGTATCAAAGACGGCAAAAATATCTTAGACAATACCTCGGTCCATCCGGAGAGTTATGATGCCGCCAAGGGACTTTTAGAGAAATTGGGCTATACCTTAGACGATGTGAAAAACCGGAACTTAGGTGACCTAAAAGCCAA
>JAZSKV010000069.1:0-5997 GCA_045534975.1 Ructibacterium sp. | reverse complement strand
TTTGATGATACACTGTTGGAAAAGCTTACAGAATATTACAATGGGTTTAAAGAAATGTGTAATGATGAGTTAAATGGTAAAAAGACAGCCTTGGAGAAGAAAATTAAAAATCTTGAGGGTGACATAGAGTATCTGATAACCATGATGATTAGAAAGCGTACAGAAGCCTTGTTTGAGAAGCTGGAAAAAATGGAACAAGAAAAGGCAAACTTGCAAAGCGAACTTAGAAAGCTGGAACAGACACAAAAAACCTCGCCTGTATCCCAAAGTGATATTGAGTACACCTTATGGCATGCACAAAAGATGCTGAAAAATAAAACCCTGTCCAACTCCAAGCAACTGATTGAGTCGCTGGTAGACAGAGTTATCATATACGAGGATTACATACAAATCAAATTTACCTTTGCCAAAACGAAAGACTATAATTTCGACCCACCGACCAAAGAAGAGTTAGTGAAAAACGGGCAAAAAAATAATCTGGGCGTAACAGATGTTACGCCCAGATGTGGCGGAGAAGGAGGGATTTGAACCCTCGCGCCGCTTTCACGACCTACACCCTTAGCAGGGGCGCCTCTTCGGCCAACTTGAGTACTTCTCCGAATTTAAACATATGAAATTGTAGTGTGAGAGATAATCTGGCGGAGAGGCAGAGATTCGAACTCTGGGTGCTTTCGCATCACTAGTTTTCAAGACTAGCTCCTTAAACCACTCGGACACCTCTCCAAGCACATTTATCGTGCCGCTTAGGTGCGACTTAAAAAGTATAGCACGTTCCAATCGGTTTGTCAAGGGATTTTTTGAAAAAAGTAAAGAAAAACCGGATTCTTAGTCCTTGCTTTTCCATAGAATATCTGCTACAATAGACGGGCAGAAATGCGATAGGGGGTGCGGGTAAATGCGATATGAAAGAATAGAAGAAGGTAGGTTTTGTGCCCGCCCGAACCGGTTTATTGCCGAAATCGAGATGAACGGCAGAACCGAGATTTGTCATGTAAAAAACACCGGCAGATGCAGAGAACTTTTGGTTCCGGGGGCTAAAGTGTTAGTGCAAAAGGCCGAGAATCCGGAAAGAAAAACCAAGTATGACTTGATATCTGTTCTTAAAAATGGTAAACTAATCAATATGGACAGCCAAGCCCCCAACAAGGTATTTTTAGAATGGGTGAAAAAAGAGAAGTATTTCCAGAACATTACGCTGATTAAACCGGAGTGCAAATATCAAAATTCCCGGTTCGATTTTTATATTGAAGCAGACGGGAAACAGCATTTTGTGGAAGTTAAAGGTGTTACCCTGGAGGAAGACGGGGTGCTGATGTTCCCTGATGCGCCCACGGAGCGGGGTATTAAGCATATCCGGGAGTTGATGAACGCCGTAGATGAGGGATACGGCGGGCATATTTTTTTTGTTGCCCAGATGGAAGAATGTAAGTATTTTACCCCCAACCAAAAGACCCATCCGGCGTTTGCTAAGGCTCTTTGTGAGGCAGAAAGAAAAGGCGTCTGTATTCATTGTGTTAACTGTAAAGTAACCGAGGAAGAACTGAATATTCAGGATTTTGTTACTGTGGTATTACCCGACAGAAAGTGAGTGAAAAGTTATGGAAGAAAAGAAGAGCAAGCGTATTCTGACCTTGTTTTTAACCTTTTTTCGAATCGGTGCATTCACCTTTGGTGGTGGGTTCGCTATGATTCCCTTGATGCAAAAGGAGATTAGCGAAAAACACGGTTGGATTACCGATGAAGATATTTTAGATATTGTCGCCATTGCAGAATCCACTCCCGGACCGGTTGCCATTAATATGGCGACCTTTGTGGGATATAAGATTGCCGGTTTCTGGGGTGCCTTTTTTTCTACCTTTGGTGTGGTGATCCCGTCGTTTGTCATTATCTTTGCCATATCTTCCTTGCTCCGGAATTTTTCCCACATCACCGTAGTGAAATATGCCTTTTATGGAATCCGGGCCGGTGTCCTTGCTCTGATTGTTAAGGCGTTTTATACCATGTACAAAAAATGCCCGAAAAACCCGGTATCCTATTTCATCGCCGGTCTTGCTTTTGTTGCGGTAGCGGTGTTTGGTGTCAACGTGCTTTATGTGATTATCTGCGCGGCAGTCATCGGCCTTGTTACCGCACTTGCGGCGAAAGGAGGGCATAGAGAATGATATTGCTTATCTTGTTCTTAACCTTTTTCAAAATCGGCGCCTTTACCTTTGGCGGCGGCTATGCCATGCTCCCGTTGATTCAGGAAGCAGTGATGAAAAACGGTTGGCTTTCTATGAATGAACTGATTGACTTTGTGGCAGTCAGCGAAAGCACCCCGGGTCCTTTTGCGGTGAATATTGCCACCTATGTAGGTTCTGAGATGGGCGGATTTTTTGGTGCGATCTGTGCAACCTTGGGCGTGGTGCTTCCCTCGTTTTTGATTATTCTCCTGGTGGCAAGAGGCTATGAAAAATTCAAAAATAGCCGCATTGTCAGCGGTTGTATGACGGGACTCAAACCTGCGGTCATTGGTTTGATTGGTGCAGCGGCGATCTCCTTTGGAAAAACGGTCTTTTTTGAAAAGGGGATTCATGCAGGAGTCTTTGCCACGCCGGAATTTTATATTTCCCTTGGACTTTTTGGGGTCATGACCGTTCTTGCACTGAAGAAGGGCCATCCCATCTTGATTATTTGTATTTCAGCGGTGGTTGGTATTGGCGCCGGATATTTGGTATTATAATACCTAACAAAAACGGAGGATTCATCATGAAAAAACTTGCAGGACTTGAACCGGAGTCGGTCTTCGGTTACTTTGAAGAGATTTCATCGATTCCCAGAGGTTCTGGGGACATGGAAAGAATCAGTAACTATTGTATGGAATTTGCTAAGGAACATGGCTTAAAAGCCGTGCAAGACGGAGCATACAATGTCATCATCTACAAAGACGGAACGGCTGGATATGAGGATGCGGACCCTGTGATTTTACAGGGACATCTGGACATGGTTTGCCAAAGAGATGAGGAGAAAACCATTGATTTTACCCAAGAGGGTCTGGATATTTATGTAGAAGATAATTTTATCAAAGCCAGAGGAACTACCTTAGGTGCGGACAATGGAATTGCCGTTGCCATGATTCTGGCAATTTTGGAGAGCAAGGATATTCCCCATCCGCCTATCGAAGCGGTTTTTACCACCGATGAAGAGGTAGGAATGCTAGGTGCCATGGCTTTGGATATGCAAGGGCTCAAAGGCAGAAAAATGATTAATATAGATTCTGAGGATGAGGGCATTCTTACGGTATCCTGTGCCGGTGGTAGTGAATTTTCTATGACAATTCCGGTGACAAGAGAAGAGAAAAGCGGTGTTGGTGTTCGGCTTTCGGTGAAAGGTTTAAAGGGCGGACATTCTGGTGTGGAGATTGACAAGGGAAGGGTCAATGCCAATCTGCTCATGGGAAGAATCTTAAACCATGCCAAAACCATGACAGATTTTGGTATCATGAGTCTTGATGGTGGCGATAAATCCAATGCCATTCCCCTTGCCTCTACGGCAAAATTGGTCGTAGAGAACCCGGAACCGCTGGTGATGGAACTTCGGGAATACACCAAGGTAATTCAGGAGGAGATTGCGGAGCGGGAACCGGACTTTTCCCTGGAGATAGAAGTTCTGGGCGAGGGGTGCTATCAAACCATGACGGCAGACCTTTGCGAGAAACTGATCTATCTGCTTTTGTGTGCGCCAAACGGTGTCATAGAAATGAGCAAAGAAATCGAAAATCTGGTAGAAACTTCTTTGAATCTGGGCGTTTTGCAGACAGAGGAAGAGGAAATTAAAATTTGTTTTGCCCTCAGGAGCAATAAAAAATCAGCCCTGCACTTTCTGGAAGAGAAACTGCAGGTATTTTCCGCTTGCGTACCATGCAAAACCCGGATTTCCGGGCAATATCCCCCCTGGGAATTTAAAAGCGATTCTGCTTTGCAGACCTTATATAAAGAGGCGTACCAACAGAAGTTTGGCAAAGAAATCCGGGTAGAAGCCATCCATGCAGGATTGGAATGTGGTGTCTTTGCTGCGGCCTTAGAGGGGATGGATTGCATTTCTGTGGGTCCGCAAATGTACGATATCCATACAACCGGTGAGCGGCTCAGCATCGCATCCACCAAGGCGGTTTACGAGATTATTCTGGATGTCTTAAAAAATTGCAAATAGCCTGATTTTTGTCTTGCAGTTTTTGTAAAATTATGATACAATACTGTACTATAAAATTCTATTAAACGGATCCGTCGCAAAAGCGACAGAATGGAGTTATGTATGAACGAAAACAACAATTTTAAACCCTATGTGCCGGCGGAAAAAATTACTCCGGAAATTACCATTACCTCTATTGTAATGGGTATTATCCTTGCGGTGGTCTTCGGTGCAGCCAATGCTTATCTGGGACTTCGTGTTGGTATGACGGTATCGGCGTCTATCCCGGCGGCGGTTATCGCCATGGGTGTGATCCGTGTGATTATGCGGAAAAACTCTATCTTAGAGAGTAACATCGTGCAGACTGTAGGTTCTGCCGGTGAATCTTTGGCAGCAGGTGCAATCTTTACCTTGCCGGCTCTCTTCCTGTGGGCGGCAGAAGGTCAGATGGACAAGCCTGATATCCTTTCCATCACTTTGATTGCACTCCTTGGCGGACTTTTGGGTGTCTTCTTTATGGTGCCTTTAAGAAATGCTTTGATTGTCAAAGAACACGGTATTCTCCCTTATCCGGAGGGTACTGCCTGTGCAGAAGTTCTCCTGGCTGGTGAAAAGGGCGGCGCCAATGCATCCACCGTATTTGCCGGTATGGGCTTTGCAGCACTCTTTAAGTTCATCATTGACGGCTTAAAGTTAGTTGCCGGTGAGATTTCTTTCCATGTAAAGCATTATGCAGGTGAAATCGGTACCCAGATTTATCCGGCGGTTATGAGCGTAGGTTATATCTGCGGTGCAAGAATTTCTTCTTATATGTTTGCCGGCGGTGTACTTAGTTGGTTGGTTTTAATTCCCTTGATGGTACTCTTTGGTGAGAATATCATTCTCTATCCGGGTACGGAGGCGATTGGTGAAATCTATGCAGCAGGCGGAGCCAGTGCTATCTGGAGTTCTTACATCCGCTACATAGGTGCCGGTGCCCTGGCAGCCGGCGGTATTATCAGCCTGATTAAATCTCTGCCCCTCATCGTCACCACTTTTACCGGTGCCATGAAGAGCATGAAAGGCGCAAAGGCAGATTCCAATGCCCGTACCGCCAAAGATCTTAACATCAAAATCGTTCTTTTGGCCATTGCAGTACTGACCGTTCTGGTATGGCTGATCCCGGCGATTCCGGTTTCTTTCCTGGGTGCTTGCATCGTGGTGGTATTTGGTTTCTTCTTTGCCACTGTTTCTTCTCGGATGGTTGGATTGGTCGGCAGCAGTAACAACCCCGTATCCGGTATGGCGATTGCGACCTTACTGGTTACCACCTTGTTGTTAAAGGCAACCGGTACTACTGGCATTGCGGGAATGATATCTGCCATTTCTATCGGCTCTATTATCTGTATTGTATCTGCCATTGCCGGCGATACCTCTCAGGATTTAAAGACCGGTTACCTTTTGGGTGCAACCCCCAAGAAGCAACAGATTGGTGAAATTATCGGCGTTATCGCAGCAGCCTTCGCCATTGGCGGAACCTTGTACCTTTTAGATACTGCTTGGGGTTTTGGCTCTGACCAGTTGGCAGCACCTCAGGCTACCTTGATGAAACTCATCATCGAGGGTGTTATGCAGGGTAATCTTCCCTGGGCTTTGGTATTTATCGGTGTATTCATTGCCGTTGTGGTAGAATTGATTGGTATCCCCGTACTGCCCTTTGCCATCGGTGTATACTTACCGGTACAACTGAACGCTTGTATTATGGTGGGCGGTCTTATTCGTCTGGCTCTGGATAAGATGAAGAAGAGAGAAGAAGAAAAAGAGAAGGTTGTAAGTCGGAGGCCAAGC
>JAZSKV010000087.1:0-7507 GCA_045534975.1 Ructibacterium sp. | reverse complement strand
CTGCCGGTTACCACCTTTTGTTCTGCCATATAACTGATGATATCTTTTGCCCAGTGAGTTTTGGTATCCGGGAAAGGACTTTCACAAAGGGTAGGGCTGCCCCAGTTGTAACCAGCCATGGCGGCAGCACCCTTTTGTGCGGTTGCTACCAACACCATCCGGTGATAATCTTGTGTGATATCTTTCGGCATTTGATAGGTGATTTTCCCATTTTCATATTGGAAAGAAGTGGGTTGTCCGTCTAAATAGAATTTGATATTCTCTTTGGAAACGGTGCTGTTTTCGCAGGAAATGATGGCGGTCAATCCCTCGCTGGTCATCTGTCCGTAGATTTCTGGCCGGGGGACATCTGCCGGGATTTCTTCGTTAGAACGAATACGAACCGGAATCTCTGTGGTGCAAAGACCGGCGTTGACCGCCAGGACTCCAAGGGAACCGCTGTTTTCGCTGGCGGTGAATCTTCCGTCTTTGGTGATTTCACCAATG
Organism: Ructibacterium sp.; assembly: GCA_045534975.1. Lineage (GTDB taxonomy): Bacteria > Bacillota > Clostridia > Monoglobales > Monoglobaceae > Ructibacterium. Next base: position 7,021 of record JAZSKV010000087.1, on the reverse strand, counting down.
CTGGCGTCTTCACTGACCACCCGCCAGGTAAAACTATCGTGTTTGACAATCATCTCCTGACCGCCCCAGTAGGCGGTGGCGGAGAGAGAAATTTCCTCGCCGGGCTCTAACATTAGTTCCGGAACAGCCTTGCCGGTACTGGTATCAAAGACGGTCACCCGTTCCGGGGTGGCAACTGCCCGGAGCATGGTGCTGCCGGAAAGCCCTCCGCCGGTGGCAGAAATGTAAACGTCACCGTTGCCTCGTACCGTCACAAATCCGTCAGGAGAAACCTCTGATTTTAATCCATCAGGAGAGGGCGTTTTCGCATCCTCGGTCAGGGCATAAACCATATCATTGGGGGTAGTTGCCGGCCCGTAAGAACTGTCGTAGGCATCCGTCGTCAGTTGCAGGGAAGAACCGGAGAGTACCGGCTTGCCCCAATGGGATACTTTTAAGACGTAAGGAATGCCGCTGGGGGCATTGTTTTTCTTTAAGAAGAAGAAGTTGGCACATTTCCGTTGCCCACCATCGGAGGGAGAATTGATAATCCGAAAATCTTTGGTTCCGGGCAGAACGCCGCCCAGGGTGGTGGAACCGCCGCCGTCTAAATTCATGGCCTCTACACAACCCAATTCCAAAAGCCGCCGGGCCAACGTTTCTTTCCGGGCGCCATAACTGTAGCCGGATTGCCGTCCGTCCAGAGTATAAAAAATGATAGTGCCGTCTGCTTTAATACCAATGGCGGTTCGGGGAGCAGCCGATTCGTCGGTATAGTCCAACTTTCCGTCCGTAATCAGTTTGCCGCCGGTATTCCCCATGGCATAGACTGCCGATTCCCAACGAGGGTCATTGCCGGCATCTTTGGTATCTAAGGTAATTTTGGTGCCGGGTGTCAAGGTGGCAATTCGGTCTAAGATGGATTGGTCGGCCTCTAAATCTACGCTGAGAATCCACTTCCCTTTTGGAATAGCAATAGCGCCGTCATATTCATCAACGCTTTCTACCACGGCGGTGACCGAACTGTTTAAGGTAATTTCGCCGCTGACCTGACCTAAAACAATGTTGATGCCGGGGGTTGTGGCCTCGGTGCTATTACCAAAATCATCGGTAAAAAGATATAGGGCATAGGGTTGCCGATATTTATTGATACATTCTACCGGGATACTGCCAAGGTCGGTGTTAATATTGGTGGAGATGGGGAGAGTTCCCATAAAGGCGGTGCCGTCTTCCCGGAACCCAACGGCAGAAAGCCAGCCGGCATCTTTGGAAATCACCTTTTTTTCAATGATTAAGTTGCTCATCGGCACACCAGTCTGGAGGGAGAAGAAATCTCCGTTTATGCCAATGGCAGAGGCAATCCCTTGCTGGTTTAAGGTCTGGTTGGCTTGGGATAGAGTCCGCTTGCCATAGACGGAAGTACCGTTGCTGATGATGGGGGTAATGTCCGGATTGGGGGTATAGGCAACGTAATGTTCTGTCTGCTGTCCCACATCGGGATTGTCAAAGGTGGTGATGTGCAGAACGGTCCCTTGGGAATATTCCGTTATCCTGGTAGAGGTCTGGTTCCCCAGAACTGCCCCAAAGGCGGAAACTTGCCCAAACAAAACAAAAAGCGCCAGAAGCGCCGTCATAACCCGTATCCAAAGTGAAGTTTGCTTGCCCAACGACAGGCTTTTTTTAAGGTTCATGAAGTCATTCCCTTCTGTCAAAGTGGCCGGTTGCCCAAAACACCAAAAAAATCTATACAAAAACACGGTTTTTTATGGGATTTTTAGGGCAAAAAAGCACTTGACAACCATTTCTCGGCGTGATATAATAATTATCTGCTTATAATGAGAGATTATGCGTCTTTCTCTGTAAAATCGGCGAAAAAATAAAAGTTCTACTGTGAGTATAGCACAGTTTTTAGGAATGTGCAAGAGTTTTTTTCTGCCGGTTCTTTCCAAAAGAAGAAGAGAATAACATAATCCGTCCCAAAACCGGTGATGATGCCAAACCTTGCCGGGTTTGGGAGGAATGAAAATAAATTCTTAGATGAGGTGATCGCTTATGGTACATCCTGTGAAACTAGGAAAAAACACTCGTATGAGTTACGGTAAAATCCAAGAAGTTCTGGATATGCCGAATCTGATTGAAATTCAGAAAAACTCTTATGACTGGTTTTTGAACGAGGGACTGAAAGATGTTTTTCATGATGTGTCTCCCATTACGGACTATGCCGGAAACCTGATTCTGGAGTTCATCGACTATCGTTTGGAGGAGACCCCCAAATACGATATCGAGGAATGTAAAGAACGGGATACCACTTACGCGGCGCCTTTGCGCGTGAAAGTGCGGTTGATCAATAAAGAGACTGGTGAAGTAAAAGAACAGGAAATCTTTATGGGTGACTTTCCTATTATGACCCCTGCTGGCACCTTTATCATCAACGGCGCGGAACGTGTTATCGTTTCTCAGTTGGTTCGTGCACCAAGCGTGTATTATTCTGAAGAATTTGATAAGTTGGGTAAGAAACTGTTTTCTTCTCAGGTTATCCCCAACCGTGGTGCATGGCTGGAATATGAAACCGACAGTAACGACATTTATTATGTAAGAATTGACCGTAACCGTAAGATTCCGGTAACGGTGTTGATTCGTGCTCTGGGCTTTGGAACTGATGCCCAGATTACCGAACTTTTCGGCGAAGACATCAGACTTTTGGCAACCATGGAAAAAGATACCACTTCTACCCAGGAAGAAGGTCTTTTGGAAGTATATCGGAAACTGCGTCCGGGTGAGCCTCCCACCGTGGAAAGCGCTCAGACTTTGTTGCAAAATCTCTTCTTTGACCCCAAACGGTATGATCTTGCTAAGGTTGGCCGTTATAAGTTCAATAAGAAACTGCAACTGGCAAATCGGATTGTAGGCTTTGTATCCGGCCAGACCATTGCTGACCCGGAAACCGGCGAAGTGATCGTATCCGAGGGTGATGTGATCACCAAGGCGATTGCTACAGCCCTGGAAAAGGCAGAGGTTAACGATATCGTTCTGGATGTAGATGGTGTTCGCACCAAGGTAATTTCTAATAACATGGTTGATCTGAAAAACTATGTTGGTTATAATCCCCGGGAATATGGCATTACAGAAACCGTATGCAAAACGGTACTCCATGAGATTTTAGAACAGTATCCCGATGTGGATTCTGAAGAATTTAAGAACCAGTTAAGAGAGCGGAAAGACGAGTTGATTCCCCGTCATATTCTGATTGACGATATCTTGGCTTCTATCTCTTATATTGGAAACCTGGCGTCCGGCGTCGGTCAGGTAGATGATATTGACCATTTGGGCAACCGTCGTCTGCGGAGCGTTGGCGAACTGTTGCAGAACCAGTTCCGGATTGGTCTTTCCCGGATGGAGCGTGTGGTTCGGGAGCGTATGACCATTCAGGATCTGGATGTCATCACTCCCCAGACCTTGATTAACATCCGCCCGGTAACTTCCGCCATTAAAGAATTCTTCTGTTCGTCACAGTTGTCCCAGTTTATGGATCAGATCAACCCCTTAGGTGAACTGACCCATAAGAGAAGACTCTCTGCCTTAGGTCCCGGCGGTCTTTCTCGTGAGCGTGCCGGCTTTGAGGTCCGTGACGTACACCATTCTCATTACGGACGTATGTGTCCCATTGAGACCCCGGAAGGTCCGAATATCGGTTTGATTAACTCCTTGAGCGGTTTTGCTAAGGTCAATGAATATGGTTTTATCGAAACTCCTTACCGGAAGGTTGATAAAGAAAATGGCATCGTGACCGAAGAAGTAGAATATATGACTGCCGATACCGAGGAAGGTTACTATGTAGCACAAGCGACCGAGCCTCTGGATGAAGACGGTCGGTTTATCAATAAGAAGATTGTCACCCGGTATAAGGACGAGTTCTTAGAAATCGAACCCAGCCGTGTGGATTATATGGACGTATCCCCCAGACAGGTTATGTCTATTGCAACGGCAATGATTCCTTTCTTGGAAAACGACGATGCGAACCGTGCGCTGATGGGTTCTAACATGCAGCGTCAGGCAGTTCCGCTTCTGGTACCGGAATCTCCTATCGTAGGTACCGGTATGGAATACAAAGCAGCCAAGGATTCTGGCGTTTGTGTTTTGGCGAAGTCCGGTGGTGTGGTAGAAAAGGTTTCGGCAGACGAAATCGTCATCCGGAACGATGATAAGGGATTGGATTCCTACAAGATGATTAAGTTTACCCGGTCCAATCAGGGCACCTGTATCAACCAGCGCCCCATTGTTAGCGCTGGCGAGAGAGTAGAGGCAGGGGATATCATTGCTGACGGTCCCTCTACCCAGAACGGTGAAATTGGTCTTGGCAGAAATATTCTCATCGGCTTTATGACGTGGGAAGGTTACAACTACGAGGATGCTATCTTAATCAATGAAAAATTAGTTAAAGAAGATACCTTTACGTCTATTCATATCGAAGAATATGAGGTAGAGGCAAGAGATACCAAATTAGGACCGGAAGAAATCACCCGGGATATTCCCAATGTGGGTGAGGATGCCTTGAAGAACCTGGATGAACGTGGTATCATCCGGATTGGTGCCGAGGTAGAAAGCGGCGATATTCTGGTAGGTAAGGTAACCCCCAAGGGTGAGACCGAACTGACCGCAGAAGAACGTTTGCTCCGTGCAATCTTTGGGGAAAAGGCCCGCGAGGTAAGAGATACTTCCCTCCGTGTTCCCCACGGTGAATATGGTATTATTGTGGATGTTAAGGTGTTCACCCGTGCCAACGGTGATGAACTGTCCCCCGGTGTGAACCAGGTGGTACGTTGTTACATTGCCCAGAAGAGAAAGATCTCTGTGGGTGATAAGATGGCAGGTCGTCACGGTAACAAGGGCGTTATTTCCCGGGTTCTGCCGGAAAAGGATATGCCTTTCTTAGAAGACGGTACACCGTTGCAGATTGTGTTAAACCCCTTGGGCGTACCTTCCCGTATGAATATCGGTCAGGTATTGGAAGTGCATTTAGGCTATGCGGCAAAAGCCCTTGGCTGGAAAATTGCAACCCCGGTATTTGACGGTGCCAACGAGGAAGACATTATGGATGCCTTAGAGCAGGCAGGCTATAACAGAAACGGTAAGACCATTCTCTATGATGGACGTACCGGTGAACCTTTTGATAATCCGGTTACTGTAGGTTATATGCACTATCTCAAACTGCACCACTTGGTTGATGATAAGATTCATGCCCGTTCCACCGGTCCTTATTCCTTAGTAACTCAGCAGCCTTTGGGTGGTAAGGCACAGTTCGGTGGACAGCGTTTCGGTGAGATGGAAGTTTGGGCGCTGGAAGCCTATGGTGCTGCTTATACCTTGCAGGAAATTCTGACCGTAAAATCCGATGACGTGGTAGGACGTGTTAAGACCTATGAGTCTATCGTAAAGGGTGAGAACGTACCGGAGCCCGGTGTTCCCGAATCCTTTAAGGTATTGGTAAAAGAACTCCAGAGTTTAGCACTTGATATCAAGGTTCTGGACCAAGATGACAATGAAATTATCCTACGTGAATCTATGGACGATGATCCTGATGATTTGCCGGTAAACATCGCTGGTATCGAGGAGGATGATATTCTTCCCGCAGACGATGACGATGATTTGAATGATGATTTGCTGAGCGATGTAGAGGATATCCTCGGCGAAGACGAAGAAGATGACGATGCAGACAGTGCCCTCGATGATATTTTGGGAACCGATGAGCCGGCTTCCGAATTTGACGGTGATTATCTGGATGCAGAAGGCATTGAATCTCTTGAGGATATTGCCGAAGAGGAAGAAGATTTTGATGATGACGACGTTTTGTTCTAAACGCATGAAAGATTAGAACAATCAGGCTGTCTGCCAAACTCACGGCAGACAGCGGCAAAATCTGTGAGTTGGAAAGGCATGGTCGTTATGAGTGAATATCAGAATTTTGAAGCGATACAAATCGGACTTGCTTCGCCCGAAAAAATAAGAGAATGGTCCCACGGTGAGGTAAAAAAGCCGGAAACTATCAATTATAGAACCTTAAAACCGGAGAAAGACGGTTTGTTCTGTGAGCGGATTTTTGGCCCGCAAAAGGATTGGGAGTGTCACTGCGGTAAGTATAAGCGTGTCCGTTATAAGGGCGTTGTCTGTGACCGTTGTGGTGTTGAAGTTACCAAATCCAAGGTTCGCCGTGAACGGATGGGTCATATTGAACTTGCAGTACCGGTATCCCATATCTGGTACTTTAAGGGTATCCCCAGCCGGATGGGCCTGATCTTGGATATCTCCCCTCGTGCGCTGGAAAAAGTCCTGTACTTTGCAGCCTACGTGGTGATTGACCCGGGTAAGACTTCTTTGATGAAGAACCAGATTCTTTCCGAGAAAGAATACCGGGAGAATTACGAAAAATACGGAGATATGTTCCGTGCTGGCATCGGTGCTGAGGCAGTTTTGGAAATGCTCCAGAATATTGATTTAGAAGAACTGTATCAGGAACTGAAAGCCGAACTGGAAGGCGCGAAGGGCCAGAAGAAAATCAGAACGGTTCGCCGTCTGGAAGTGGTAGAAGCCTTCCGGAAATCCGGCAACAAACCGGAATGGATGATTCTCTCCGTTATCCCGGTTATCCCGCCGGAAATCCGCCCCATGGTACAGTTAGACGGCGGTCGTTTTGCGACCTCTGACCTGAATGATTTGTACCGCCGGGTAATCAACCGGAACAACCGTTTAAAGAGACTTCTTGACTTGGGTGCGCCGGAAATCATTGTTAGAAATGAAAAGAGAATGTTGCAGGAAGCAGTGGATGCATTGATTGACAACGGTCGTCGTGGCCGCCCTGTTACCGGGCCGGGTAACCGTCCTTTAAAATCTCTTTCCGATATGTTAAAGGGTAAGCAGGGCCGTTTCCGTCAAAACTTGCTTGGTAAGCGTGTTGACTACTCTGGTCGTTCGGTTATCGTCGTAGGTCCCGAACTGAAGATTTATCAATGCGGTTTGCCTAAGGAAATGGCAATCGAACTTTTCA
>JAZSKV010000018.1:0-3299 GCA_045534975.1 Ructibacterium sp. | reverse complement strand
AGCCCCAAAAAGTCCATCTTTAATAAACCCAGCCGTTCAATGGTGGTCATGGTAAACTGGGTGGTAATCACATCATCATTTTTTTGGAGAGGCACATAATTCTGCACCGGTTCTTTGGTAATCACCACGCCGGCAGCATGGGTCGAGGTGTGCCGGGGCAGACCCTCTAACTCTTTCGCCGTATCAATCAGTTGCTTAATTTGCGGGTCGCTATGATAGAGTTCCTCTAACTGATAATTGACCTTTAATGCCTTTTCAATGGTCATTTTCAGTTCCATAGGAATCTGCTTTGCCACATTATCCACCACGCCATAAGGGATATCCAGCGCCCTGCCTACATCCCGGACTGCAAGTCTTGCCGCCATAGTACCAAAGGTTACAATCTGGCAAACCTGTGCTTCTCCGTATTTCCGGTTCACATAGTCAATGACCTCGCCACGGCGTTCGTAGCAAAAGTCAATATCAATATCCGGCATACTCACCCGTTCCGGGTTCAAAAACCGTTCAAAAATCAAGCCATAGCGAATGGGGTCTACATTGGTGATATGCAGACAGTAAGAAACCACACTCCCTGCCGCACTACCGCGGCCGGGACCTACCATAATGCCATTGTCCCGGGCATAACGAATAAAGTCCCAAACAATCAGGAAATAATCCACATACCCCATCTGCTCAATGGTGGAAAGTTCGTATTCCAGCCGGCTGCGAACCGTTCCATCATCCTTGGGGTAACGCTTCTTAAACCCCTCTTCGGTTATCTGTCTTAAATACTCTGCAGAGGTCATCCCCTCCGGCACTTCAAATTTAGGAAGATGCAATTCCCCAAAGGTGATATCCACATTACACCGGTCTGCAATCTTCTGGGTATTGGCAATGGCTTCCGGATACTGGGGAAAAAGTTCTGCCATCTCTTCTTCCGACTTTAAATAGAGTTGGTCGGTAGACATCTTCATCCGGTCTTCATCCTGTACGGTCTTTCCCATCTGAATGCACATCAAAACATCCTGGTAGACCGCATCTTCCTGCTTGACATAATGGACGTCATTGGTAGCAACCAGAGAAAGATTCAGTTCCTCTGCAAGAGCAATCAAGCCACGGTTGAGTTTTTTCTGCTCTAAGATACCATGGTCTTGAATCTCAATAAAATACCGGTCCCTGCCAAAGATATCGATAAATTCTTCTGCCCGCCGTTTGGCTTCTTCATAGTTGTTGCTTAAAATATTCCGAGAGAGAACGCCAGCCATACAAGCACTCAGGGCAATGATACCCTTATTGTATTTCCGCAAAACCTCCATATCAATTCTGGGGCGGTAATAAAAGCCGTCCACAAAGCCAATGGAAACAATCTTCATCAGGTTCTGGTAACCCTCGTTGTTCTCCGCCAAAAGAATTAAATGATAACTTTGGGCATCGTATTCGTGAACCTTATCCTGCAAAGTACGGGCGGCAACATAGACTTCGCAACCTAAGATGGGTTTGATACCCTGTTCTTTGGCATATTCATAAAAATCAATGACCCCATACATATTACCGTGGTCGGTAATGGCAAGAGAAGTCTGCCCCAGTTCTTTGGCGCGGTCCACCAATTTTTTGATGGTACCTTCACCGTCAAGCAGACTATACGCCGTATGCATATGCAGATGGGTAAAAGCCATATTCTCCGCCCTCCTTTCTTAATCCTCTTGGTATTGCATCAATTTTTTCAGCCGGTGATTCACCCCCGACTTAGTAAGGGGCGGATTGAGCAACGCCCCCAATTCACTCAGGCTCAAATCCTTATGGGCAAGCCGGAGTCTGGCAATCTCCCGCAAATCCTCCGGGAGTTTTTCAAGCCCCATAGTCTTTTGGATTTTCTCAATTGCCTTAATCTGCGCCACTGCCGCATGGATGGTTTTTTCCAAATTGGCAATTTCACTATTGGCAGCCCTGTTAAACTCGTTTCTGATTTCTTTTTCAATTTTGATATTCAAAAGTTCCATCTGTGACTGAAAGGCACCAATATAACTGAGAAAATCTGAGATAGTCTCACTGTTTTTCAAATAGAGGACATATTTGGATTTCCGTTTCACCGAGCGAAAGTCAAACCCTGCCTCTCTTAAAATCTTTTGCATTTCCCGGGAAAGTTCTTCGTCTGGCGCGACCAGTTCTAAGTTATAATTTTTCCTGGGGTCAATGATGGTGCCACCGCCTAAGAACGCACCGCGAATCAAGGATTTTCTGCAACACTCATTCTCGGTCATTTCCTTGGGAATCAAGTAAAAATCCCCGTTTTCCAAACCCTCGGTTTCCTGGAGAATCCAGCCACCAAACAGCATTTCACCCATTTCTTGGGCTTCCTGACAGCAGGTTTTATTCTTATTATTTTTAAGTAACTCTTCTTTGGTTGATTGGGAAAATGATTGCATTTTAACACCTCATTTCCTCTTATTTTCAGATTCCTTTTTGGATATCCCGGTGGAAAACCGAAACCGGATACCCGGCAGATTCCAAAACCCGTTTCAATTCTTCTACCATGGTAACGCTCCGGTGATACCCGCCGGTACAGCCGATGGCAACCACTACCGAAGTTTCTCTGTTTTTTAGATGGTTGATGACCTCTGCTTGTAACTGGCAGAACCGTTCCTGGCTCTCCGGAAAATTCATCACATAGTCCCGGACACAGGTTTCCAGACCGGTATGCTCTTTAAGTTCCGGAATATAAAAAGGATTGGGCAAGTCGCGGACATCAAAGATCAATTCCCCATTCACAGGTTCCCCATGTTTAAAACCAAAGGACATCAAACGTATCATCTTACGACACCTCGTTTAGAACTCGCCAATCATTCGTACTTCCGGCTCTAAGAAAAACCCGGAATCTTCTTTCACTTTTTCCTGTACCAGGGCAATTAAATCCCGGACATCTTTGGCCGTCGCCTTTTTATCGTTGACCACAAAGCCGGCATGCTTTTCGGATACCGAAGCACCCCCGACCCGAAGACCCATCAACCCTGCATCCTGAATGAGTTTTCCCGCAAAGGCTCCCTCCGGTCGCTTAAAGGTACTGCCGGCGCTGGGGAAGTTCAGAGGTTGTTTTTCACATCTTCGCTCTGCCAATTCGTCCATGGTTGCCCGGATTTCCTCTTGGTTTCCCTCTTTCAATCGAATGGTACAACCCAAAATCACATAATCCGGGTTTTCCGCAAAGATACTGGTCCGGTAACCGAAGTGGCAGTTACCGCCACGAATGGTGGCAACCTTTCCATTCTCATCTAAATAAGAAACCTCTTCTACCACCTGTTGCATTTCTCCGCCATAGGCAC
>JAZSKV010000010.1:0-5608 GCA_045534975.1 Ructibacterium sp. | reverse complement strand
CAGAGGCTGCATTCCAAGTAGAAAACCTAACCGACCCTGCAAATATGACCCTTTCTCACCATATTAATCAGGCAATCAAGGCGATTGGTGTGATGAAACGGGATAAAGACTATGTGGTAAAAGATGGTCAGGTTATCATTGTAGATGAGTTCACCGGGCGTATGATGTTTGGCCGCCGGTACAGTGACGGTTTGCATCAGGCCATTGAGGCAAAAGAGGGCGTTAAGGTAGAAAACGAAAGCAGAACCCTGGCGACCATTACTTTCCAAAATTTCTTTCGGCTTTACAAAAAACTTTCCGGTATGACTGGTACTGCACAAACGGAAGAAGAGGAATTCCAGGAAATTTATCGCTTAGATGTTATTGTGATTCCCACCAACAAACCGCTGGCTCGGGAAGACCAACCGGACAGCATTTATAAGACGGAAATTGCAAAATTCCAAGCCGTGATTGATGAAGTAGTGAAAGCCCACGAAAAAGGTCAGCCGGTTCTGATTGGTACGGTGTCCATTGAAAAATCTGAACTTCTGAGCAAACTTCTTCGCAAGCGTGGCATTGAACATAATGTACTGAATGCCAAATTCCATGACAAGGAAGCGGAGATTGTTGCCCAGGCTGGTAAAAAGGGTGCGGTTACCATTGCTACTAATATGGCTGGTCGTGGTACTGATATTGTTCTCGGTGGTAATGCTGAGTTTATGGCAAAGAACGAAATGCGTCGACAGGGATTTTCCGAAGCGATGATTGTCCAGGCTACCGAATTTGCGGAAACAGATGATCAGGAAATCTTGAATGCAAGAGCCACCTATCGGGAATTATTAGAACAGTTTATAAAGGAGATTGCTCCGGAACAAGCAGAGGTTCTTGCTGCCGGCGGTCTTTACATTATTGGCACTGAGCGTCACGAGAGTCGGCGTATTGATAATCAGTTGCGCGGTCGTTCCGGCCGTCAGGGCGATGAGGGTGCATCCAAGTTTTATCTTTCCTTGGAAGATGACCTGATGCGGCTTTTCGCACCGGAACGTATCAATCGGGTGATGGAAACCCTTGGATTTGCTGATGATGAGGCAATCGAGAGCAAAATGCTTAGCGGTGCCATTGAATCTGCCCAGCAACGGGTTGAGGGCAGAAACTTTGACATCAGAAAGCATGTTTTACAATATGATGATGTCAATAATCAGCAGCGTGAAACCATCTATGGTCAAAGAGACCGGGTTCTGGATGGAGAAGACATGAAGCAATTTATCCAGAATATGGTTAGCGATACCTTGGATGACATCATCGCCCAATACAGTGGCGATGCTCGAACGCCGGATGAATGGGATTTCAAGAGTATGCAGGAGCATATGATCTCTGTTTTTGGTGAGTTGCCGGAAGAAGTCTTTACCTTTGACTCAGATGAAATTGATATGATGACCATCGAGAGCCTGAAAGAGCATTTCCTCCAGGCAGTACAGGATAAATATACCCAAAAAGAAGAGGAGTTTGGTGAAGCCATCCGTGAGATTGAGCGGATTCTGCTTTTGCGGGTGGTTGATCAGAAATGGATGGCTCATATTGATAACATGGAACAGTTGCGGCAGGGTATTAACCTACGTGCCTATGCACAGCGGGATCCGGTTGTCGAGTATAAGTTTGAGGCCATGGATATGTTTGAAGAAATGATTGCTTCTATCAAAGAAGATACCGTTCGGCATTTGTTCCATGCAGTTCCGCAGACCAGGATTGAACGTACCCAAGTTGCAAAGCCTGTCACCGAAAATCTTGGCGGTGATGGTACGGTAAAAAAACAACCGGTACGAAAAGCAACATCAATCGGCAGAAATGACCCATGTCCCTGCGGAAGCGGAAAGAAATATAAGCATTGTTGTATGGACAAAGAACAATAGGTATAAAAGAAAGAAAAAATTGAAAAAGGATGTGATACTGTGAACGTGGCTTTTGATGAGTATAGACTCAGTTTAGAGGGCATGGAAAAAGAAATTACAGAACTGAGGGATTCACTTTAACATCGCGAAAACCCAAGAAGAAGCGGATGCCTTAGAGCAGAAAACTATGGCGGCAGATTTCTATCAGGATATGGATGCGGCAGGAAAAGTTTTGCAACAAATCAAAGGAATGCGCGCAAAAATTGCCCGTTATGACTCCTTAAAAGAGAATTGGGATGATCTTTTAACCTTGGTAACGCTTGCCATCGAAGAAGAGGACGAGAGCGTTCTGGATGAAATTAAAAAAGGTTATGAGGGACTCAAAGCAGAACTGGATGCTATGAAATTAGAAACCCTCCTTTCTGGCAAATATGATAAAAACAGTGCCATTATCACATTGCATGCAGGTGCCGGCGGAACAGAGGCACAGGATTGGTGTGAAATGTTGTTCCGGATGTATACCCATTGGGCAGAACGCCGTGGTTACCAGACAGAAACCATGGACTATCTGGCAGGGGAAGAAGCCGGGATTAAGCGTGTTACCTTCTCTGTAGAGGGTATGAATGCCTACGGCTATGCCAAGAGCGAAAAGGGGGTACACCGATTGGTGCGGATATCGCCCTTTGATTCTGCTGCAAGACGGCATACTTCTTTTGCTTCGGTAGAGGTAATGCCGGAGATGGACGATAATCTTCAGGTAGAGATTAACCCGGAAGATTTGCGGATAGATACCTATCGTTCCAGCGGTGCCGGTGGTCAGCATATCAATAAAACCGAGTCTGCTATCCGGATTACCCATATCCCCACAGGAGTTGTGGTAACCTGTCAGAATGAACGTTCTCAACATAAAAACCGGGATATGGCGATGAAAATGCTCACCGCTAAACTTTTGGAAATTGCGGAACGGGAACAGAAAGAAAAAATTGATGATTTAAAAGGTGTGCAGATGGAAATTGGTTGGGGAAGCCAGATTCGTTCCTATGTTTTCCACCCCTACACCATGGTTAAAGACCACCGCACAGGTCATGAAGTGGGCAACATTGGGGCGGTCATGGATGGAGATTTAGACGGGTTTGTCAATGCTTATTTGATTGCAAAATCCAAAGGTGAACTATAAGGAGATTCATATGTTTGAAAAATTATCATTTATCGAAAAGCAATTTGAAGAATTGGCACAGAGAATCAGTGACCCTGCGGTGATTGCTGACCAGGAAACCTGGAGAAGACTCTGTAAAGAGCATTCGGATATTACTCCCATTGTAGAGAAATATCGGGAATACAAAAGCAACAAAGAAACCATTGAGGATGCGAAAATCATGATGGATGACCCGGAAAGCGATAAAGAGTTTAAAGAAATGCTGGCGGAAGAATCCAAACAAGCCAAAGAGAATATTGCCAGAATCGAAGAAGAACTTAAAATTCTGCTGTTGCCCAAGGATCCCAATGATGACAAAAACGTTATCGTGGAAATTCGTGGAGGTGCCGGCGGCGATGAGGCGGCTCTCTTTGCCGGTGACTTGTTCCGGATGTATTCCATGTATGCCGATAGCAAGCGTTGGAAAACTGAGGTACTCAACATCAGTGAAATCGGGATTGGTGGCATTAAGGAAGTCACCTTTATGATTGAGGGTGATGGTGCTTATAGCCGGTTGAAGTTTGAAAGTGGCGTTCACAGAGTCCAACGTGTACCGGAGACGGAATCTAGCGGTAGAATTCATACCTCCACCGTAACGGTAGCGGTATTGCCGGAAGTGGATGATGTAGAAGTGGAAATCAATCCAGAAGATTTGCAGATTGATACTTATCGTTCCAGCGGTGCCGGCGGTCAGCACGTCAATAAGACGGAATCCGCCATCCGGATTACCCATATTCCCACCGGCATTGTGGTAGCATGTCAGGATGAGCGGTCTCAGCATAAGAACCGTGAGGCGGCGATGAAAATGCTCCGTTCACGCCTTTACGATATGATGGAACAGGAACGAAACGCCTCCATTGCTGCAGACCGAAAAAGTCAGGTAGGTACCGGCGACAGAAGCGAGCGTATCCGTACCTATAACTTCCCCCAGGGACGTATGACGGACCATAGAATTGGACTGACCCTTTATCGGCTGGAACAGATTATGAATGGTGATATCGATGAAATTATTGATGCATTAATCACCACCGACCAGAGTGAAAAGTTAAAAGCACAGGCAGAGGAAAAATAATCCTTCTTCTGCTCTTAAGAGAGATGAAATATGATGGAGATACAAACCAGATATTTGACTGAACAAGAAGAAGACCTTGCCATTGCGGCAGAAATTTTGCGTCAGGGCGGCACCGTGATTTTTCCAACAGAAACGGTTTACGGTCTAGGTGCAGATGCCTTGAATCCTGATGCTGCAACCAAGATTTTTGCAGCGAAAGGCAGACCTGCGGACAATCCTTTGATTGTACATATTGCAGGGGAGGAAATGCTCTCCCAACTTGTTCGGGAAGTGCCTGAAAAAGCCAAAATTTTAATCAAAAAGTTCTGGCCGGGTCCTCTTACGTTAATATTCCAAAAGGCCGACCGGATTCCCAAGGAGGTAACCGGCGGGCTTGAAACCGTTGCGGTACGAATGCCGGAACATCCCGTGGCAAAACAACTGCTTAGTATCGCTAAAATTCCGGTGGCTGCACCATCTGCAAACCGTTCTGGATTTCCCAGTCCAACGGTTTTTTCTCATGTCAAAGAGGATATGGATGGCCGTGTAGATGCTATTGTTATGGGCGGCGACTGCGAAGTAGGGGTAGAGTCTACGGTGCTGGATTTAAGTGGGGATACACCAATTTTATATCGTCCGGGCGCGGTTACATTGGAACAGTTGGAGGAATGTATTGGTGAAGTTCAGGTGGTAACCAAAGCCAAAGAGGGGGTTGCTCCAAAATCTCCGGGGCTCAAATATCGGCATTATGCACCTCGTGCCAAGGTGGAGATTCTCCATGGTGATTTGGAACAGGTGAAAAAACATATCCAAAAATCCTGTGACAGGCAGAAAACAGGTGTTCTCATTTTTGATGAATTTCCTTGTTTGGATACTCGGGCGGTGACTTTCTCTTTGGGAAGCAAAGATGACCCCAAGGCAGCGGCACGTCGCCTATTTGCCGGTCTTCGCCAATTAGACGAAGATGGGGTAACCGTTATTTTTGCACCGGAAATTCCGGAAAAGGGAATATGGAGAGCGGTAAAAAATCGTCTTTACCGCGCCGCCGGGGAAACGGTGGTTGACTTAAATAACAAAGTCAAAAGTGTTTTGTTTGTCTGTACCGGGAATACTTGCAGAAGTCCCATGGCAGAGGGGTTGCTTCGGCATAGAGTAGGGAATGAAATCTTAGTATCTTCTGCCGGATTATTTGCAGAAGGAGCGCCGGTTTCTCAAAATGCGGTGACAGTGATGCAAGAAAAAGGGGTTGACATTTCCGTCCATCATTCCAGACAGATTAACAGAGAAATGGTAGCAGAATTCGAACTGATTCTGACTATGACAAAAAACCATGCAAAAATGCTTCTTGCTGCCTTTCCGGAGTATGCAGATAAAATCACTACCCTTAGTGATTGGGCGATGGAACAAGAAGACGTCAAGGACCCCTATGGTGGCAGTGAAGAAGATTATCGGAATTGCAGAAATCAGTTGGAAATGCTCATAGAGAAAGGATGC
>JAZSKV010000012.1:0-2926 GCA_045534975.1 Ructibacterium sp. | reverse complement strand
AAAGAGAATAATACATTTATTAATAATACAATTAATAATACAGTTTATAAAAAGAAAGAAAATGAAAAAGAAAGAAAGCAAAAAAGTTATGACGAAATTCTTTCTGTTGTTTCAGATGATAAGTTAAGAGAATTATATCTTGAATACATAAAAATGCGGACGTTGATGAAAGCGCCTATGACAGACAGAGCCTTAACCATGCTCATAAACAGAGTCAATGATTTAGAGCCGGATAGTATAGAACGGCAAAAGCAAATGCTTGAAACCTCGATTATGAACAACTGGAAAAGTGTATATCCGTTAAAGGACAGAGAACAGCCGAAAGACAAAGACGATGGGAAATGGTGTTTTACGCCGGGTGAAGATAGTCTGGATGATTTGTTTTAATTGGGGGGAGATTTGTGATAAAGGCGGCTTTTGAGGCTCTTGTGGAAAAAAGCAGCAAGGCGATACCTATAAGCGAGAATGATTATCAAGGTGAAAATGGTTTGCTGTATTGCGGAAAATGCAACACGCCGAAGCAGGCAGAGATAACTGTGTTTGACCAAGTACGGCGACCCTATTGCCTTTGCAAATGTGCGGCGGAAGCAAGGGATGCAGAAGAAGCAGAGCAAAAGCGAATGGATTTTGAACGCCGGATTAAAGAATTAAGACGGACAGGCTTTCCTGATGCTGCTATGATCAACTGGACATTTGCGAATGATGATATGGAAAACGAGCAACTTACAAAAGCCATGAAACGGTACGTTAAAAATTTTCCGGAATTACGAAAGCATGGTAGTGGGTTATTGCTTTACGGAAATGTAGGCAGGGGAAAAACCTATGCGGCTTGTGAGGTTGCAAATGCTCTTGTAGACCAGGGATATTCTGTGTTAGTAACAAACTTTTCAAGGGTATTAAACACCTTGCAAGGTACTTTTGAAAGGCAGGAATACATAGACAAGATAAACGAAGTTTCGCTTTTGGTCCTTGATGACTTGGGCATAGAACGGGAAACGGCTTTTGCGAAAGAGCAAGTATATAACGTTATAGACAGCAGATACCGGGCAGGGTTACCGATGATTATTACGACCAATTTATCAATCGACACAATAAAGGATCCCGGTAACATGGAGAGCAGGAGAATCTATGACAGAATTTTAGAGCGGTGTTTCCCAATAGAAGTGACTGGGCAAAATCGTCGGCACGAAACCGTAAGAAAGTCTTATAATGACATGAAAGGCTTGCTCGGATTGTGAGGCAAGAGATAAATGATAGCGAGGTGGTAAGGATGTATGATGTTATGAAATGGATTGCTAATGCGTTTCGTATTAAGTGCAGCAAATACAAGCCGGAGGAGTTGACGCCGGAGTTATGTGATAGTTTATTTGGCGATGCATTCAATGAATACTGTGTGATGAATACTGTAAACCAAAAAGCAAGCGAGGGTTGGAAAAATGAAGATATTTGCCATTGATCCGGGAAATGTGGAAAGCGGATATGCCCTTATCCATATGCCGGACTTTTCTTTAGAGGAGTTCGGCAAGGAAACCAACGAGGTTCTGATAGAGAAACTGTCCGGGTATAAAGACAAGGCAGATGTATTTGCTATTGAAATGGTAGCATCTTACGGAATGCCGGTTGGCAGAGATGTATTTGAAACCTGCGTCTGGATTGGACAGTTTGTGAGAGAACTGAAAGGGACGGAGATTCGTTACATATACCGCAAGGATGAGAAAATCTGTCTCTGCTTTGATTCCAGGGCAAAGGATAGTAATATCAGGCAGGCGTTAATCAATCGCTACGCCAAGCACGATTTTAAGAATGGTAAAGGCAGGAAGGGCAACCCAGATGTCTTTTATGGTGTGGCAAAGGATGTCTGGTCTGCCATAGCGGTTGGTGTGACCTGCGGAGAACAGATGGAGGAAGGACGATGATGGATTAGACAATTAAGGCGGATGCTGGGAAAGAAAGGCTCTCTCTTGTACCGGTGGAGATTATTCGGGCTATAGCCAGGGTTCGGGAGTTTGGGAATCTAAAGTACAAAGACCCGGACAGTTGGCAGCGGGTGGAAATTGTTCGGTATCGGGATGCGGCGTTCCGGCATATGCTCCGGTACATCGAAGACCCGGCGGGAAAAGATGAGGAAAGTGGACTTCCCCATTTATGGCATTTAGCCTGCAATATTGCGTTTTTGATTGAGTTGGAAAGGAGAGATAAGGTTGGCAAGACCGAGATTAGAGAAAAGAACTGTGAATCCGCAGATTAAGGTATGCGGATTTTATGATACGGTAAAAAAGAGATGCGATATCACTAAGGAGTGGCAATTAATTTGCGATTATAAACACTGCACCCTTTGCAAGACCAGGGAACAGGTTAGGGCGGACAAAAAACGGTACGGAGGTGTGCAATGAAGCACGGGAAGAAACCAACCGTCAATCAGGCGAAATTGATGCAGAGTATGGGGTTGAACAGTAGGGAGTGGTTGGTCAGCAAGGATACTTCTACAGAGTTAGTGGTAGTACATAGGCACACCGATACGGTGAGGGAGATAAAGAAATAAATTTATATTTTTATAAAAAGAAAAGGAGAAAAAGAAAATGGAAAACATGATGAACAAAAAGGTAATTGTAAGAGGCGACAGATCAGGCGTGTTCTTCGGAACTCTAGCGGAGAAGGACGGTAGAGAAGTGAAACTGGAAAACTGTCGGCGGTTATGGTATTGGGACGGTGCAGCATCTATTTCGCAACTTGCAACGGATGGAACAAAGCGACCGGATGAATGCAAATTCACGGTAACGGTTGATAACATTATGATTCTGGATGCCATTGAGATAATTTTATGCTCCCCGGAATCCATTGCGAGCATCGAAGGAGTAAAAGAATGGAAAAGATAAAAGAGTTTTTGAGAATTGAAACTGGCTCTGGCGATGGCTCTGGCGATGGC
>JAZSKV010000102.1:0-23996 GCA_045534975.1 Ructibacterium sp. | reverse complement strand
CCTTGGCTCATAGAACGACATGGCTACGATCCGAATTAATAATCATGGTGTTCACATTGGCAATATCCAGACCGGTTTCGATGATGGTGGTACAAATCAACACATCAATATTCCCCTGGGAAACCTCCATCATAATTTCTTCCAGTTCCCGCTCCGGCATTTTTCCGTGGGCAACTGCCACCCGAGCATCCGGAATCAACTCCGCAATACGGTTTGCTGCCTGATAAATGCCCTCTACCCGATTAAAGAGATAGTACACCTGGCCGCCCCGGGAAAGTTCCCGTTCTATGGCGTCGCGAACCACTTCTTCGTTATATTCCAGCACATAGGTTTCCACCGGATAACGCTCGCTGGGTGGCTGACTGATTAAACTCATATCCCGGATTCACTTAAACTCATATGGAGGGTTCTGGGAATGGGTGTGGCAGACAAAGTCAGCACATCCACCTCTTTGCGAAATTCCTTTAACTTTTCTTTATGGGCAACCCCAAACCGCTGTTCTTCATCAATGACCAAAAGTCCCAGTTTATGGAACTGTACATTTTTTCCCAATAATTTATGGGTTCCAATGACAATATCCACCTCGCCGGTGGCAAGACCCCGCAGAGTTTCTTTCTGCTGGGCTCCGGTGACAAACCGGGAAAGAAGTCCTACCTCCATGGGATAGTTCCGCATCCGTTGTTTGAAGTTCTGATAGTGCTGGGAGGCCAAAATGGTGGTGGGAACCAGATACGCCACCTGGTATCCACTCATCACCGCTTTAAAAGCCGCCCGCATGGCCACTTCCGTCTTGCCATAACCCACATCGCCGCAAAGGAGCCGGTCCATAGGGTGCGGGGTTTCCATGTCCGCCTTGACCTCGGCGATGCTTCGCAGTTGGTCTTCTGTTTCCTCGTAGGGAAACGCCGCCTCAAAATCCCGTTGCCATTCACTGTCTTTGGGAAAAGCAATACCGGGCAGCCGGCTTCGCTGGGCATAAAGGTCAATGAGTTTCTTTGCCATATCTGCCGCGGCGGCTTTGACCCGTTCTTTGGTACGGTTCCATTCAAGACCCCCTAATTTATTAACTTTCAGCCGTGCGCCCTCTTTGGCAGTATGCTTAAAGACCATATCCAACTGGTCAGTGGGCACATATAACACATCACTGCCCCGATACTGAATCTTCAAATAGTCTTTCCGGATCCCGTCTACATTTAATTGTTCAATACCGGTATACAAGCCAATTCCGTGACTTTGGTGGACAATGTAGTCACCGGGGTTCAGTTCGGTAAAACTGGATATCTTATCTCCCACATTGGCTTTTTGCCGCCGTTTTTTTCTGGCTTCGCCAAAGACCTCTTTGTCCCCTAAAATGGCAACACCAATCAGAGGATATTCAAATCCCCGCCGGATACTGCCGCAGGTTACAACCACGCCGCCGGGTCCCGGCAGTTGCTCCAAGGATTCCTGAAAACTACAAGAAATTCCCTCATCGGAAAGTTGCTGTGCTAAGTTCTTGGCACGAACGATAGGACCGGCTAAGATTACCGTTCGATAAATATTTTGCTGATAAAATTTCAGCGCATCACAGAGAAAATCCAGCCGACCCTGGAATCCGTTTAGACTCTTGCTTTGGATATGATAGGTCTTTTTTGCCCGATAATCCGGGGTTGCCTGAGAAATGCCGCTAAGCCCTAGGAACCGGAATTTGGTCAGTCTACGGATTGCCTCGCCATAGGGCAGATGATAAACCAAATCTCCCCGAGGTAAAATCCCTCGCTCTGCAAAATCGCAGACGGTTTCTTCCATCTGGACAAGAATGGTTTTCGTCTTTTCATGAATCCTCGCCGGCTCCTGCCAGAACACAAGGGTATCTTCCTTACAATAATCCAAAATGGTGGGGCAACTCTCGTAGAAATAAGGGATATATTTATCCAGAGAGGGAAAGTGCATCCCCTGTTCCAGCCGTTCCCGGTCCCGGCGGAGTCCCGCCTCTAATTTCTGTCCCCGCTCACAGGTCAAATCCTGTTCCTTTTCTAATTCCTTTAATTTTTCGATTAGCCGTCCCCGCTCTTTTTGACCAAGGAGTAATTCCCGGGCGGGCAAAAGTTTTACCTCATCCAGCCTCTCTACCGTTCGTTGGGTTTCCGGGTCAAAGAGCCGGATGGAATCTACCTCGGTATCAAAAAATTCCAGACGAATCGGATTTTCTCCGGTGCCGGCACAAGGATAGATGTCTACAATACCACCACGAATACTGCATTGTCCGGGGCCCTCTACCATGTCTTCCCGGCAATATCCCAAAGCGGTCAATTTTTCTAAAAGGTCCTCCATGGCAATCTCGTCACCCACACGGAGGGTCATGGCGTTTTCCCGGTATTTCTCATAGGGCACCGTTGCCTGCAACAACGCCTCGGCGGTGGTCACCACGCAGCAAGGTTCTTTCTCTGACAACCGACGGAGTACCTCCAACCGCTGACGGGTTACATCTTTGCCTTTTGCCTCTACATCATAAAAAAGCAAGTCGGTCCGGGGATAAAGACAAACGCTATCTCCCAGAAAGAACTGCAAATCCTCTGCTATTTGCCGCGCCTCTTTTTCGTCAGCAGCTACCACCAACCCCGAAGTCTTTTCCGCTTCCAGGACAGAAGAAATCAGGTGTGTCCCCACAGAGTCCGACACACCCAACACATTCACCGGCGTTTTCTTCGCCTTGATTTCTTTCATCAGCTCGGAAAACTCTTCCAGTTCCCCCAGCATTGCGGAAAAAACCTGCATGATGATACTCCTATCCGTTAAATCGATTCATGGCTTTGGCAGCCCCCTCTTTAATGAGAGTTTCTACTGCCTCGGTGACCCGAATCACCGTCTGGGTCAAAATCTCGGTTTCCTCTTTGGAGAACCGACCCAATACATAATCTTTACAGTCAAAATCCGGATGGTCCGGCTGACCCACCCCAATTTTGATTCGGGGAAATACATCTGTTTTTAGTTGATAGATGATATTTTTAATGCCGTTATGCCCGCCGTCACTGCCCCGCTGTCGAATGCGCAGTTTCCCGGTAGGCAGGGAAATATCATCGTAAATCACCAGAATTTCTTCCGACTCTAACTTATAAAAATCCCGGAATTCCCGGACGCTCTCACCGCTTAAATTCATATAGGTCTGGGGCTTGATGATCATAACCTTTTCGCCCCCAATACGGCCCTCGCCCACCTGGGCACGGAACTTTTCTTTATTCATGGTAATGTCAAACTTCGCGCACAGAGCATCCACCGCTTCAAAGCCCATATTGTGCCGGGTTCCTACATAATCCCGTCCGGGATTCCCAAGTCCTACAATCAAAAACATAGCCGGACAAATCCTTTCTCTACTTCCTTATCCTTAGTATATCACAAAATTAGAAAATCTGTAAAGATTTTCTTTTTTATCACTCCACAATGGCTGCCGTCGCGCAGTAAACTTCTTTGGCACCGGCTTTTCGGAGCATCTTTGCCGCCTCTTTTAAGGTGGCACCGGTGGTTGTGACATCATCCACCAATAAAATCCGTTTTCCCGCAACTGCCTTGGGTTTTATCACTTTGATATTCCCTGCAATATTATCAAACCGTTTCTCTCGGAGAAGACTGCTCTGCTTTTCTCGGGTTTCTTTTTGACAAAGGGCTGAGGGCAGGTAAGGAATTCCCATTTTCTTTGCCAAGGTTTTCCCTAAATGGGCGGCTTGGTCATATCCCTCTTTTCTCATTCGCTGACCTCTGGGTGGAGCGGACACCACCCAGTCAAATACCCTACCGGGGCAATCATGGAAAAGTAAAATCCGCATATGCTCCGCAAAGATTTGGGCATATCCCTGATACCGCTCCCGTTTGAAACGAAGCATTGCCGACCGTACCGGTTCTGCATAGAGATAGGGTGCACTGATACCCAGATAGGCTGGTTTTACATCCCCTCTGCAATGATGGCAAAGTTTCTCTCCTGCCAAAACTGGTCTGCCGCAACGTCGGCATCGGTGATGGACAAGGGTAAAGGGCAGTTTGTTCATACAATCGGTGCAGATACTTTGGGACGCTTTTAAGGGCAACAATTTTCTACAAAAGGTGCAACGCCTTGGAAAGAAAAGATTTTTCCAGATATCCCAAAAGCCACCATGCTCCTTTGTCATTCTACCCCACCCCTTTTTCTTTGGTAACAGAAACCTACAAACACTTCCATCTTAACACAACCCTACGCTTTTTGCAAATTTTGTCATTTAAACTTGTATGGAAATAATTGGGAAATATTGTTTTTATGCTAAGATGAAATGGTGACGCGAAACGATAAGGAGGAGAAAGATGGATATTCGGATGGAGCATATTGGCACCACCTTGGTGGTGAAACTTGCCGGCGAGATTGACCAGAGTTGCGCCGGTATCGTGCGAGACAAGTTGGACCGGGAACTTCGCTTGGCTCAGATTAAAAATCTGATTTTAGATTTTGCCGATGTGGCGTTTATGGACAGTTCGGGAATCGGCATGATTCTGGGGCGGTACAAACAAATCAACGCCCGGGGCGGAAAAATGATGATGATTCGCATTCAGCCACAGGTGGACCGAGTGTTGGAACTTTCCGGGCTCAAGAAAATTATTGAATGCGGGTAAAGGAGGAAAAGAGATGGAAAATTATATGAAACTAATCATTCCGGCAAAGAGCCGGAACGAGGGCTTTGCCAGAGCCGCCGTGGGCGCCTTTGCCACCCAGTTAGACCCCACCTGCGAAGAACTGGCAGATATTAAAACCGCGGTTTCCGAGGCAGTAACCAACGCCATTGTTCACGGTTATGGGGACCGAAAGGGCGAGGTAGAAATTCTTTGCAAAATCATTCGGGATGATTTGATTGTAGAGATTTGCGATAAAGGCAAGGGGATTGCGGATATCCCTTTGGCAATGCAACCCCTCTATTCCGGTTCGGGGGATGAGGAACGGAGCGGTATGGGTTTTACCGTCATGGAGAGTTTTATGGATACCCTGGATGTCACCTCTCAGCCGGAAGAAGGCACCACCGTGATTATGACCAAACGGATTGGAACGAATTTCTATGGCTGATTATACCGATAGTAATGAACGGTTACTTATCCTGGCTGCCCGGGGGGACAAAGAGGCACAGAATCTTTTGGTAGAGCAAAATACCGGTTTGGTACATAGTGTGGTGCGGCGCTTTCACGACAGAGGACAGGAAATGGAGGATTTGTTCCAGGTGGGCTGTATTGGCTTAATTAAGGCAGTACAAAAGTTTGACCACAGTTTTGGTGTCAAGTTTTCTACCTATGCTGTCCCTATGATTATGGGAGAAATTAAACGATTCATTCGGGATGATGGCATCATGAGAGTCAGCCGGTCCATCAAGGAGACCGCCAGCCGGGCTATGGCGCTCAGAGAACAATGGATGACCCAGACCGGACAGGAGCCAACCTTAACAGAATTGGCAGAGAAAATGGGTGTCAGCCCCGCGGAACTGTCTACCGCTCTGGAATCAGGAATCCGGCCAGAATCCCTTTATGCCATCCGGGATGATGGCAACCGGGAAAGCCAACCCTTATTGGAACTTTTAGAGAGCGAACGGGACTGTGAAACAGAAATTGTGAATAAATTGACCTTACAAAAACTGATGGCAGAGTTTCCCCCACGGGAACAGACGATTTTACATTTGCGCTATTTCAAAGAAAAAACCCAAACCCAGATTGCCGAACTTCTTGGCATTTCTCAAGTTCAGGTTTCCCGGATTGAGAAGAAATTATTGTTAAAGATGCGGGAGATATTGCAACTGTCCGGGTAGCGTTGCAGGCATAAAAAAAGAGAGGCGAAGCCTCTCTTTTTTTATAATAATTGTTCATACATCTCGATGTACTGTTTGGCGGAGTTCTTCCAGGAGAAATCCTCTTTCATGGCACGTTTCATCAGGGGAACCCAGGTTTCCTTTTCTGCAAAGAACCGGAGCGCTAACCGCACCACCTGCATCATCTCATAGGAATTATATGCCCCGAAACTAAATCCAGTACCCTCACCAGTGAACTCGTTAAAGGGCTGGACACTGTCTTTCAGTCCGCCGGTTTCCCGGACGATGGGAATGGTTCCATACGCCATGGCAATCATCTGGCTGAGACCGCAAGGCTCAAACATGGAGGGCATCAGGAGCATATCGGCACCTGCATAGATTTTATGGGCAAGTTCATTACTAAAAGTAATATTTGCCGAAACCTTATCCGGATGGAACCAAGCGTTTTGCCGGAACAGTTCCTCGTACTTACTGTCCCCGGTACCTAAAACCACCAGTTGAATATCCATCTCCATTAACTGTCCCATTGCCTCAGCAATGATGTCAAAACCTTTCTGGTCTACCAGCCGGGAAACAATGCCAATCATGGCTTTTTCTCCGTCTACGGGTAAGCCCAGTTGTTCCTGAAGCCGCATCTTGTTTTCTTTTTTCTTGTTGACCAAATTCCGCAGGTCATAATTTTCAAAGATGTACTTATCAGTCTTGGGGCTATAGACTCCCGTATCAATGCCGTTGATAATTCCAAACAAAGACTGATCCCGTGCCGACAGCAACCCATTGAGTCGTTCTCCCCCCTCGGGGGTTTTGATTTCTTCGGCATAGGTGGGGCTTACCGTGGTTACATAATCGGAATAAACGATACCGCCCTTTAGCAGGTTGGCACAGCCGTGGAACTCCAATTTATCATCGGCAAAGAAGCCCTTGTCCAGAGAGAAGAAATCCGACACCACGTCCATGGAATAAATTCCCTGATACCGCAAGTTATGGATGGTAAACACGGTCTTAATACCTTGATAGAATTCATCCCGGACAAAATAGGCATTGAGTAGGACCGGAATCATACCCGTCTGCCAATCGTGGCAATGAAGAATATCCGGCTTGAAATCCAAGTGTCGCAAAATCTCCAAGCACGCCTTATCGAAGAAAGCAAACCGTTCTAAATCATTCCATTTATAGAGATAGGGATCTCCGTAATAGTATTCATTATCAATAAAATAATAAGTCACACCATGGCGGACCAGTTCAAAGACGCCACAATATTTTCTCCGCCAGCCCAAGGGGATATAGATGAAGAATTTAAACTCCATCTGTTCCCGGTATTTTTCCGGTATGCAACCATATTTGGGCAGAACCACCCGGACATCATGTCCCTCTTTGGCAAGGGCTTTTGGCAATGCACCAAGCACATCGCCCAGACCGCCGGATTTGGCAAAAGGCGCAACCTCAGAAGAACACATCAATATTTTTCGCACTCTGTCACACTCCTTCCCTTAAAACCGTCTTAAATTACAGACCGTTTTCCGATAATCATGGGGTAGGTTTCTTGACCCACCAGTTTCTTCCCGCTCCTGAGGACAACTTCCTTATCAAAAATTACATTTTCCATCATACAATTATCCTGTACCTCGGACTTTTGCATGATGATACAGTTTTCTACCGACGCACCTTTGCCGATATGTACGCCACGGAAGAGGATACAGTTTTTCACTGTTCCCTCAATCACGCAACCATCGGCAATGATAGAGTTGGAAACCTCAGCATTTTTCCCGTACTTGGTGGGAATGGTATCCTTTACTTTGGTATAAACCGGCATATCATTTTTCAAGCCGAACAATTCCTCCCGAATATTCCGATTAAGAAGGGCCAAGTTTGCCTCAAAGAAAGTCTTAACATCATTAACCTTTAACTGACAACCGGTATATTCATAAGCACAAATCTTTAGTCGGGACAGATTTGCCAGGAAGATATCCATGGCCAGGGAATGTTTGCCGTGAGCCTTAGCATCATCCACCAAATCCATCAGCAAATCCTTATGGATCAGGAACTGATGCATATAGGAATACTCTGTCTTCTGCTTTGCCGGATAAACATGGATATCTTTTACGATACCATCTTGCACATCCAACAAAATCTCCCGCTTTAACTGGTTTTCTGGAATATTTTCTTCCTTGTGATAAACCAAAGTAATATCTGCTTCTTCTTCGATATGATGACGGAGCACCTCATCATAACTCAAATTACATAGGGTGTTGCAGTCTGCCGCCAGCACATATTCTTGCTGACTGCGTTTTAGATAATTTTTCACATCATGAACGATGTCCACGCCTCCTACCTCGCCGGAAGAATCCCGCAGAATTTCCTTGGGCGGGAGCATAAATAAACCATTATTCTTTCTGTCCAGTTCCCACGCCTTGCCGGTACCTAGGTGATCCGCCAGGGACTGATAGTTATAAGGGGTGGTAATACCCACATTAATAATATGAGAATTGACCATGCTGGAGAGCATAAAGTCAATAATTCGGTAACGGCCGCCAAAGGGTACTGCTGCCAGAGAACGCTTACTGGTCAGTTCGCCCATGCTAGCTTCAGGATTTTCAGCAAAAATCAAGCCCAACATATCGTTTTTCATAGTCTCGTAACCTTTCTGCCCGCAAAAGTCTACATTTTCATCTGTCCGCAGGCGGAACAGAATTTCGGGGCACCGTTTAAACGGCGTCTTCTATCAGCATGGAATTCACCGCAATTTTCTTGCCAGGGGGGACTGTCACATCCTGTCCCAGCAGGGTGATATCGTTGCTGCAAATCTTCTCGTTCACCCAAGTTTTATCCGCGGTATCCTCCATAGAACCGATGATTGCTTTTTCACCTACGGTAACATTAGGCCCTACAATCGACTTATAGACCACCGCATTCTTGCTGATTCTGGCACCCGGCATAATGATGGAGTCCTCAATTTTAGCACCCTCTTCAATCACAACTCCCTCAAAGATAACCGAATGGTCAATCTCGCCGGCAATCTCACACCCCTCTGTTACATAGCAATTTCTCAGTTTTGCCTCGGGGGCAATATAGTGAGGCGGTTTAATAGGATTCTTGCTATAAATTCTCCAACCATCATCGTCCAGACTGCTGCCGGAATCTTCATCCAGAAGTTCCATGTTGGCTTCCCAAAGGCTGTGGATGGTCCCCACATCCTTCCAGTAACCATCAAATTGATGGGCTACCAGCTTCAGGCCATCCGCTAACATTTTGGGGATGATATTCTTGCCAAAATCGTTATCAGAATTGGGGTCTTCCTCATCAGCAATCAGATATTTCCTAAGGGCCTCCCAACGGAAACAATACACGCCCATAGACGCTAAATTACTCTTAGGCTTTTTCGGTTTTTCTTCGAACTCTACAATGGTACCTTCCGCATCGGTATTCATAATGCCAAATCGGGACGCCTCGTCCCAGGGAACCTCAATCACGGCAATGGTAGCATCGGCACCGGCTTTGTTGTGCTGACGAATCATTTTATTGTAATCCATTTTATAGATATGGTCACCGGAGAGAATCACCACATCTCTGGGTTTGAACCGCTCGATAAACCCTATGTTTTGGTAAATAGCATTGGCAGTTCCTTTATACCATTCCCCTTTTTCTGCGGACATATAAGGAGGCAAGACATAAACACCGCCGTTCTGCCGGTCTAAGTCCCAGGGCTGGCCACCGGCAATATAAGTATTCAGTTCCAGGGGTTGATACTGGGTGAGAACACCCACCGTATCAATACCGGAATGGGAGCAGTTGCTCAAAGGAAAGTCAATAATCCGGTACTTGCCCCCAAAGGGGACCGCCGGTTTTGCCACGTCCCGGGTTAAAATACCCAGACGGCTTCCCTGTCCGCCTGCCAGAATCATTGCTACACATTTTTTTGCTTTCATCATGATACGCCTTTCCGACTCACGCGTTTTACCAATCTTCTGTCTGCCGTGAGCCCGACAAACAGATGCTTTCTTTTATTTTTTCTCCGGCGGTAACCACTTAAAATAGAACGCCGAGAGAGGTGGCAACGTTACCTCTATGGCATAGGGGAACCCGTCACATTCTTTTTTCTTTGCCTTGATTTTTCGACTACCTTTCCCATCACCGCCATAGATTTTTTGGTTGGTGGAGAGAACCACTTCATACTCTCCTGCATCGGGAACTCCCAACAGATATTTCTTCCGTTCTACCGGGGTATAGTTTAAGACCACGGCAATCTTTTCTTTTTGGTCGGCACTGATACGCAAAAATGCCAAAACGCTGTTGGCACCGTCATCGGCTTTCAGCCACCGGAAACCTTTCCAATCCCCTTGCTCCCGTTCAATCTCATAAAGTGCCGGGCATTCTCGGTAAAACCGATTTAAATCCCTGGAAAACCGCCGGAGTTTGGCATGGGAATCATACCCGTCTAAAAGCCAATCCAGCCCCTCTGCGAACCGCCATTCCACAAACTGCCCGAACTCACCGCCCATAAAGAGTAGTTTCTTACCCGGGTGGGCATACATAAAGGAATAGAGCAGTTTTAAACCCGCAAACTTTTCTTCGTAACTGCCCCACATCTTATCTAAGAGCGACCGTTTCCCATGGACTACCTCATCATGGGAAAGTGCCAGAATGTAGTTCTCTGCAAATGCATACATCATAGGGAAAGTTAACTTATTATGATTGCCTTTCCTGAAAAGGGGATCGCACTGCATATATTCCAAAACATCGTGCATCCATCCCATATTCCATTTAAAGTTAAAACCAAGCCCCCCCTCGTGGACCGGTGCGGTCACCCCGCCCCAGGCAGTGGACTCCTCCGCAATCATCATCACATTGGGGAACCGTTCAAATACTGCGGTGTTGAGTTTCTGCAGAAAATCAATAGCCTCTAAATTTTCCTTTCCTCCATAGCGGTTGGGAAGCCACTCCCCATCACGGCGGTTATAGTCAAGATAGAGCATGCTGGATACGGCGTCTACCCGAAGGCCGTCAATATGATATTCTTCCAGCCAGAACATGGCATTGGAAATTAGAAACGAGAAAATCTCGGTTTTGGTCCAGTCAAAGACCAGGGTCCCCCATTCTTTATGCTCGCCCCGGCGGCTGTCTGGGTGTTCAAACAGGGGCGTCCCGTCAAACTGCGCCAAAGCATGGGCATCTCTGGGAAAATGTGCCGGAACCCAATCCATAATCACACCGATGCCATTTTGGTGAAGGGCATCAATGAGTGCCTTTAATTCTGTGGGTTTTCCGTATCGGCTGTTTGCCGCATAGTACCCCGTTACCTGATAACCCCAGGACCCGTCAAAGGGGTACTCAGAAAGGGGCATCATTTCCACATGGGTGTATCCCATCTCTTTGAGATAGGGGATCAACAAATCAATCATCTCGGTATAGGTATAGAAACTGCCGTCTTCTTTTTGTTTCCAGGAACCGAAATGCATTTCGTAAATGTTCACCGGTTTATCATAAAGGGGCGTTTTCTCCCGCTCTTTCATCCACTTTTTATCTTTCCAACCATAATCAAGACGGGCAGTTACTGATGCCGTAGCCGGCCGAACTTCTGCATAAAAGGCATAAGGGTCGGCTTTCAGCAGAATATCCCCTTGGTTGGTTTCGATGCTGAACTTATAGTTCTGCCCCTCTCCCACACCGGGAAGAAACACCTCCCAGATACCGGACTGAGAATGTCGGCACATCTGCCCTCGGCTTCTGTCCCAGCCGTTACTGTCACAGACCACCGACACCGAGCGGGCATTGGGGGCCCAAACCGCAAAGAAATATCCCTGCTGTCCCGCTTCATCCTCCATGGGATGTGCGCCCAACATCCGGTAACTTTGGTAGTTCACTCCTTGGTTAAAAAGATACATAGCCGTTTCATCAATATATAGGCTATTCTTTTTCACCTTTTTCTCTTTTGCCATTTCTTTTCCCTCCACCTGACCTTAAAAAGCCAAGCCTGTTTCTGTCATAGTTAATATTACCAATTTCATTATACCACGTTTTTCTCTTTTTGTCCATTTTTTCCAGAAAGAAAACTGCACAAATTATCTTTCTTCCTTTTGTTAGTTTTTCAACCCTATCGGGGTTTTTCGGGTAGGTTTTCTTTTCTTTCTGCCTTTTGGCGCTTTTTCGGCAACAGAAATATCCCTCTGTCCATAATCTTCATCTTATGCGGATTTTCTCTTTGCTATACCTCCTTCTTTTCTTGACAAAACCGCCACTTATCTTCTATAATAAAAATATAAGGAGTGATGACAATGACCCTTACCAATGTAAGTATTTATACCCCGAATTTTGATTTTCAATCCGGCTCTCTTTCCTTTGACGGCGAGAGGATTACCGATACGCCTCAGGGCGAGGTCATAGATGGGGAGGGAATGTACCTAATTCCCGGTCTGATTGATTTACATTTTCATGGTTGTGTGGGCTATGATTTTTGCGACGGAACCCCGGAGGCGCTCCTGGCCATTGCCAACTATCAGGCAAAATCCGGCGTTGCTGCCATAGCGCCTGCCTCCATGACCCTGCCGGAAGAAACGCTGACCCGAGTTTTCCAAAACGCGGCAAGCCATTCTTCCGAAAAGGGTGCCATCCTTTGCGGCATCAATATGGAGGGGCCATTCTTCTGCACCGAGAAGAAAGGTGCCCAGAATCCCGCCTACTTAAAAACTCCTGATGTTGCCCTTTATCGGCGGTTGCAGGAAGCAGCAAAGGGACTGATCAAACTGGTGGATGTGGCACCGGAACTGCCGGAGGCACTTCCCTTTATCACCGAAGTTTCCAAAGAAACTGTTGTTTCCTTAGGACATAGCAATGCCAATTACCAAACAGCCCTGGCAGGTTTTGATGCCGGTGCCACCCATGTTACCCATCTGTATAACGCCATGACCGGTTTTTCCCATCGGGAATCCGGCATCATTGGCGCCGCGGCTGACAAGGGTGCCAATGTGGAACTGATTTGCGACGGGGTCCATGTTTCTGACCCGGTCATCCGTTTAACCTTCCGTCTGTTTGGGGCAGAACGGGTCATCTTAATCAGCGACAGTATGATGGCAACCGGCTTAGAAGACGGCGACTACACCCTGGGCGGACAAGATGTTAAAGTAACCGGAAATCTTGCCACCCTGGCAGACGGCACCATCGCCGGTTCGGTGACCAACCTTTTTGCGTGTCTGCGCTATACCATTCATTGCGGCATCCCCAAGGAAGACGCTATCCGGGCAGCCACCTATAACCCCGCCCAGGAACTGGGGGTTCTCTCCGAAATGGGAACCTTAGAACCTGGCAAACTGGCAAACTTTTTATTGGTAGACAAAGATTTTAATCTCAAAGCCGTCTACATTAAGGGTAAGAAAATATAAAAAGAACGGGCTTCAAAGCCCGTTCTTTTTTAGTCTTCAAAATCAAACATCTCTTTGTTCCGGTCCCGGAATAGGTCATAGACCGCAGAGAGTACTGCCGGGTCTTCTACCTGTTCCAAGCAGTCTTCCTCCTGGCTTTTAATCAGGAAGATGACCACTTCCGTCACCACCTCTTCCTCGTCATCATAAGGGATACAGATGACATAATCCCCTCCCTTATATTGTACGGTATCCAGATGTTCAAAGGTGACGGTCTGTCCGTCTTCGTCAATCAAATCAATCAAATGTTGGTTTTCCGGTAATTCTGCCATACGATTTCCTCCTTATTTGATGCTGTCAAGATAAGACTGCAAAAGATATGCCGCTGAAATACTGTCCACACTATCTTTGCGTTTTTGACCCCGGACATTGGTTTCGTTCATTAAGTTGTGAGCCGAAACCGTGGTCAGCCGTTCATCCCAAAGCATAATCGGGATATCCAGTCGCTCCCGGAGCATGGTTGCAAAATCTTCCGTCTTTTTGCCTCGGGGGCCAACGGTACCATTCATATTCTTAGGATAACCAAGGACAATCCGTTCTACCCCTTGTTCCTTGGCAATCTTCGCCGTATAATCTGCCACCTTGACCATATTCTTCTCTTTGCAAGCCGGCAGGGTCGTCGCCCCAAACCCCAAAGGGTCGGATATAGCATATCCGGTTCGGCTGTCCCCAAAGTCAACACCCAGTATTCGCATCTTCTTACCTCGTTTTCGATTTCTTGTTTGATTGTAACATATTTATCCAAAAGAATCAAGTCTGCCTTATAAGATAAATCGATCGTAGTCCTGGATTTGTTCTTCTGCCAGAGGATTGTATGGTTTGATTTCTCTGGTTTCTGATTGTTTGGGGGCGATGGGGTCACTCATCAAAAAATATTTTAGGGCATCATAGAGATGGTCTTCCTGCCGGGTGTCCACGTCTTCGGGATAGGTGGGGTCATAACGGAGTTGGGGCAGGGTTCTGATCATATTCCGGCAGTTGTCAAAGACATAGAGCATAGGAAACCCCTCCTGGTCAAAGGAAAGACGATAATGGACCTGCATCTTTCCTGCAAGCCGGTCATGCTTTCCCTTTTCAAAGTAAACCCCCTCCCGCTCCATCATTTCGGCGATACTCCCCTCTCCGGAACCTGTGGCGTTCCAGATGGCAGGGTCTGCATAGCCGGTGACGGTAATCCCCGTCTCTTCCCTCTCTTCAATCTCCCGGATTTCCTGGGCGATTTTTTGTGCAGTCCAGCGAACGCCGGTATCCGGGGTCCCAGTACAGCCATAGAGTTCCCGATAGTTATAGGCTCGCCCGTCCGGGTCCACCGCAAACCAGGACACGGCAAAGGGTTTGGCATAACCAAAGTCAAAGGCGCGGAACCGCCGCCAGGTTTTGGGAACCTCAAAGGGCTCTATCACATGACTGAACCGCCGGGTTTTATAGCCTTCCGGATTATTTTGCCATTCGGTAAAGACCTGTCCGTCAAAGATATCCCATTGACCATAGAGCAGGGCTTTCTTTTCTGCCTC
Source organism: Ructibacterium sp. (assembly GCA_045534975.1). Taxonomy (GTDB): domain Bacteria; phylum Bacillota; class Clostridia; order Monoglobales; family Monoglobaceae; genus Ructibacterium. The sequence goes on along the minus strand of JAZSKV010000102.1, from coordinate 9,275 downwards.
CGGCAACTGTTCCAAACGCTTTTGGTAATCTTTATCCGCCCCCATCAAAAAGACATTGTCCTGGACAAAGGAGGGAATAAAAATCCGGCTGGCTCCGGTTTTTTCATCCCGGAAAATCTCTCCCGGCTTTCTGCCGTCAATAAATCGACGTTTGACCCAACTATGACCAATTCCCCCGGGGTTGGTGCTGGATTTCATCTGTTTAGGATAGGTGTTGACGCCCCGAATCCGGGAGAGCAGATAGGTATACTGTGCCTCGGTGAAATGGGTTAATTCGTCAAACCGAACCACATCATACTCTGCGCCCTGGTATCTTAGTACGTCTTTCTCCGCCGCACAATACCCAAACTCAATCAAAGAGCCGTTTAAAAATTCCCAGGTGTGTCGGGATGCCGCATATTTGCCGGCTTTTTTCGGATAAAACTTTAAGGATGTAAAAATAATGGAATGTTCCAGTTCCGGAAAGGTCCGGCGTAGAATCAGTTGCCGGCTTCCCGGATAACGCAGAGCATATACCAAGGCATCTGCCAACTGCCCGTAGGACTTGCCGCCGCCGGCGGCGCCGCCGAACAAAACCTCATCGGCATCAGCATCCATAAACTGTTTCTGGGTTCTGGTCAGTTCCAGGGGTAATGATATCTTTGGCATAGCACTCCCTCCATCAATCCACCACCCGGATGGTAACTTCCAGTTCCAGTTTTTCCTGCTCTGCGGATTCCTCCGCCATGGCAAGAATCTCCTTTGCTGCCGAAAGTTCTACCCGTTCATTGCCGCAATGGAGCAATTCTCCTAATTTTTCGGTCGCCTCAGCCTGGGGCGCTTTTTTCTCACTCATGCTGCCACCGCCTCAATCTCCCGGCCAACCAACCGGTCCACCGCCTGATTATGAATCCGGATGGCTTGTCTGCGGCTGTAATGGACATGAAATTCCATGGCATCCCACAAAAGACCTTTCACATAACGGGCGGTCAATATCATCCGTTCCTCCGGGTCCAACAGGGATAGCAGGGTATCCATCTTTTCTGTCAGCCCTTTGATTTCTTTCTGTATCTTTTCAATCTGTATTTCATAATAAGTAATATGCTTTTCCGCGGCAGTTCCCATTTTTTTGCTGTCACCAATCAAATCCTGATAAAACGCCGTTTTCATCTGCAGTTCCTTTTTCAAAAGAGGAAGTCCTCTCAGCCACTTTTTTGCTTCTTCTGCTGTTGTAAATTTCATTGTAATCCTCCTTCTTCTATCATGTATATGGTTGGTTTGTTCCGGCCCGGTTCTCAGAGCGACCGTATCTCATAATAGGAGTGACAACAGTCCATGTCGCAAAACAGACCATCGGTGCTTTCCAACACTTCACCCATATGGTCATACAGCAGGGTGCCACAATAACTGCACTCCCCTATTCGCCGCGGCTGAGCCGTCGGCTCCAGTTCTCCGAACCTTTCCATCTTCAAAATATCGGGGTGGGTCATCTTTTTTCCTCCTCTGTAACCTTATTTTTGCATTTACCACGATTTCCCAATATTTTGACCTTGATATCCTTATTATACAACAAATTTATTGTTTGTCAATAGATAAAAAAACAAATATTTTGTTGTTTTTTCTCTTGTCAAGACGAATTTTGTATGTTATAATAACCTTGGGAAACAAAATGACAAATGATTGTTTTATATACGAGGTGAGAATATGGCAAATGCATATATCAGCAAACAATTAAAGGCGGCAAGAGTTGCCTCTAAACAAACACAACGGGATGTCTATGAATGGCTTGGGGTGGGGCAATCCACATTCAGTGCATGGGAAACCGGACAAAGCGAACCCTCCATCGGGATTTTTCTAAAACTCTGTGAAAGGTACGAAATCCATGATATTTTAGGGCATTTTATGCCGGAATCTTCCCTTTCTTCTCTGGAAGACCGGATTGACCCCGGCATGTTAAAGAAACTTCTTGCCCTGCCGGAAGACAGCCTAAACGCGGTGAAAAACTGTTTGGAGTTTGAATACCGTGCCGCCAAGCGGAAACGGATTCCTTTGCCGGCACTTCGGAAAATTCCCTTATTTACCCAAGCAGCAACTGCCGGCCTTGGTAGTTTCACCGACGATGCCCACGCAGAACTTTGTGAACTCACCGCGCCGGAGGGGGCAGACTTTGCCATTCGGATTGCCGGGGACAGTATGGAACCGCTGATTCATAACGAGCAAATCGTTTTTGTCCGTCAGCAGGCAGAACTTTCTTCCGGCGAGATTGGTATCTTCCTTTATAACGACGAAAGTTTCTGTAAAATCTGGGAAAACCGAACCGGCATCCCCAAACTGGTTTCCTTAAACCCCAACTATCCTCCAATCCCTCTTAAAAGTGCTGACGCCTTCCGTGTTTGCGGAAAAGTATTGCTGTAATTTCTGGTGCGACAAGATTGTCGCACCTTTTTTATTGTTGTTGGGTTGTATTTTTATTTTTCAAAATTCCCTCCAGGAGTTTTTCTTTGCCGTCTAAGCGCATCCCCTCTAACAGCAGGGCCGCTGCATCGGCGGCTTCCGGTTGGAAAACACCCAGTTTCCAGAGGTCGGTCATGGTCTGGTTCTGGGCAACCTGATTATAGGGATTGTTCTTTTCAGCACTGACTGCCACATCAAATTCCAAGGGGGCAAGATTACCGTTCTCCCGCCAGTTTCGATTGGAGAACCGCAGATATTCTCTCTGGCCTTTGGCATTTTCTACCCGATAGGTACGGGGCTGATCGTAAAACTGCCGCATCAGTTCCATGCAGAGAAGAATCAACTCTTTATAGGCGTTATAACTTTCTGCAATCATATCCCGACTGAGTTTTTCTCCCGCCTGTTGCAATGCCACAATGGCAGAGTACGCCGTAACACCGCCGGCTGTCTGACCCTGCTGGAAGTCCCGGTTGCCGGCAACTTCTTTTAATTCTTCAATCTTATTCTGCCGATGCTGAATGATGAAACTATGCAGGGGTCTTGCCTGCAATTCCCGGATATTCTCATCCCCTACTGAGCCGGCTACATGGATAATATCCTTAGACAAATCGGTGAGTTCATACTCATTGAGTCCACCGTTATCTTTCACCATAAACCGGGTCTTACCGGAAATCAATGCGTTTTTGCTGATTAGGGCATCCAGGCGGTCAATATATAATTGGGGGCTTTTGATGATATCCACCAAACCAAAACCCACCGGACTATCTTCATCCGGATACATCACATCAAAGACAAAGGGATATTTGCCATGGGCATAAATTCCTGTATCCCCTCGGTCTTCCGAGGCATCTAAAATCTGGTCGCCGCAGAATTTAATCAGTTCCAAGGTCTGTTGGTTACCCCTTTGTTTCTTATAATAACAATCTACTACCAAAACCTTGTTTCGGGTTCTGTCCTGACCTTTGGTGTTTTGCATATCGTCATAGGTCAAGATTTCCAGTCCCCCATGTCCGGCAATCCCCTCTTCCACATGGGGATACTGTTCCTTTAAATCTTCCATGTCCATCAGGGCGGTCAAAAAGACAAACCGGCTTTCCTGAATATCGGTAATGCCCGGCTCCCAAAAAAGATTTAATAAATCAATTTTCCGGATATCAATTTCCCCAAGACCTCCCCGGAGTTTAGGGTTAAAGAATACCCCGTAGCAGGCGGCTCCATTTTTCAGTTTGTACCACCATGCCCGGCTATAAGTTTTACGGAAGTTGCAAAAATCCAGTTGCATAGGCAGAATCCGGGTAAAGGTTTCTGCGGTTTCTCTGTCCTTTTCCTCCCGCTCCAAGACGTTGGGGGAGGGATAGTTGTCCATGGCATCTGCATGTTTGTTTGCAATGGCATTAAAGAGATAGGGGGTGGTAGGTGCGGGCATTTCCCCACTTTCCTCCCCTTGATACCGGGACTTAAACCATCGGTTATTCTCAATAATCCTCCGGTCAAAGAGTTGTTTGTCCTCTCGGTATCTCCGGAACTCCTCGGTAATCAAAGAAAAGAATTCCGGTTTGATTTTTCCCGCATAACTTTGTTTTTTCATGATATTTCCTCCTTATGATTTGAGCGCTTGTATTTGTTTTTCTAATGTGTTGATTTTGTCTACCACATTGACGCCATTGATTAAAACGGTGTTTCCCCAAAGGGACAAAAGCCCGTCGTCTTCCCAAAAGTAGATAAAGGGTGTATAACCCACCAATCCCATGTTGGCATAACTTTCGTTCTTCTCAATCTTAAAGGCTCCGTTGGTGTAGACCACACCATTGATGTTTCTGCTGCCCTCGCCGTTGCCGGCACCCAGCACCAGATAGGCAGTGCCATCATCACTGACCGTTGCACCGATTTTCTGTTGCCGGACACCGTTTTTGTCCTGCATCATTTTGATGCCGGTGGGATCTAACTGGGCAAAAACGCCCCCTCTTTTTCCCGCATAAGACTGGCTATCTGTGCCAATGATGGTGGAACTGTAAACCGACGAACTCTCCACCCGTCCGGAAAAGATGGCATCACCGCCGCTGTTAATCGAAACGGTGGGTTCTCCCGCTGCATTGCAGAGCATAAACCGGAACTTTCCGGTATCCTGGTCATAGGCGGCGATAAACCGGGCACAGTATCTATCCCGGATAACAATCTCCGAACCGGAAATCTCTAAGTTTCCGGTACTGTCTGCTACCACAACCTTTTCGGTGTCCACCATGCCGGTGGTAAGTTTGTCTGCGGTCAATGCCCCAATCTGGGCATTGCCGATTTTTGCGGAATTGGTGTCGATGTTTTCGGCTTTGACCGACGCCGCCTCCAAAACATTGCCGGCGTCCAGATGCTGAAAAAGATAAGTCAGTTCATCAATCAGGGCAGTCCCCCATGCTTTCAGACGCTTCACATCCTCCTCGCTTTTTCCGGTCAGTGCCGGTGGCACCGGTGTTGTTAAATTTGGCATACTTTTTCCTCCTTTTGTTTGGTTTTATTTCTCTTTGATTTTCATTATAGAGAAAATTCAGTGTCATACCGTGCCACCATTTTGAAAGTTGTAAAATAAAAAACGCTGATTTATCACATGATAAATCAGCGTTTCTTTTTTGGTGGAAGTGGGGGGAATTGAACCCCCGTCCGAAGAAGTATCCCCGCAAGGCAACTACGAGCGTAGTCTGTGGTCATCATTCCCTCCCGACAGAGTCCGCAGACAACCTCTGTCGGTTGGTAGCCTCTTGTGCATGGCCGGGCAGAGGCGTCCCCGGCTCACGTTCACCGCTTAGTTTGATGCCCTGATCCCCAAGCGCGGTATATGGGGGAGGACAGCTGCGCTAGTTAGGCAGCGTAAGCTAAATTATTGTTAGCGTTTAATTTAAAAGTTGGGTTTTTTACGCAGCACCCACTGCGGCTCGCTCCTCACGTCTCTACAACCCCGTCGAAACCTTTACACCCCCATGTATATATACAAATCATAAGACGTATTTACCTTTGATTTTGTTCCTTGATTACCCGGCTCATATTCCGTTTAGCATCCCGCTCCGCAATGGAAGCCCGCTTATCATAATCCTTTTTACCGCGGCAAAGACCCAGTTGCAACTTCACATACTGTCCTTTTAGATATAACTTCAGCGGAATCAAAGTATAGCCTTGTTGCTGGGTCAGCCCAATGAGTTTGTTAATCTCCCTGCGATGCAAAAGCAACCGTCGGGAACGCAAAGGCTCATGGTTAAAGATATTGCCATAATCATAGGGACTGATATGCATCCCAATTAAAATTGCCTCTCCGGTCTTACAGGAAACATAACTGTCCTTTAAGTTCACACGGCCGGCACGAATGGACTTGACCTCCGTCCCCGAAAGAGAAAGACCCGCCTCAAAGGTTTCATCCACAAAATAATCGTGATATGCCTTTTTGTTCTGGGCAATCACCGTATTTTTCTTTTCCTCGGCCATCTCTTTCACCTCCTGCCTATGGTTTCCGGGTAGGAAAATCATTATACCCCCTTTTTTTTAAAAAGTCAATGTTTTACCCCAAAAATACCCCGCTTCCATGTGTAATATAGGTCAGGCACCGCCTCTTCCTCTTTTGCATAGCATAAAGAAAAGGAGGGAAACCATGGGTATTTTTCTGCGAAAACTAAAATATCGCTTCCGGTCAAGGCGCCGTCGTTTACGAAAGCAACCGCTACCATGGAAAAAGGCAATCTTTCCCCTGGTTCTTTCTTTGCTTCTTTTTTCTGTCTTGGGAATAGAACAACGGCTGGGGCCCTTGGCGCAGGAAACCGCCTTGTCCGTCTTAAACGGGCAACTGATGAAAGAAATCAACCTGGCCGTGACCGAAGTGTTAGAGGAAGAAAATATCAATGCAGGTTCCATCTTGCACGAGGAAAAAGACGATGAAGGCACCATCGAAAACATCGTCACCGACTATACTGCCGTCAACCGGGTCAAGACTGCCATCGCTGTTCGTATCCAGGAAAAAATGGAGGGGTATCGCACGGTTTATGCCCATGTGCCAATCGGTGCTCTATTTTCTGATACCATGCTAACCGGATTTGGCTTTCCCATTCCGATCCGGGCTTTTGCCACCCATATGATTGATATTCAGTTCCATGACACCTTTGATTCTGCCGGTATTAACCAGACCCGGCAGCAACTGAGTCTGGAAATCAAAATCCCCATCCGGATTGCCGGCATTTTCTCTTATCGGGATGCTGTGGTTTCTACCGAAGTCCCCCTGGCAGAAAGCGTTATCATCGGCACCGTTCCTCAAACATATCTCAATGCCATTCCCGATTAGATCACTCTTGATTCTTTTGCAATCTTTGGTTATAATATAGAAAAAGGGGGAATCTTTATGATCCAACAAATTGCGAAAGAGAAAATAAACGCCCTTCGGCAGGAGTTGGAGCGCTATAATTATGAATATTATGTCCGGGATAACCCCACGGTCAGCGACTTTGTCTATGATGCTAAAATGAACGAACTTTTGGCATTGGAGGCAGAATTCCCTGAACTTATCACCAACGACTCCCCCACCCAGCGGGTGGGCGGTCAGGTGTTAGAGGGCTTTGACGAGGTTACCCACACCGTACAGATGCAAAGCCTCTCTGATGTTTTCTCCGAGGCAGAGTTCCAGGATTTTGATGCCAGAACCCGAAAGTCATTGGAAAGGGAAACCCTGGAATATACGGTTGAAATGAAGATTGACGGTCTTTCCGTCTCTTTGGAATATGAGAACGGTCGTTTTGTTCGGGGTTCTACCCGGGGCAATGGTTTTGTGGGCGAAGATATCACCGAAAACCTCCGCACCATCGGCAGTATTCCCCTGCGGCTGACAGAGGGCCTCCCCTACTTAGAGGTCCGGGGCGAGGTCTTTATGCCAAAATCCAGTTTTCTCAAACTGAACGCACAACGGGAAGTCGCCGGCGAACCACTCTTTGCCAACCCCCGAAACGCCGCGGCAGGTTCTCTCCGGCAACTGGACAGCAAAGTTACCGCCAGGCGACGGCTGGACATCTTTGTTTTTAACGTGCAACAAATTCAGGGGAAAACCCTGAAAACCCATAAAGAATCCTTAGAATATTTAGCAAAGTTAGGTTTTAAAACCATCCCCGCAGAGCGCTTGTTCTATGGTGCAGACGAGGCGTATCAGGAGATTCAACGCATTGGAGAACTCCGGGGAGATTTGGCTTTTGACATTGACGGCGCCGTTGTAAAAATGAACCGTTTTGAAGAACGGGAAGCCTTAGGCTCTACCACCAAGACCCCCCGTTGGGCGGTGGCGTATAAGTTCCCGGCAGAACAACAGCAAAGCCGGCTTTTAGATATTGCTCTGCAAGTAGGTCGCACTGGGGTTATTACCCCCAATGCGGTCTTAGAGCCAGTACGAATTGCCGGTTCTACCGTCAGCCGTGCCACTTTGCATAACGAAGATAACATCCGGGATAAGGATATCCGCATCGGCGATGTGGTTATCATCCAAAAAGCCGGCGATATCATCCCCGAGGTCGTAGAAGTGGTCCGGGAAAAACGAACCGGCACAGAGCAAGTTTTCCATATGCCAAAAGTTTGTCCCGCCTGCGGAGAACCCCTCTACCGGGAAGAGGGCGAGGCGGCAGTCCGTTGCCTTAGTTCCAACTGCCCGGCACAACAGATGCGGAGCATCATTCATTTTGCCTCCAAGCCCGCCATGGATATTGATGGACTTGGTCCGGCGGTGGTAGAACAACTGCTGGACGCAGGGCTCATTCACGATTGCGCGGATTTATATACCCTCTCCTATGATGATGTGGTTACCTTAGAACGGTTTGCAGAAAAATCTGCACAAAACTTAATTGCCGCCATTGAAAAGTCAAAACAGCAGGGTCTTGCCCGATTACTCTTCGGTTTAGGCATCCGTTTGATTGGTGCAAGAGCGGCACAACTGCTGGCAAAGAGATTCGGGAATATAGACACTCTCCTTGCCGCATCAGAAGCCGAACTTGCAGAGATTCCGGATATTGGCGGAAAAATGGCTGCCAGTCTGTTCCATTATTTTAACGAAGAAAAATCTCAATCCTTATTAAAGCGGTTACGCCAAGCCGGCGTTCGAATGGATGATGCCAAAGAAGAAGTCGGTGACGCCCTTTCCGGCAAAACCTTTGTTTTGACCGGCACGCTGCCTACCTTAAAACGTAGTGAAGCCCAGACGCTCATTGAGAAAAATGGCGGTAAGGTCAGCGGTAGCGTTTCTAAGAAAACCGACTTTGTGATTGCCGGTGAGGAAGCGGGCAGCAAATTGGAAAAAGCCAACGCCTTAGGGATTCCTGTCCTGACCGAAGATGAATTTCTCGCCATGTTGTCTTAACAGTAACACCTTTGCCGCCGCCCTAAAACGAGCGGCGGCAAAAAAGAAAAATATTTTTCTTTTTTGTATTGACAATCCTCAGAATTTGTGTTATGATAAGTAGGCTGTTTTGAGATGCATATATCTCTATGCTGCCCTAGCTCAGCAGGCAGAGCACTTCCTTGGTAAGGAAGAGGTCGGCGGTTCGAATCCGCTGGGCAGCTCCAAAAAAGCACTTCTTGCGAAGTGCTTTTTTCTATGGTTAGATTGACAAACCCCACCGTCTGTGCTACAATGATGGGGTTAAAAATAAGATACGGAGTGGTATCGAAGTGGGGACGTTTGCGAGCGCTGCCAGTGGCAGATGCAGCGAGCAATAAGGAGTGGTAGCGGTCAAAATTTTCAAGCAGCGGCACAGAAAATTTGGGGCACCGCACCAGGACATAACGGACATGACTCGAAATCCCCTCGGTTACACTGTAACTGTACCCCTACAAAT
>JAZSKV010000092.1:0-3529 GCA_045534975.1 Ructibacterium sp. | reverse complement strand
ATAAGCACCGTATGCCACTCCGGAAGATGCAATAATTCCCTGTCCCCGGAACAAATCTCCTCTTTTAAAAAGAACACCATCACCGGGACATAACCAACTTTTATTTACTCTATCCACAGTTTTCCAAGGAGTATCTGGCGACTTTCCGTCGTTACTATCATCCCCTTCATTACTGACATAGTATGTAGTACCGGTAATAAAAAGTTCATCTTTTGCCGCAAGAATTTCACGCTTACGCATCTCGTAAAGTTTTTCTTGTATAGTCAAAAAATCTTCTTTTGCTTTCATGATTGCCTTAACTCCTTTTATATAAAAATTTGTCCATTTTTAACGGTACTGCTAAAACTTTTTTTGAAAAGCCGTAATGCTAAAGAGGCTCAAACTCTGCACCGCCAATTAAGGTAAGGAAGTTTTCCTCGGTCACAGTTTCTGTAATGCCATATGCGCTACGAATTCCTGCTTGATACCCATCATGACCAAAATATTTGATTTTCCGGGCAGGTAGATATCACCTGCCCGGACTCAAGTCGTAACTGTCGGTTCTACCGCCAGTTACCATCTACTTAGGAGCGCCGTAAGAAACTGCCGGAGCCAAAGGTGTCATTGCATCAAAACTATTCCACAGGAAGACCTTAACCGTCTCAATACGAGGATCCGAAAGTGTGCTTGTCTTTACTGTTTCGCTTTCACTTGCATCAATCGTGACGGGTTCTGCGGCAATTAAATTTTTATCTGCATCATAGCCAGCAAAAATCAACTGTCTTTTTTCGCCCGGTGCAATAATTACTTTAAGACCGTAGTTTAACTTACTATTTGCTGCCGGAACAAAAGTTGTCTGTGTGTTATCGTTATCATCCAAAATCAACATAACCTGATTTCCGGTAGGACCATAAATAGCCACAGAATCGATATAGTCGATGGCATTGGCATTCATGGACGCATAAGGAGAACCGAAATGATAACCACCTAAACGCAATCTGTGTTTTCCGCTATCACTTGCATCAGGAGTAACATTATCCACAATCTTTGTCCAGGCATTTTCCTCTGCTCTCTTTAAATAAGCAGTATAATCGCCTTCGGTATCCCGGACAACTTTCAAATCATAGGTAGTCTCCGGGGTAACCCTTAACGTTTGTGTGTCAGCACCGATTGTTAAAGTATACTCAGTTTCCCCATCACCGCTGATGACACGGAAATCTCTTCCTGTTGTTGCCTGGAACCGGATATTGGCATATCCGCCCTTAGGAATACCTGCTTGATCGAAATCAAAGAACGTATACTGACTTTCTACTTCACTACTATAGGTAGGTCTTGCAATTGCCAATCTTCCATCGGAACAAGCAACAGCACCTTCGTTACCTTCTCCTGCAAAAGCACTGGTTCCATAGTTAGCCTCATCAATAGCCACAAAATCTTCATTCACATACTGCCGCATTGCAGAGGTATCACCAGGCAGAATTGCAGAATCCGCAAGACCATCCTTATGATAAACTGCAAAACCGGTAATAATATAGTCCTCTTTGCTGCTATTGGCCTCCGCAGTACTGTTTTTCAGTCGGAATCCTTCCGTAGAAGTACCAGTTTTAGGTGTATTTTTACCCAAATAGAGATACTTGTCGGAAACAGGATTCTTTACATAATAATCGATAGAACCATTTCCATCCGGTACAACCAAGATCGTACGCTCCTCTTTTAAGTCTTTGTTATTGTAGAGAATAAGAGCGTTGCTTCCTCCTCCAAAGAAACACATCTGTCTGTTTCCATCAGCATCAAGGTCAAGATAGAGACGACCGCCGATAGAACCGTCAAGTTTTCCGCGGAGATCCAGTTCTGCACCGGTTTCATTTTCGGGAAGCAGATAACTAATCTCGAAAGCTTGGTTTTTGTTCAACCCGCTTGTATTCAAAATACCAAAATCCAACTGTTGCTGTGCATCCAGTACCATATTTCCATCTGTGTTTCTTGATCCGCCGGTACTTGCACCCCAGTAAGAAAGAGGTTTGTCTTCGTCCAGTTGCTTTTTCGCTTCTGCACTGTCAAAATCCATCTTGGTAACTGCCATAGCATTGGCACCCAACACATCCTGCAAGTTCAAACCAGTATCATCAGAATCTTCATAGGTAGTAATGCTTTCAAAAACAACCTCGGACAAAGTTCTGGAACCATTACCGGCTTTAATTTCGGTAATGTCACCCTTTCCTGCTTGCCATCCTTGTTTTGCAACATAGGATGCCAGATACTCTTTGGTACCGGAAGCGGTGGTAACCTTTTTGGTATCCTTCAACCCGGCGGTGTTATAACGAGCTTTCAAACTTAAAATCTTATCGGTATTGGGGGTCGCCGCACCAACCGGAGTACCGGTTACAACCTTGGTAAAGTTGGTTTCGTTTTCCCCTCTCGCAAAAATGGTATAACGGTTATAGTTATTCTTTAATAAGATTTCATACCATTCTCCGGTAGTTAACGGATACGCCGCTGTGCTGACATCACCTTCTGGGTCATATGCCGAAGAAACTACCGCATCCCCATAGGCAAAGTTGCTGGCATTAATCATCTGAATGCCGTTATTGCTTACTTTAAAGCCAGTAGATATCTGCCCGTTTGCACCGTCAGTTAAGTTAACCTCTGCCACAGAACCATCTGTTGTTAACTTTAACTTAAAGAGGATTGCGCCGGCATAACCGGTGTTGACATCTAACTTTCCATCCTCATTCAGTAAGTGATAATTTCTTTGCACAAATTCATCAGCCGTGGTATTGTCCCAAGACCAACCGGCACCTTCACCGCTGCCACCGGCAGGAACCCAGTTATCATTGTTAGAAACCGCATCGTTACCTGCCCGGATAGCCAAGCCTTCTTCCGTCATATCTACAACCAGTAATTTTACATTTCCTTCGTTCAGCTTACTGGTAAGAGAACCGTCTGGTAACTGCATTTCCGCACGGCAATGGGCAGCCGGATCCGCACTCATATTTACACCCTTTACCAAACCGGTAGGATAAACGAATCCACCCTCAGTGTCACAAAGTTTTGCCAAACGTCCACCATCAAGATCACGGGAAATAGTTCTATTATTATTATCACTCGCCTTAAAATACTTTCCATCCGTGTCATAATAGTAGTTCGTTTCTGCTATCTTGGTATAGATTGCATTGGTAAAGTCTGCCTGATATGCCTGTTCCGCGCCTGCAAGAGCCTGTTCCAAGGTATAGGCAATCGTTTCCTGCTTGATAGGGATTGCCGAAGCCATACGCCGGCAGAAAACTGCCAATTGAGCATTCGTCCATTCTCTGCTCTCGGACAGGACATAGACACCATCAATCTCCGCAACATCTAATCCATATCTTTCTGCAATTTCCGTATAAGATATCATCGGCTTCCCAAACTTTTCAGTTATCTTCTCACCGGAAAATTCCTGTGCAGAGGTTCCTCTTTTAAGAATGATACTACCGTTTTCCCCTTGCTCTACGGAAGCACCTAAGAAAGTTGCTGCTGCCTCAATAGAAATCATTTCCCCATCCATTGCATC
>JAZSKV010000014.1:0-3329 GCA_045534975.1 Ructibacterium sp. | reverse complement strand
TCGCCAGATACTCCTTGGAAAACTGTGGATAGAGTAAATAAAAGTTGGTTATGTCCCGGTGATGGTGTTCTTTTTAAAAGAGGAGATTTGTTCCGGGGACAGGGAATTATTGCATCTTCCGGAGTGGCATACGGTGCTTATGGAATTGGCGAAAAACCTAAATTTTACGGAGAAATTGAAAATCTGGCATCAAAAGATTCCTGGGAGGAATATGATGCAGAATATCATATATGGGCATATAAAAAGCCAATTTCCGATCCGGGCTCTTTGGTTTTTAATGATGGGGAATTTGTTGCAAGAAAACTGATTCCCTCTTATCGGGATTTACAGTTCGTTTGCCGGGATGATGTAAATTCTCTCTTTGTGATGGAAAAAGAAATGACAGAGAATCTGGATATTTTCTGGGAATATGATAAAACCTTACAAAATGGCAGTTCCAAGGGAGAAACTTTTCCGATTCCCGAAGTGGGACCGCATTGCAAGGGAAGATTATTTTTAAGATGTGATGACGGAAATCCCGGTTTAGTTTTTTCTTCTATTGAAGCGATTGCAAGAAACATAGGGGTTTTGGTAAAACAGGTGAACAATATTACTGTAGACAATCTTTGTTTTAAGTATTTCACCTTTGGAGTATCCAGCGGGATGGTAAAAGGGTTGCATGTAACCAACTGTGAAATCGGTTGGATTGGTGGCAACATTCAAAGTTACGACGGAGGCGATCCCAATTACCCGGAAGGGAAACGAGGGAGCGTCACTCGTTTTGGAAACGGAGTTGAAGTTTACGGAAACTGCGATGATTATCAGGTTTCCCATTGTTATATATATCAAGTGTATGATGCAGGTGCTTCACATCAGGTGACCACAGGGAAAAAAGTTGTGATGCAAAACGTTCGATATGAAGATAACCTGATTGAAAACTGTGTCTATGGAATCGAATATTTTCTCGACCAAGTTAACGGTGAAAAAGAAAGTTATATGGAAGATGTGGAAATGTGCGGGAATATCATTCGTTTTTCAGGTTATGGCTGGGGACAACAACGGCATAACATAGATACGCCGGCTCATATCAAGGGATGGAGTTACAGCAATACGGCTAGGGAATTCACCATCCATGATAATATCTTTGACCGTAGCGCTTACAGGATGTTACATCTTGTGGCAGAAAAAGATGAGTATTGTCCAACGATGAGTAGAAATACTTATATTCAACATCTTGGCAAATCTTTGGGTCAATATGGCGGGAAAGAAAACGGTGAGCCGGAGAATTTGGTGTTTGATGAAAAGGCAGAATCTAATTTAATTGAGGTATTTAGAGAAAAAGATCCTAAGGTATATAAAATTAATTAAGAAAATTTTGATGGCTTATATGGAGGTGCACGATGAATCAAGCGTTATTAGAATTAATTACAAACAAACAACATCACCAATATCGGCGAGATTGTGAGATTAATTTCGCAGAAGAATTTAGTTGTGACCTTGTTACTCCTGTGGAACGGATGACTAGACGGTTTGAAAAACTGACAGAATTAGAAACACCCGTGATTCTCTCGGAAGAAAAGATTTGTTTTTTGCGAACCATCAAAAATATTCCCGATTGCTTTACAGAAGAAGAATGGGACGCAATCAAGAAAAAACATTATATTCACGAGTTAGGTTATTTGTCAAATCTTTCTCCCAATTATGAAAAGGTTATCCAGAATGGACTTCTATATTTTAGAGAAGAGGCAGATGAATATGGAAAACGGGTCATTGATGCTATTATCCGTCTTGCAGACCGGTACTTGGGAGAGGCAGAAAGACAAGGGAGAAGAGATATTGCAGATGTTTTAAAGCGAGTTCCAAGATATGGAGCGACCTCGTTTAGAGAAGCATTGCAGATGTTTCGTATCATCCATTTTGCACTTTGGCTTGAAGGAAATTATCACATTACCGTAGGACGTTTCGACCAGTACATGTATCCTTATCTTCAAGCAGATATGGAAAAAGGTGTTTTAGATAAAGATTCTGCTCTGGAATTAGTGGAGGATTTCTTCTTATCGTTTAACAAGGACTCTGATTTGTATCCAGGTGTGCAACAGGGGGATAACGGACAGAGTATGGTTTTGGGCGGAATGGATAAAGATGGGAACGATGGGTTTAATCTTTTGTCAGAACTTTGCTTAACGGCATCCAAAAATCTTTTGTTGATTGATCCTAAAATCAATTTGCGAGTCAATAAAAATACTCCAATAAAAGTCTATGAGTTGGGAAGCGAATTAACAAAGGCAGGTCTTGGGTTCCCTCAATATTCCAATGATGATGTGGTTATTGAAGGGTTGTTGAAACTGGGTTATGAGGAAAAAGATGCCAGAGATTATGTTGTGGCTGCTTGTTGGGAGTTTATTATTCCAAAAGTGGGGGCGGATGTTGCAAACATTGGAGCACTTTCTTTTCCTAAAGTCATTGATACCGTGTTGCACCGAGATTTCTTGAAATGCTCAACTTTTGATGAGTTCATGAAAAAGGTCAAGGATGAAATTGCTAGTGAATGTGAAAAAATCTGCTTGGGAATGAATGATTTGTGGTTTGTTCCATCTCCCTTTATGAATATCATGATGGATTGCGATATCAACAACCAAGGAAAATACAATAACTTTGGAATTCATGGAACTGGAATTGCCACAGCAGCGGATTCGCTGACTGCTATTGAAAAGTATGTTTATATTGAGAATTTGATAACCAAAGAAGAGATGCTTGCTGCCGTGGATAGTGATTTTGAAAATCATAGCGAACTGCTTCATCGACTTCGTTTTGAAACACCCAAATTTGGAACCAATGATGATGTAGCAGATGAAAAAGCAGTATATCTCTTGAATTGTTTCTCGGATAGTCTTGAGGGACGGAAAAATTGTCGTGGTGGTGCCTATCGTGCCGGAACCGGCTCGGCTATGTTCTACCTCTGGCATGCGGACGAGATAGGTGCCTCTCCGGATGGAAGAAGAAACAAGGAGCCCTTTGGTACCAACTTCTCACCCAGTTTGTTTGCAAAAATTAATGGACCTTTCTCGGTGATTCAATCCTTTGCGAAACCGAACTTTGCAAAGGCTATCAATGGAGGTCCGTTGACCTTGGAATTCCATAATGGAATGTTTGCGGAAGATGATAGTATACACAAAGTTGCAATGCTTGTGAAATCCTATATGGATATGGGTGGTCATCAGCTTCAGCTTAATGCGGTTAATCCGGAACGGATGAAGGATGCACAAGCACATCCGGAAAACCACAGAAGTCTTGTGGTTCGTATCTGGGGATGGAGCGCTTACTTTGTGGAACTGGATAAAGAGTATCAG
>JAZSKV010000094.1:0-33640 GCA_045534975.1 Ructibacterium sp. | reverse complement strand
AATAACATCACAGCCGTCTGGATTAGTACGGTGGCAGCCGCTGCCAAGAAGAACCTGACCGACATCGGGGTTTCGGCAAAGAAGATTCAGGTGATTTTAAACGGGGT
Source organism: Ructibacterium sp. (assembly GCA_045534975.1). Classification (GTDB taxonomy): domain Bacteria; phylum Bacillota; class Clostridia; order Monoglobales; family Monoglobaceae; genus Ructibacterium. Next base: position 33,533 of record JAZSKV010000094.1, on the reverse strand, counting down.
AGAACCCCTTAGCCCCTGCCCGAAGGAGGCAGTCAGGAACTTCGGGAGCGATACGGCGTTTTGCCGGAGGATAAAGTGGCGGTCATGGCTGCCCGGCTCACCGAGGTTAAGGGTCAGAAGTATCTGGTTGAGGCGGCAAAACGGCTGCGGGAAAAAGGCGTCAATGCCAAATTCCTGATAGCCGGCACCGGGGAAACGGAAGCCGCCTTGCGGCAGCAGATTCAGGAATATGGGCTGGAAGAAACGGTGTTTTTACTGGGGTTTGTGGCAGATGTTACCCCCTTGATGCACCTGATGGATGTCCAGGTGAACTGCTCTTTTGGCACCGAAGCCACCAGCCTTGCTCTCTTAGAGGGCATGAGTATTGGGAAACCCATTGTGGCAAGTGACTTTGGGGGTAATCCCGGAGTGGTCAAGGACGGAGAGAACGGCTTTTTGACCCCCACCCATAACGTAGAAGTTCTGGCAGACCGGTTGGAAACCCTCTTTACAAACGAAGAGGTTTACCGGAAGATGGCAAAACGGGCAGAGGAATTCTACCGGGAAAGATTTACGGCATTAGCAAATACCAAAGCCATAGAAAAACTCTATGGCGAAACCATACAAAAGAAAGGCAGGATGGGCAATGAAAAGGAAGTTTAACTGGATTGATGGATTGATTGTTCTGGTGATTCTGGCAGTTCTGGCAGCAGGGGCTCTCTTTCTGGCGGGCAGAAACCAAAGCGGCAACGCAGAAGAAGCCAAGACGGTAGAAATGGTGGTAGAATTAAAGAGCGTTGACGAAACCTTTACCAAGATTCCTAAGATAGGGGACGTGGTGATGGTTGGGGTTAAAGAGAAGATGAGCACCACCGTAACCAAAATAGAACCCACCCCTGCCAAAACCGTAGGCTATGATGTGGTAAACGGTTGGGCTGGAGAGGTGGAACTCCCCGGACGGTATGACCTGCTTATCACCTTAGAGGGTGAGGGGACAGAAACCCATGAAACGGTAGAGGTCAATGGCGTTGCGGCACGGGTTGGCGCAGAGGCCATTGTCAAGAGCAAGAACTGGGCAGGCCACGGCTATTTTCTGGCTGTGGAAACCAGATAGGAGGAAAGAGATATGGGACGCAAAGACGGAAAGTTATTTGGAAAAATCAGTATCATTGACCTTGCCGCTATCTTGGTGGTTCTGGTTTTAATTGCCGGCGTTGCGATGCGGTTTTCCGGGAATCAAGCGGTTTCTGTCAGCACCGGACAGGCGATAGAATGTGTGGTTAAGGTAGAAAATGTCCGGATGCAAACGGTGAATGCCCTGCAAAAAGGCGGCGCAGTTTTTGACCAGGAAAGCAAGGAGTATATCGGCGATATCACCGGCGTTGCAGAGGAACCGGGAACGACCATGCTTTTAATGGAAAACGGGGAATATCGGGAAGTTCCCACAGAGGGAAGATATAACGCCTATGTGACCATTGCCTTTACCGGCAGCGTCAGTGACGCTGGCTATTACACCGCCACCAACCGACAGATGAGCGTGGGCGGAACCTTAGAAATGAATGCTAAGTTCTCTCAATGCGAGGGGAAAATTTTTTCAGTACGACAGGTAGAAAACCAATAAAGGGTGAAACGAGATGAAATGGAGTAGCGCCTGGGGACATCTTAGAACCATTACCCGGCATCGGCATGAGGTAATCCGGCATTGCAAAAAAGCCGGAATCTTCTGGCAAGGATTGGGTCATGATTTGAGTAAGTATAGCCCCACAGAGTTTCTGGTGGGAATCCGGCATTACAGCGACGGAAAAAAGAGCCCCAACGAACGGGAGCGGGAACTCTACGGACATTCCCCGGCATGGATGCACCACAAGGGGAGAAATCGACACCACTTTGAATACTGGGCAGATTATAGTCCGGTGGCAGGAAAGACCATGCCGGTGAAGATGCCGGTCAGATTTTTCAAAGAACTCATTTGTGACAGGGTTGCCGCCAGCAAGATTTACCAGGGCCAGGCATACACCCCGGAGCATCCCCTTGCCTATTTCCAAAAAAGCCGTGCCAAAGAGGAAATGCACCCGGAAACGGCGCAGATGACAGAAAAAATGCTCCGGATTTTGGCGGAGCAAGGCGAGCGTGTCATGTTTCGGGAATTGAAAAAGTTAAAAGAATATTAAAAGGTTGTGTCCTAAGACACAACCTTATTTTATAATTCCGGTTTAAAACTTGGCATCAGCGCCAGTTTAAAGAGATTTTTTTGGTGCTTGTCATCTATGATGGCCTTTTTCTCTGGGTCATCCATGATGCCCTCCCGGATATACCGATCCAGTTCTGCATAGGTAAAGCCTAAGTTTTCTTCGTCGGTCTTCCCGCAAAGGCCGTCAATGGGGACTTTTTCTACCAGAACTTCGGGCAGTCCCAGACAATGCCCGATTTCCTTTACCTCCGTTACCGTCAAGTGAGAAAGAGGCGAAAAATCTCCTACCGAATCCCCGTACCGGGTGGAATATCCTACCCAATCCTCTGATAGGTTGCAGGTGTTGCAAACTCTGCCGTTTTGGCTCTGCGCCACGGCGTAGAGGGTTGCCATCCGGATTCTGGGGGGCAGATTCTGCCGGGATTGGTCAGAAACGGCAAGATTCTTTGGCATATTTTTCAAGACCCCATCAATGGCGTCTTTCACATTGATTTCATAATGTTTGATGCCTAAATGGTTGACTAGGAGATAAGCCATATCAATATCGTGCTGGGTTCCCTGGGGCATCAAAACCCCAATGACTCGTTCTTTGCCAAGGGCTGCTACGCAAAGGGCCGCCGCAACGGAACTGTCTTTCCCGCCGGAGATGCCCACCACCGCATTGCAGTCCGGACCGTTTTTCTCAAAAAAATCCTGAATCCAAGCAACACAATCTTTGGTTACTTTTTCTGTTTGAAACATCAAGGACACCGCCTTTTTTCATGTAGTATATCCCAAATCTTCGGTTATATTGCAAGCAGTGCTGTTGCAATGGCAAAGAAAATCAGCACTGAGCAGGTATCTAAGATGGTGGTAAGCAAGGGTGCCGCCATCAAAGCCGGGTCTAAACGGCATTTCTTTGCCAGCATAGGCAAGATACAGCCGATGCACTTTGCCAGAACCACGGTCGCCAAAAGGGAAAGCCCGGAGATTAATACCAGTTTCCCTAACTGAATTTGGGCGAGAACATCGACGCTGTTTCCATACATCAGATAGATACGAAGCCCGTTGACCAGAGCCAGAATCACACCCACCAAAAGACCGATGCCCAACTCCTTTAATAAAACCCGAAAAAAATCCTTGAACCTGATTTCTTCCAAAGCAAGACCGCGGATGACCATGGTAGAACTCTGGGAGCCGCAGTTGCCGCCCGTTCCCATCAGCATGGGAATAAAAGCCACAAGAACAGGGATGAGGGCATTCTCGTAGGACTGGATAATACTACCGGTAATGGTGGCAGAGAGCATCAAAAAGAGCAACCAGAAAAACCGGTTTTTGGCATGACGCCAGACAGAGGTTTTTAAGTAACTGTCTTCAATCGGCATCACCGCTGCCATCTTGGTCATATCCTCGGTGGTTTCTTCCTGCAAGACGTCAATCGCGTCATCGACGGTGATAATACCCACCAGCCGTTCTTCCCGGTCTACTACCGGGATGGCGAGAAAGTCGTACCGGTCAAACATGTGTGCAACATCTTCCTGGTCATCCAAGGTGCCGGCAGAAACGATGTTGGTTTCCATGATATCTTCAATCTTCTGGTTTTCGTCGGTCAATAAAAGTTCCCGCACCGTTACAAGACCAATCAAACGGCGGTTGCTGTCGGTAACATAACAGGTATAGATGGTTTCTTTGTCCACCCCGATTTTCCGGATGCGGGTAAAAGCCTCTGCCACCGTCATATGTTTTTTCAAATCCACATACTCAGTGGTCATCATACTGCCGGCACTGGATTTGGGATACTGCAAGAGTTGATTGATGTCTTTGCGCATCTCCGGATTGGTGTGGCGCAAGATTCGCTTGACCACCCCGGCGGGCATCTCCTCAATCAGGTCAACGGCGTCATCCACATAAAGTTCGTCTAAGACCTCTTTTAATTCCCGGTCGCTGAACGCGGAAATTAAAAACTCCTGCTGGTCGTTATCCATCTCTACAAAGACCTCTGCTGCCAATTCCTTGGGCAGAAGCCGGAATAAAAGGGGAAGATCGGTTTCTTTGGTTTCCGATAAAAGCCCGGCAATATCGGCAGGGTTCAGGGCAGACAGAGCCTCCCGAACCTTGCCAAACTGCTTTTGATGCAGGGCATCCAATAAATCTTCCAAAAGTTCTTCCCAGTTGATTTCTAAAATGTTGCCTTCCATTGTGTTACCTCCTTTTTCTTTTGTTTTCAAGGAAGCAAACCCCATGGCGATATCCCTTGTCGGCAACACTGTCCTAAACATAAAGTTTATGTGTAAGACAGTATTGCCGCAGGAAGGTTACGCCCGCCGGGTTTGGTTTCTCGGTCATGACCGGTATCCATACCATCACCTCGCATAAATAATGAAGAATGAAAAATTCTGTTATTTGATAAGTATATCACAGGTTTTTTCTTTTTTCAAGAGAGAAACCGAGAAACAAAGATTTTTCAGGGGCGGTAGGGCAGGTTTACCAAAAAACCGGAAAAAACCTTGACAAATCTTCCAAAAGGTAGTAGAATACTGAATTGTTACGAAAATGTTACAAAACGGTTACAGAAAGTTCTCTGTGCCGAAAGATAAGGAGTTTTTATGAGATTTTCATGGATGAAGAAAGTGATTCCCGCCCTGTTGGTTTGTGGAATTCTTTTTGGTAGTATATCCGGTTTTGCCTTGAGTATTGCCTCAAAGGGCGGCTTTGTGTTAAATGCCAATACTGGTCAGGAAGTGTATAGCCAGCGTGGAGACACCCCCATGGCGCCAGCGAGTATGACCAAGGTCATGTCTGCCTATGTAATTTATGAGGCAATGGCACAGGGGAGAATTACCAAGGAAACCTTGGTTCCGGTAAGTTCCGCCTTGGCGGCCTATTCCAGAAACCCGGGATATTCCAATGTGATCCTTTCTGCTGGGGTAAGTTATACGGTAGATGAACTTTTGGGCGCTTTGTTTGTGGTTTCCGGCAATGCGGCTGTGATGGCAATAGGGGACTATCTCTATGGCAGCGAGGCCGGTTTTGTCAACCGGATGAACCAAATTGTGGCACAGTGGGGTGTTGACGCCTGGTTTGCAGATTGCACCGGTGTTTCTTCTAAAAATTCGGTAACCCCCAGAGCCATGGCCACCATTGCCAACCGGCTGGTGACCGACTATCCTGATTGTTTGCATTATTCTCAAATGACCTCTTTGAACTTCCGTGGTCAAACTTATTATGCCACCAATAAAATGCTGCCCGGCAGAGCCTATGCCTATGAGGGAGCCATCGGCTTAAAAACCGGAACCACCTCGGCGGCAGGGAACTGCTTTACCAGCGTGGTTGACCGGGACGGAAACCGGTTGATTTCGGTGATTATGGGTGCGCCCTATTCCAACGGCAGGTATACAGACAGCATTGCCATGTTGGATTATGCCTTTGAACGATTGGGTGCTGCACCTGCCCCGGTGGCGGAAACCCCAAAAACCATAGTGGAAGCAAAGACCTTTTATGTGAACGACCTGCCCCTTCCGGGATTTATCCAGGAAGATACCTATTTGATTCGGGTTGAAGACTTGCGGGAATATGGCTTTGACGTGAACTACCATCCGGACACCAATACCTTAGAAATTATCAATAGCCCCAAAAAGACCATGACCGGTCTTTTGACAAAAGATTTCCCCAAAGAGGCGGAACTCTCTGGCGGAAAAGCGGTCAATGTTATGATTAAAAAATCTGCTGACGACATGGGTCTGTACACCGTTTCGGTCTATGACCTGTCCGGCAGTGCCGCCATCGATGTCCAGGAACTTGCCTATTTAGGCTGGGTCATCCCCCGGGGAGAAATGGCAACCATTGTAACGAGATAAAAAAGACACCCTCTCGAGGGTGTCTTTTTAGGTAGAAAGAATTATAATAGAAACGTCCCATAAGGGATGGAAGAAATTTTCCGAATCAAGACATCGGTAACCCGGTCAATTTTGGCAAAATCCATGGCTTTGCCATAAATTTCTTCCAGGCTGTCATGGAGTTCCCGGGTTTCTCCCAACAGGGTACGGGCTTCGGCGATTTTGTCCCGGTAAGTCCGGGAAAGGAGAGAGAAAATTTCATAGTTCTCTTCGTCGGTGCCGGGGCGGATGCCGGTTTCATATAAATCCAGCAGAATGTCGGATTCCCTAGAGGGGAAAATCTCATGGGGCGGTGTGGCATCAAAGGCGGCAAGTTTTAGTTTCGGCAGAATCACCATATCCAGGCTATCCGGGTCAAAACTGCAATGATAGACTTCCGCCACCTGGCCCTTTTCTATGGCTGCCGCTGCCAGTTTTTTCAGTAAGGTAGACTTCCCCGTGCCGGGTCGGCCCTTGATGAAATATCGGGTTTCGCAAAAATCGGTCAGCGCCTCGATATAGTTGATGGCTCCGGTGGGCGTCATGGCACCAAAGAAACGGTGGCAGGCAGTACCCTGCTTTTCTGCCGGTGTAATTTCCTGCATGGCGGTGGTAATCAGGGTTTGGGCAGCCGTATCCAAAAGAGAAAAATCGGCGTTTTCCTGATAAATCGCCTCCCAGCGGTCATGAATCTCTTTGGCATCGGCGAGTTTTTGGTAAATATCCCGGTAACGGCTTTGGATTTCATGATGCAGGGTTAAAATTTCTTCTTTATGGGGCGTCAGTTCCCGTCGGTCCCAGGCGGTGCCCAGATTCACATATTCCTCCAATGCCCCCGGCGCCGTTGGCTCTATGACGTGGGGGGCCGTGCCATCAACCACGGCAATCTTCCGGTTTTTTAAAATGACGCCATCCAAGGAGCCCGGGTCAGAACTGCAAAGAATATGGTCAACATCTTCTCCCCGGGCGAGAAAATAACTGCTGATGGTTCGCATTAAGGTGGATTTTCCACAGCCGGGACCGCCTTTTAGAATATAGACCCGGTCAAGACCTTGTAAGGTTTCGGGGAAATAGTTAACAAATCCCCGGGCGGTATTGGCACAGACAAAGTATTCCCGCAGCCTGCCTTGCATAGGTATCACACTCCCTTTTTGATCGTTTCGGTGTATTCTATGCAAAAAATGCCTGGCGGTGTCTGTCCTTTGGGATTAAAATTCTTTGACCGCTATCAAAGCATCCCCCTGATAGGAAAGTTTCAGGGAAAAGGGCTTTGCTCTCTCATTGAGGAGCCGGAACATGACTTTGTCCCCCTCCCAGAGGTTCAAATCAAAGACCTTGTCTTTCTCAACCCAAACCAGTTCCCCCTCGTCGCAAGGGGATAATTCCCCTGAGAATTGGTCCGCGGTGTAGAGAAAGATATATTCTGGCGGTTGGTTGTCACAACAAAAGGTGAGGATGCCTCGGAACTGATAGGAAAGGAGAGTCAATCCGGTTTCTTCGAACACTTCCCGCACAAGGCACTCTTCCGGTGCCTCCCCCGGTTCAAACTTACCGCCGACCCCAATCCATTTATCTTTGTTGATGTCATCTTTCTTAGAAACTCGATGCAGCATCAAATATTGGTTGTCTTTTTCCATATAACAAAGGGTTGTTTGTAACATAAACATACCTCCTAAAAATCTCTTTTTATTATAACAAGGAAAGGTAAGATGTGCAAGGAGAAAAAGAATAGAGAACAGATAAAAGAACAAAAAGAAACGATAATTTTCGAGAGAAAACTATCGTTTCTTTTTGGTGCCGCTGGCCGGAGTCGAACCGGCACGGGGTCGCCCCCGACGGATTTTGAGTCCGTTGCGTCTGCCAATTTCACCACAGCGGCAAATATTCAATTTCACGAACGAAAGATATTATAGCACACCTTATAAAAAAAAGCAAGAGTTTTTTTGTTTTTTTTCGGGCTTAGAATCTTGTTGCAAAAAAAGGATCCATATGGTAAAATAATAAGATAGAAAAAAGACGAAGAGCAAAGAAGATAAAGGAGGTGGCACCATGCGAGAAACGGTGAAGATTCTTGGCGTAGAAATTGATAAAATTACAGCGGCAGATGCCTTAGAAAAGGCAAAGGGTTTTTTAGAAACTCCCGGCGTGTCTGTGATTTATACGCCCAACCCGGAAATTGTCATGGCGGCTTATGAAGACCCGGAATTCTGTGACGTGTTAAACGCTGCGGATCTGTGTACGCCGGATGGGATTGGGGTGGTTTACGGTGCGAAAATCCTGAAAACCCCCGTGCCGGAACGGGTCGCCGGGTTTGATTTAGCCTGCGGCGTTTTAGCCCATATGGGAAAATGCGGTGACGGTGTCTTTCTCTTTGGTGCAAAGCCGGGAGTTGCAGAGGATGCCGGAAACAAACTTAAGGAGAAATACCCGGGTCTTGTGATTGCCGGAACCCAGGACGGCTACTTTCAGGAAGAAGACGAACCTGCGATTGTAGAGAAAATCAATCAGTCCGGGGCAAAACTGCTTCTGGTCTGTCTGGGTGCGCCCAAGCAGGAAAAATGGATTGCCAAGCATAAAGAAAACTTGGCGGTGAACCTTTGTATGGGCGCCGGCGGTTCTTTAGATGTGTTTGCCGGCAATGTAAAACGTGCGCCGAAAATCTTTATCAAATGTAATTTGGAATGGTTCTACCGGCTCTTAAAACAACCAAGCAGAATTGGTCGGTTTATGGCACTGCCTAAGTTTATTTGGACCGTGAAAAAGAAAGGTTAGGAGGTTTTCCTATGTTATATCTCTTGTTGGCAGAGGGGTTTGAAGAAACCGAGATGATTGCCCCCTTAGACCTGCTCCGGCGTGCCGGTGTGCAGGTAGAAACGGTGGGCATTACCGGGAAAGAGGTTGCCGGCGCCCACGGGATTGTGGTTAAGGCGGATATTCTGCCGGAAGATGTTAAGACAGAAACCTGTCAGGGTGTCATTCTGCCTGGAGGAATGCCGGGAACCACCAATCTGATGGAATCGGCATTTGTCAGAGATTTGATTTTGAATTGTAGCCAAGGGGGCGGACTTTTGGCGGCGATTTGTGCAGCCCCCATGGTTTTAGGGGAACTGGGACTTCTTGCGGGGAAACGCGCCACTTGTTTCCCGGGGTTTGAGGAACATTTAAAGGGCGCCGCTTTCAGCAAAGAACCGGTGGTAACCGACGGGAATGTCATCACCGCCCGGGGAGCAGGAACGGCATTGCACTTTGGCGCGGCACTTGCCGATTATTGGAAAGGCGAGGGCGCCGGAGAAAAACTCCTTGCCCAGATTCAAATGCCGGACTATGTGTAGAGAAGATAAGACGGCGCTGCGCCGGGGATGGAAAGGCCGCCGGGCAGAGATTCCGGACCGGGAGGGAAAAAGCAGAGAGATTGGAAAGCAGATACTTGGTCTTCCTAAGGTGATGGATGCCAAGACGGTGTTTGCATATCTGTCCTTTGGGTCAGAGGTAGAAACCCATGGTTTGATCAAAGAACTTCTCTCCATGGGAAAACGGGTTGCCATTCCTGTTTGTGATCCCCAAACCCATACCATGGAAGCAGTGGAGATAGGAGATATCACAAGTTTAAAACCCAGTACCTACGGGATTTTAGAGCCGGACAGTACGGCGAAGAGGGTTCCTAAAAAGGAAGTTGATATTGTTATTGTTCCCGGACTTGCCTTTGATAAAGAGAGGTTCCGCTTAGGTTATGGCGGCGGTTATTATGACCGGTATTTAGAGGGTTTTGCCGGCACCAGTATCGGCATTTGTTTTCAGGATTGTCTTACCGACCGGCTCCCCAGAGGAGAATATGACAAGCCGACAGACATGGTGATGACGGAAAAAGGGCTGGTGTAGAGAATGCATTCGTGCATTCCGTTACGGGATAGAATATTGAGAAAGAAGGGAAACTATGGATTCCGCAGAAATAAGAGAACGGGGTCGGCGCTCCTACCGAGAGGGGAAACAGCGGCTACGAAGCATCCGCTGGATGCTTTTCTGGATTGCCGCGGTACAGACGGCGGTGACAGCTCTGGTGGCAGTGGTTTCCAGTTTCTTTTCGGTACCCCCTCCCAGTTGGTTGCAGATTTTATTGATTGAACTTTTCGCGTATTTAATACCCCTTAGTCTGTACGCCAGAGAAAACCGGATTCTCACAGCCAAGACTGCAAGAGAACGGTTTGGCTTGTGTCCGTGTAAGCGATACCTTTGGGGATTTGTGATTTTAGGCGGTATCGGCTGTCAGTTTGTGATGATTCTTTTGAATCTGCCGGTGAACTTGCTCCTTTCCCAGGGCGAGGCGGTGGTGCCGGTCACGGTGCCGGAACTTTTCGCGTCCATCCTGGTGGTGGGTATGATTCCGGCGTTGTTTGAGGAGTTTTTGTTCCGTGGCATTGTCTACGGAGTGATGAAAGAATTTAATACCCGGGCGGCTATGATTTTTACCACCTTGCTCTTTGCCCTGATGCACGGGAGTATTACCGGGTTTTTCGGTTATTTGTTTTTGGGCTGGGCGCTGATTCTGGTGCTTCGTCGGGCCGAGTCTTTGTATGCTTGCATGGCGTTTCATCTGGCAAATAATGTGACGGCGCTGTTGCTTTCCTGGTTCAGTTCCCGATTATTATACTATCCGGCGGCAACCATCTGGCTTTTTGCGATAGGAATTTTCGGTGCCGGGATTGCGTTTTTAGGGTTAGTCCGGATGACAAAGCCGGAAAAAGAGACGGCGTTAATGGAAAACAAGGAATTGTTAGGACAAAGTTTTCTCAGTCTGCCGGTGTTACTTTGTCTTTTCTGTGTGGCAGGTGTTTGGATTTTAAGTTAAAGGAGAAGAGGGTATGGAGATGGAAAGAAAACCCCGAACAAAAAGAGGAGAAATTAAACGAATGGCGCTGACCGTTCTGGCGCTGCTTCTGGTGACCAATGTTATCATCGGCTTTCAGGTTTGTCGGGACGTCTGGGATTGGGGAAAGCCGGACAAAGAGTATGTAGTGGAAATTCCTGCCGGAGCCGGGTCATCCATTGTGGCAGATATTCTCCATGATCAGGATATCATTTTCTTCCCTCGGGTCTTTAAGGTTTATGCCCGGATGGTGAAGGCGCCGGGCTGTCAGAAAGGTCGGCATATTGTGAGTGCCGGCATGAGTTACAAGGAAATGTTGTATAAACTGGCACAGGCTCCTGATGCCGGGGATATCGACGCCCGGAAAGTGGTGATTCCGGAGGGTTATGAACTTTCTCAGATTGTGGATTTGCTGGTAGCAGAGGGGTTGGGAGATCAAGCCGTTTTCTATCAAGAGATAGAATCCGGAGTCTTTGACTACCCCTTTGTGGCAGAGATTCCTGCCCGGGAGAACCGGCTGGAAGGTTATCTTTACCCGGACACCTATCTGTTCTCTCCGGAGGAAACCGAACACGACATCATCTCCCGGATGCTGGACGCCTTTGCCCAGAAAGTTTTGCCGGTCTATGAAAATTCCGGTACCGGAAAAACCTTAGACGAAGTGATTACCATGGCATCTGTGGTGGAACGGGAAGCCGCCAATGACGAAGAACGCCCCAATGTGGCGTCGGTCTTTTATAACCGGCTGAGAATTGGAATGAAACTGGAATCCTGCGCTACCGTTCAATATATCTTAAAAGAGCGGAAAGAAATTCTAAGTAATCAGGACACCGCTATTGATTCGCCTTATAATACCTATAAGTATGCGGGATTGCCTCTTGGTCCCATCGCCTCTCCGGGGTTTAAATCGGTGGAGGCGGCACTGTATCCGGCGGTGACCAACTACTTGTATTTTGTGGCAGAGGCAGACGGCAGCAGAAATCTGTTCTCTGAAACCTTTGATGCCCATAACCAAAAAACCATAGAAACCCAGAATTAAAGGAGCGATGGGCGTGATTGACGACAGCATCAATTATGAATATATCATCCGGTATCTCAGGGACTTACTACCTAAGCGTTCCGGTATCATGGGTGAGATGGAGCAGTTTGCCAAGGAATACGATGTTCCTATTTCCCAGCCGGAAACCATGAAACTATTAGAGGTCTTGATTCGGATTGGGAAGATAGAATCGGTCTTAGAAATTGGCTGTGCCATCGGCTATTCTGCCATTGGTATGGCAGAGGCAGGGTGTAAGAAAATTGATACAGTAGAGATTTCCCCTGATGCGGCACGGGTTGCCCAAGAAAACTTTCAAAAAGCCGGACTTTCTGACAGAGTCACCCTCCATTTTGGGGATGCCAAAGAGGTTTTGCCTACCCTGACCGGGCAGTACGATATGATTTTTATGGACGCGGCAAAAGCCCAGTATGGAAACTTCTTTCCCCATTGTATGCGGCTGTTAAAGCCGGGGGGAATTTTGATTTCGGACAATGTCCTCTATAAAGGGATGACTGCCACCGACGAACTGTTACAAAGGCGGAAAATTACCATTGTAAAGCGGCTACGGGGGTATCTGGAAATGCTCTCAAACCACCCGGAACTGGAAACCGCAGTGCTTCCGGTGGGGGACGGCGTTGCCATCAGTTACAAAAAATAAAAAAGAACGGAGATCCTATCATGTTTCACTCCTCGTATCGGCTTAGAACCCTATCCCGGAATCTGGACATGCCCCTGGTGGCGTTGGTCGTCATCAACGCTTTGTTTGGTATGCTGATGATTTCCAGCACCGGCGGTGCTAAATATGTGCTAATACAAGCCCTGGCTTTTTTGCTGGGTATCGGCGGCATCGTTGCATTGATGATTCTAGATTATGATTATCTTTCACAGATTTCCCAATATCTTTACGGCGCCGGCGTTCTGCTGATGGTGCTGGTGCTGGTTCCCGGCATCGGTGCGGTGCGGGGCGGTGCCAGAAGCTGGTTTGATATTGGCCCCGTCAGTCTGCAACCGGCAGAACTGGCTAAGATTTTCTTTATTCTTATCTTTGCTAAGCAACTGGAAGAAAATCGGGAGCATATCAACCAACCCCGAACGATTTTAAAATCATTAATTTACCCGGCGATTCTTTGTGTCCTGCTTCTTTTGCAGCCGGACTTAGGTACGGCGGCGGTCTTTGTAGGGATTACCTTTGTCATGCTCTTTGCTGCCGGACTTAGTTGGAAATATATTTTAGGCGCCATCGGCAGCCTGGTGGCGATTTTCCCGCTGTTCTGGTTTTTAATTCTCCAGGATTACCAGAAGAATCGGTTAATTACGGTATTCAATCCGGAGATGGACCCCAGTGGTGCCGGATATCATGTGATTCAGTCTAAGATTGCCGTTGGTTCCGGCAACCTCCTTGGCACTGGCCTTTATAAAGGTACCAGTCAGGTGAACAATCTCTTGCCGGAGCGGCATACCGACTTTATCTATTCCGCCGTCTGTGAGGAACTGGGTTTTGTAGGCGGCATTTTGGTGATTCTGCTTCTGGCACTTTTGATTTACCGATGCTTCTACATTGGCTTAAACGCCAGAAACGACGTGGGAAACCACATCTGCATCGGGGTGGCGGCTATGCTAATTTTTCAGGTCTTTGAAAACATCGGTATGTGCCTGGGGATTTTCCCGGTTACCGGTATCACCCTGCCTTTTTACAGTTATGGCGGGTCCTCTATGGTAACCACCATGCTGGCAATGGGCTTGGTCTTAAATGTCCGATACCGATGCCGGATGATTAATTTTTAAAAATGGCGCGGAATAGTGTGATTCGCATGAAATGATTCCAGAAAAATAAAAAGCCTTGACGACTATGTCGCCAGGGCTTTTTTGGAGCTGGAAAAGGGACTTGAACCCTCGACTTCCTCATTACGAGTGAGGTACTCTACCAACTGAGTTATTCCAGCAATCACACAATGGTCAGTATAACATAATTGATAGGGCTTGTCAAGAGAGATTCCCGAAGAAAGCCGTAGCCGAATCGGCAAAAGCCGGCTCGGCTATAGCTTCGATGAAAGATTAGCAGCCGCAACCGCAGCCGTTGTTATTGTTATTACCACAGCAACAGAACAAGATGATCAGGATGATGATCCAGAGACATCCGTCATTGCCGCAACCGTTACCAAAGCAGCCCATACCTACACCTCCTTGTATTGGAATTTTGGGTGCGACCGGGTCGCATAGAACTGCCGCTCCTTGGAGATGCGCTGAAAGGAGCGGTGGTGATTGCAACATTGCCGGCAACAATCGCTGCCGTAGCCCGCAAAGGATGCGGACTATGTATTAGTCGCAGCAGCAATCGCCAAGACGGCTGTTATTGTTGTTGCCTCCGCAACAGCAGCAGATCAGGATGATTAAAATGATGATCCAAAGGCAGGAGTTATCTCCGCAACCATTTCCAAACATGACTTGTTACACCTCCTATTTTGTCTTCACTTTATCCTATGCGGATCTTAGATTTTGGTTCCGGCCAGTTGGAAAATTTCTTGCCAGAGAAAAAAGTCTATGGTAAAATATTGTAGGGAATGCATTCCGAGGAGCGGATGGATCTGTTCCCTATCATGAAAAGATAGAAGGTTTACCAAAAAGGGGGGTGCCAAAGTGGCAAGGATAGAGGTTTGTGATGTAACCAAGCGATATTCCTTAAAAACCGGGGAGAAACTTGCCCTTTCCGGCATTTCCTTTTCCGCGAAAGCCGGCGAGGCGATTGGTGTCATCGGGGAGAACGGTTCGGGAAAATCCACTCTGTTAAAAATCATCAGCGGTGTGACTGCCCCCACAACGGGTTCGGTGAAAATCGCTGGCAAAATTTCTGCTCTTTTGGAATTGGGTGCCGGCTTTCATCCGGAATATACCGGGATAGAAAACATATACTTAAACGGGACCCTGCAAGGACAATCCCGCCGGGAAACCCGGGAGAATATTCCGGCAATCTTAGACTTTGCAGAAATCGGGGACTTTGTCTATGAGCCGGTGAAAACCTATTCTGACGGCATGTTCCTCCGCCTGGCTTTTGCTACGGCAGTCCAGACAAAGCCGGATATTTTAGTGGTTGACGAGGCGTTGGCAGTGGGGGATTTTCTCTTTCAAGCCAAGTGCTTCCGAAAAATTCGGGAATTGAAATCTTCCGGGGTGACCATTTTGTTTGTGACCCATGATATCGATGTGGCACGAAGATTTTGCGACCGCGCCATCTGGCTGGAAGCCGGCAGGCTCCGAATGGATGGCCCAGTGGACGCTGTGACCGCCGCCTATCTTACTGCAGCCCTGGGACAGACCGCAACCCGGCAGGGGCAGCGGTTCGGGGACCGGGTCGGGGCGATCCGTGCTGTTTCCGGGGAAAAATTTTGGGAATATGGCAAAGAAGTTTCTGTTACCGTCGAGGTAGCCATTCCTCCCGATGCCGGAGAGGGGCTAAACCTTTCTCTGGCAGTAAAGAACCGGGAGGGGCTGGATTTGTTGGTGTTTTCTGCCCAGGAGGCAGGAAAGGCTTTGTTGCCGGGGGTTCATAGGGTGACATACCGGTTTCCCAACTTATTATGTGCCGGCAAATATGTCCTGGCAGTAGGCTTGGAAAAACCAGGGCAGACGCCCATTGTCTATGAGGATTATTGGGAGGGTGCCATGGCGGTGGAGTCGGTGGCAGAAATCCCTTATTTCGGGAATTTTCATATTCCAGCGGAGGTGACGGTGGATGGAAAAGACCAAAGTTAATATTACCCTGGCTGTGGGCAGCGAGGTCAAACAAAGCGGAATTTGGCTGGCACTAAGGAAAGGGCTTTGCGAACTGCGGCGACCGGCAGGGAAGAACTGGCAGAAACAACCGATGCCCCGAGGCAAATGGGAGAAACCCCTTTCCATCATCATTTGTACCACCGGAACCTGTCCGGGTCTTGGTGTGGCCATAGAATCCGCCCTTTCCCAAACCCTGGCAAAGGAGGATTATGAAGTTTTGGTAGTCTGGAACGGGGAAGAACTGCCCAAGGGTGAGTTTTCCGAATCGGTTCGGCTGATTTTAGAAAAGACCCCCGGGCTTTCCTACGCCCGGAATACCGGTGCCAAAGAAGCCCGGGGAGAGATTTTACTGTATATGGATGATGACGCCGTGGCAGACCGGAACTTAGGAGTGCGGATGTTAGAGGCATTCCGGAAAGACCGGGAGGCGGCAGTGGTAGGGGGACAGATTTTACTGGCGTTGCCCAAACCCTGCCCGGAAGTGGTACTTCCTGGCAAAGAGGGGCTATGGAGCGGATATCGGGTGCCCTATCGGCGGTATCGGAATGTGAAAGAGCAGTACGCCTTTCCCTATGGGGCGTGTTTTGCGGTCCGGCATGATGCCCTTTGTCAGTTGGGGGGATTTCCTACCGATTATGGCAGAGTGGGAGAAAACTATGCCGGCGGCGAGGAAACCGCCCTCTGTTTTTTGGTATTAAAGCAGGGCTGGAAGATAGGAATTCAGCCCACTGCCTGGGTGGAACACCGAGTAGAACCCCGGCGGTTTAATCGGGAACATATTAAGGAAACCCTGCGGGCGAGCATCCTGACCACCTATCGTCTTTGCCAAGATGGATATGCACCCAAAGGCTGGGACCTGCGTTATGTCAAAGACCGGCTCCGGATTGCGGAAGAGGAACTAAAACGCCTCCGGGAATCTGCCGGAGAACTGGAACAATACTATAAAGAATGCGAACGGGATGCCTTTGCCGAGTTGGTTTTGGATATGGCAAAGGCAGAATAAAAGGAGAGGATACCATGGGGTTTATGGGCAAGAAAAAACAGATGTTGCCTGCAAGCAGAATGGATGCGGGCGGAAAACCGGGCTTGGTTTCCATTGTTCTCCCGGTTTATAACGGGGAGGCCTATCTGGGCGAGGCGATCCAATCAGTGATGCAGCAGACTTACCCTGTATGGGAACTGATTATCATCGACGACGGGTCCACGGACAAATCCCTCTCTGTTGCCCGGGAATATGAAAAAGAAGATGAAAGAATCCGGGTGGTACATCAGGAGAATCAGAAGTTGCCCAGAGCCTTAAACCATGGGTTTTCCTTGGCTGGCGGCGAGTTTTATACCTGGATTAGTGCGGACAATCGGTTTTTGCCGGAGTTTCTTGCCACCATGGTTGGAGAACTTAGAAAACACAAAAAAGCGGACATGGTTTTTGGCAATCAATATTTAATTGACGAAAAGGGAGAGCGCATTACCGGCCATGGCTGGTTTGAACTGCCGCCAAAGAGCGGCACGGTCTGTTTCCCGCCGGCGACCATCCTGCTCAACACGGTGGCGAATAATACCATTGGTGCGGCGTTTTTATACCGTGCCGGCTGCGAGGCGGTTTTGGGTGGATATTCCCCGTATTTGTTTTTGCTGGAAGACTATGATTATTTTATGCGGATGAACAGTCTTTTTCATATCCGACATATTTCCAGAAGAGAACCGGTCTATGAATATCGGTTTCATCCGGATTCCTTGACTGCCCATGATGAGGATTTGAAGATTACCGCGTCAAGACCACGGCTGATGGAATTTGACAGTTATCGCAGAAAGTGTTATCCCAAAAGGGTAGAGGCAGATTTTTCCGCCTTGCCGAAAGGGGTACAAGCCCAACTGAAAAAAGCCGGATTTGTGCAACAAGACGGCGCAAAAACCTTGATTTTATGGGAAGATGCCGTGGAGAAGAAAAAGGAACTGGTTTACCGGATGATACCGGAAGAGAGGGATAGATGCCGGGTTTGCAAAGGTCAGGAAACCCTGGCAATGCTCCGGAATTGCCGGGATGCGGCAGTGTTTTTGCGGCTGAGAACTTTATCGGACCGGCTACGGCTGGAAGAAAAGGAATTTTTTTAAAAATTCCTTTACCACAGAACAAAGTTGTGGTACAATAAAAAAGTTGAAAAAAGACGAAACTTGATGGGAGGTGCAACGCATGTTCAAACAACTATACTGGCGGATGACCGGCATGGTACTGCTGGCAGTATTGCTGGCGGTTCTGGTAACCGGGGCTTTGGATTTTGTTCATGTGATGGACCTTTGTAAAGAAGAGTTTTTGGATGCCGGAACCCAAGTGGCAGCGAGTGAACTCCCTGACCTGCTCCGGGATATCGTGGGCAGTGAACAGGAAGATGGGGTGAAGATTCCCCAAGCAGAGGCGGCGGTGGCGGCCTATGCCGGAAAACTCGGCCTTGATGATAACCGGAATTATTTTGTTCTCTCTGCCAGAGATGCCAGCGTGATTTTGCCGGGGGCGATGCGCCCGGGGCAGGTGTCGGTGACGGAAAACCTTTCTGCCGCCATGCGGGGCGGAAAAGGGGATGCGGTCAGCGTCTTTGGGGATGTACTGGATTACGCGCTGTTTATTAAAAATGGAAGTGTTACCGAGGATGGCTATATCTTCTATCTGCGGGACAATAAACTGGAACTGAAAGAAACCTTAAAAGATACGGCGATCCATATGGTTTGGGCGATGCTCATTGGGCTTTTGCTTGCGGTAGGAGTAGGTTTTTTAATTACCAAAGCCATGACCCAGCCTCTCAGACAGTTGCACCGCCGGGCAGAGAGTTTTGCCAAAGGTGATTTTACGCCCAGCCTGGAAAAACTGCCGGCTGGCGAGATGGGTGATTTGGTTCGCTCTTTTAACCGGATTGGCTCGGTGATGCATGATAGTCTCAATCAGATTAACACCGAGAAACATAAGGTAGAGGTTATTCTAGAACAGATGAAGAGCGGTGTCATCGCCTTTGATACCGGGCAGAAAATCGTCCATATCAATCCGGCAGCCAAGCGGATGTTCGGGATTGAGAATACCGAAGATATCCGGTTTGACCGATTCTTCCAGAAAATTGGCGAAAACATCTGCATGGCAGAGTTTATGTATTTAGACCGGTCCAAAACCGAAGAACGGGATTTGGAAATTGATAAAAAGCATATGAAGGCATATCTGGTCCCCTTTCGGATGGACAATGACCGGATTGCCGGTGTGGTTTGTGTCTTTGAAGATGTAACAGAACAGTTTAACTTAGAGGCGGCGCGGCAAAAGTTTGTGGCAGAGGTTTCCCATGAACTCAAAACACCCCTGACCACCATTCGTACCTATACCGAAACCTTGCTCAATGGATATTTAGACGATAAAAAGACAGCGGTCAGCCTCTTGACCACGGTGGAAAATGAAACTGATAAGATGAATGCTCTGGTACAAAACCTCTTGATTTTAAATCGGTTTGATATGCAACGGGTGGATATCCAGAAAGAGTTTTTCTCCTTAGACGAGATGTTGCGGCGGTTGACGGACATCTTTGCCTTAGAGGCAGAGCAAAAGGGATTGACCCTAACCTATAATCGCACCACCGAGATGGATGATATCTATGCCGATGAAGACCAGATTGAACGGGCGGTGAAGAATATTATCTCCAACTCCATCAAATATTGTGCGAGAGGTGATAAGATTCAGATTTTTGCCGGGAACTTGTATAATAACATTTATATCAAGGTAGAAGACAGCGGCAAGGGAATTCCCAAAGCAGATTTGGAACACGTTTTTGAACGGTTCTACCGGGTGGATAAAGCCCGCAGCCGGGAAAAAGGCGGTACCGGATTGGGACTTTCCATTACCAAAGAGATTATTGAAAGCCACGGCGGCACCATAGAGATTGAAAGTGAATTTGGCAGATTCACAAGGGTTACCATCAATCTTCCCTTGCCGGAAAAAGGAAAATAAAAAAGCACCCCCAGGGGGTGCTTTTTTGATGTTTAATCATACAATCCGGCGCGGTCATTCCAGACAATCTGTCTTAAATCGCTGTCGGTCAGATGGAGACCCTTTTCGTCGCCTAACAAAATGCCTTTGTCGATGACTTTTTGTACAGACGGTCTTGCCCAGACGGGCATATTCTCGTCGATATAGTTGTAAATCATGGGGTCTTTCAGGTCGGCGACTTCAACCGCTAATGTTTTGACGGTTTCGGTTAAATCCCGGATTTCGGCTTTTAATTCTTCATATTGTGTCATAGTTAATTCCTCCTTATTTTCCGGCGAGATGCCGGTAATTCCTTCACAGATGGCGGCAACAATGGCTTCTGGTCCTAAGCGGTGGTAGCGTTCGGCATCCCGGTCGCTGTCCACAAAACAGACCTCAATGAGTGCCGCAGGGGCGTCGGTCTGCCGAACGACATAGAGCCCGTCTCCGTTTTTGATACCCCGGTTGGGAAAACCCAGGGCATTCATTTTTTCTAAGATGCGCCCTGCATCTAAAACATCTTTGCCGCCGTAGGTATAAACTTCGGTGCCTTCCCCTCCGCCGGCATTGAAGTGAATGGAATAAAACCGGTCAAGAGTTTGGCGATTGGCAAGGGCTACAATTTCAGATAGGTTTTCCGAAGTGGAACTTGCAACGTCGTTGGTGCAGTCAATGACGGTGTTTCCCAAACGCCGCAGTTGTTCCATCAGGGCATAGCCAATCGCCCGTGTTTCGTTGCTTTCGTTCAGGATGCCGGTAGCACCACTTCCCGGTTGCCCGAAAACCGTGTGCCCGCAGTTAATGCCAATTCTCATATACATTCCTCCTTTTTTTCGTTTTTCAGTTGGGCTTTCACAATTTCTTTTAACTGGTCCGTTGCGATGGCTGCTCTGGTAAAACTGTTGTTTTTCCACCAAGCCACGGCGGCGGTGACAATGGTAAAGAAAAGGGAAACAAACTGATAGACCTGGTCTTCGGCAAAGGGGAGAAGGTCCTTTCCCAATACTGCCAGTACCTGATTGACAAGAGCCAGACCTAAACAGACCGTTCTTGCAATGGTGTCAGGGGTTACTTTGCTCATAAAAGTTCCCCCCTCTCGTGTTCTAAGTCCGAGAGCCGATGCTCCGAGACTTTCTGGCGGTTATCCAGCACTGCCATATCTTGCTCTAACTGAAACATCCGTTCAATGAGATGGTTGTGCTTGTTCACCTTTTCTTCCAACTGGCTGACCCGATAGGTGGTGAGCCGGTTGGCGGTCAGGATTCCAAAAAGAGAACCCAGCAATGTCCCCACAAGGGACAAAACGGACACCAGAATTTCTGTATTCACACAATCCCTCCTTTAAAGTTTATTCTGTCTATCCTGTTTGGGCGATTAGGATGTAAAGTTGTCAATGGTCTCGATGATAAGTGATTGGGATGAGGTTACGGGAGCCAGACAACGCATCCAGTCTTGCGCGTTATAAGTGCCATCGCCGGAAATATCCATCGCCAGGAACAGAAAACTGAGTTCTGTTGGTGTCAGCGTAGCGAGGATTACTTTAAGATCCTCGGAAGAGCCGCCCCAATAAGCAGAGATAAGATAATCATCATAGGTGAGAACCCCGGAAAAATCCCGGAAGTATGTCTTATCCCGGAAGGTATGGGTTACGGTTTCTGTGCCATCCGCTTCGGTTTTCACGTAGCGGTTGATGGCGTTGGAGAGTTTGCCGTAGCGCATCTGGACCGGGGGATGGAACTTCCAGACAATGTGATTTGCCAAAAAGTCCTCGGCAGATTCCTCGGTGACCGGAACCAATCCCTCGTAAAGACCCCGCACCGGCGACCAGAAAAACTCTACCTCGGTATCCTCGGATACAAAATAAGGGGTCCAGTTCAGGTAGTTTTTGCTGGAAAGGTCTGCCGGCCGCAGACAATATCGGTGATAGGCAACACCGGTGGGCATGTTGTAGGTGCTGGTGAGGTAAAGTACATCGGTATCGGTGCAGAAAAAGCCGGTACCGGTCCAGCCCTCTGTGCCAATCTTGGTCCCCCTTGGGGTGACCGTTGTTAAGGCGGGAGGTGTTAGGTAATCCTCTTTCAGCATCGCAATTTTGCCGTTAAGGACAGACCCTTGATGGGCAGAAAGTGCCAATCCGTCCAGGTGTTCTTCTTGGGAAAGATGGTTGACGACTTTGCAATGACCATAGTTCTGGTTGTCGCCTACACCAAACTCTGTGCCTCCGGAACTGTGGGAGATGGGTGCTTTCTCAGCCAACTTTTCTGTAGAGGCATAGTAAGAGGGAAGTTGGCCTCCCAATTTTTCTGCATCATCTACCACGCCGTTTTGGTCGGTATCATAGATGCTTCTTACCATATCGCCGCCGCCTGCCTCTGCCACAGAGGCGTTGACGTATTCCTTGGTGGCATAGGTGTCGGCAAAAGTATTACCGTTGCTGTCTGCTTTTGCCATATCGGCAGTACCTACAAGATTCCCCTTAAAAGAGGGGGCTTTTAATTGATAATACAAAGTTTCCGGCTGATATTTACCAACAAACGGTTGCATACCCACGGTGGGACGGCTAAACTGCTGCTCCACTTGGGCGAGAAGTGTGTTTGACGTTGCCGGCGCTGTGACTTTGATTTCCAACTTGGTTACATAATAGGCTAAACCATTGTTTTCTGCTATATAAATATTGGCGTTCTTCTTGGAAGTCGGCAAGGATACCCAGGATTGTGTTGTGCTGCTGTTATAGGAATACATCCGGCAGGAAACGGAAGCAGGACCTTTGCCTTGCAGAAAGGAAAAGAGAATTTTGCCATAGGCATAAATGGCGGTGTGATAGTCTGAGCCATTCCCGAAATCGATGGTAATAAT
The DNA here is from genome assembly GCA_045534975.1 of Ructibacterium sp. Taxonomy (GTDB): domain Bacteria; phylum Bacillota; class Clostridia; order Monoglobales; family Monoglobaceae; genus Ructibacterium. The sequence continues at coordinate 10,982 of JAZSKV010000094.1, read as the reverse complement.
GGAATATTTGCCGGCGGGAACGTCTAAGGCGCGGGTTTCATAATTGCCATCAAATAAGGATGAAGCGTTACCGTTGCCATAAAAGGTGCCGTCGCTGTTGTAAATCGGCGTAGTCACAGTGTATCGGAGATGGGCAGAACATAAGGCGTTATCGATTTTGGAGATATAAAGCGCCGCTCCGGTGCCGCTGGCAGTGTTGCTGGTTTGTAAAAGGTCGCCTTTTTTAATGGCAGTAGCAGACAAATCATCCACATACTTTTTGGTGGCAGGGTGGTACTTTTCCGTGGGGGTATAAGCGGTGGTGTTGGTCAAAGAAAGACCATCAAAAGTACCACCTCCGCCCCCTCCGCCCTCTGTGAGGTTGGCAAGTTTTTCTTTTTCCTCCGGGGTAAAGTCGCAGGAAGAAAGACCTTTGCCATCCTCTTTGTCCACTTTTTCCTGCAAGGCAGACTCCACAGAGGAAAGGCGGAAGATATTGTCGCCGATGATGTCTTTGACGGAGATGGGATCATCATAGACAACGCTCTCTGCCCGGTGAGGTTCTTTTGTGCCCGCAATGTGCTTGTTCAGACGGTCGGAGAAAGAATCTTTTAGGGATGCCACCAAATATTCGGCATAAGCCTTTACCCAAGAGGCTGTGCCTTTGGAGGCATAACTTTTACCCTTTTTGTCATACCAAAATGACATAAAATCACTCCTTTGTTAGAAATTAAGCCGGCGCCGGCTTTCAAAAAGAGTATAGTATAAAACCCCGTGCCAAAGCGTGTCAAAAAGAAAAAGACTACGGAATCATAGATTCCGCAGCCTTTTTGTTAGTATCGTGAATTAGAATTCTATCTGGCTTTCGTGCATGGGGAAAAAGTCAAACCGGGGCTCTAAGAACTTTAAGGTATGCTCCTTGCCATCACAGAAATCATAAAGGGTATCAAAAATCCGGTTCCAATCCCAGAATTCCTCGCCTAAGTTCAGGTAGGAAAGGAGAAGTTCCGTGCCCTCCGGTGCCACCGGATGCATGAGTACCGTTGCCACTCTCACCATATGGAAGACATCTCGTAATACCTGCATTCTCAGTTCGTTATTATCTTCCTTATCGGCAATGGCAATGTTCTTTGCCCAGTATTTGTTGGCGTTTCGGATATAGGTATCCATCAGGCTCATCACCGAGTGGAACTCAAACCGGTACATATACCGCTCATATTTCAAGATGGTTTCCTTGGCATCTTTCAGCACTTCTTCGGAAATCTCCCCAAAGGGCAGTTTGCCGTCGTTATATTTTTGTGCCGTATAGAAGCAGGAGCGTGCCACACGGTTAAAGACATTGGAGAGGAGTTTTCCCTCTTTCAAAACCGGGTCAGCATCTTTTTCTCCGGCGGTGGGGTTTAAGGGCTTGGGCTGGAAACTCACGCTCTTTAATCCCAGACCTAAACTCAAAAAGTGTGCCCGGAGTTGTTCTGGCGTGTAGTAGTCCAAAAGTTCCTCTGCCATGGGCGGTTTTACCGCACCGCTGGAACTTGCCTTTTTGTTGAGGAATAAAATATGGTTGTTAGCAACCAGGGTGGGCAGAGTCAGTTGCCCATCCTCCGGCCGTGCTGTCAGCACATCCTTTTTGCCCTGTGCCGCCATAAACATCACCATTTCCGCAATGCCATAGAAGTAAATGTTATCCTGTCCGATAAACTGATAAACCTTGGCATCTTTGGAACACCAAAAGTCTTTCCAGGCATCGGCATCTTTGCCCTGTTGTTTCAAATAGGTGCGGGTAAAGGATATCGGTGCCCAGAGGGATTCCGGCCAAACCCAGATGGTCAGGCCCTCCTCGCCCTCAATCACCGGAGCGGGAACGCCCCATTCGATATTACCCGTCAGCCGGAAAGGTACTAAGGTCTTACCTGCCCGGAACCGGATATCGTGGTCACCTAAGATTTTCCGTGCTGCATCCCGGTCCGCCAAATTTTTGAATTCCAGAGAGAAGGAAGTCTTGTTGGCGGCGGTGTTTAAGGTGTGGGCGGGAAGTTCGCCTTTGATTGCTTCATAGTCCTCGGTGTGTTCGTTTTTCACATAGACCATGGGGGGTGTCATAAATTCCCGGATGGTGTTGGCAACCAAGGGGCGGACGTCCTCTTGAACCGTGATGTCCTCCACATAGGTTTCCATGAGTTCCCGGAACTTGGTTAGGTCGATGTACCAGTTGGCAACATCCCGCATTTCCGGGGTTTCGCCGGTTAAGGTACTCTTGGGGTCAATCAAATCCTCCGGCATATACTGGTGACCCATGGAACATTCGTCGGCATAGCCTTTGTCAGAATTACAGTTCTCTACCGGACATTTGCCTACCACCTGTCTGCCGTTTAAGAACTGACCTGCCTTGGCATCATAAAACTGCCGGGTCACCAATTTTTCCAGATAGCCGTTCTGGTACCAGAGGGACATCAACTCGTCGGTGAGTTTTTCGTGCTCTTCTTTGGCGTCATCTAAACCCGATGCCGCAAAGAGGTTTAAACTGATGTTATACTGCCCTAAGGTTTTCTTCTGGCTCTCGTGGTTTTTCCGGACAAAGTCCTCAATACTGCCGGAAAACTCGCCCTTTTCACAAAGGCTCCGATAACTTTCCACAATGGGAGAACCATAACAGTCGGTTCCCGATACAAAAACCACATTGTCCTTGCCGATTCTGTCCCGCAGGAATCGTGCCAGCACGTCTGCCTGGACAAAGACGCCGCCCACATGGCCAAAGTGCAAGGTCTTATTGCCATAGGGCATCCCGCCGGTAATCACGGCGCGTTTCGGAAATTCTGGTCTTGGCAGATCCAGAATGTTTTCTTTCTTTTTCTGAAATTCCCCGTTGAAGGGGCGGTTATCTTTTCCCATGGTCGTTCTCCTTTTCCGGCGGCTACGCCATAGCCGCCTGGATTCTTCTCCGCATCGTATCTTCCCCAATGATGTGGTTGATTTCCCACAAGTCCGGGGAATTGGTCCGACCAACTACCGCCACACGAATCACATTGCTCACGTCGGTGATGCTGCCCTTGTATTGGTCGGGGTTCTTTTTATAATCTTTGGGTTTTAAAGCATAGTTTAAAGATTCTGCAATTTCCCGCATTTTCTGGAACCAAGCAGAATTATCATCGCTGTGGTCATAGGTGGCAAGGTACCGGGTGAGAATCTCTTTTTTATCTTCCTCGCTGACATTTTCCGGGTAGGGGCTCTCCGGCTGGAAACTCTCGTCAAAATAGAAAGATAAGAACTGCCGTGCTTGTTTCCAGTTGGTCAAGTCTTTCCGGGGACGGTTGCCGGTGCGGCCAACGTCAATGATGCGTTCGGAAAACGCCCGGTCTTTGGTGAAAAGTTTTGCAAAGTCCGGATCGTATTCTTGGAGCCATGCCGACATCTTTTCATAAATCTCTGATGCCGGAATCCTAAGGAGGGTTTCCTGGCTGACGCTGTCAAACTTCATCATATCAAAGAGAGCACCAGAATTGCTCATCTTCTCTAGGGTAAAGTGGAAATCGTTCTTATCCGCATCCGGGTTTTCCTGCCGCCATTCTTCGTAGTTGGAATTTAAAACGGTCAACAAATATTCCCAGACAGCCTCGGGGACATAGCCTGCCTCCCGGTAGTAGTTCAGACCCAATTCCGGGTCTTTCCGCTTAGAAAGTTTCCGTTTGGTATCCCCGTCCATCTTCATCAACACGGGGGTATGACAGAAGACCGGCCTTTGCCACTGGAAGGTGTCAAAGAGTTGGGCGTGCATGGGGGCGGTAGAAAGCCATTCCTCGCCTCTTACCACATGGGTGGTTCGCATCAGGTGGTCATCCACCACATGAGCAAAGTGGTAGGTGGGAATGCCGTCGGATTTTAACAGGACAAAATCCTGGTAGTTTTCCTGGAGTTTTAAAGTTCCCCGGATTCCGTCAAACAATTCCACCGTGTTTTCAATATCTCCGTGGGAACGGAACCGGAGGACATATTCCTCGCCCTTGGCAATTCTTTTTTCGATTTCTTCAAGACTTAAATCCCGACAGAGTGCCCATTTGCCATAGTAGCCAAAGTTATCTTTGCCGGCAATCTGGGTTTCCCGCATTTCGGTCAGCCGTTCCTCGCTGCAAAAGCAAGGGTAGGCAAGACCCCGCTTGACCAATTCCTTGGCAAAGCATTGATAGATGTCTTTCCGCTGTCGCTGGCGGTAGGGACCGTAGTCGCCATGATCCCCGTCGATGGTGGCACCCTCATCAAAGGTGATGCCAAAGTATGCCATAGCAGAGAGTACCAACGCAACGGCGCCGGGAACTTCCCGCTTGGCATCGGTATCCTCCACCCGAAGGAAGAATCTGCCGCCGCTCTGGTGCGCCAGGCGTTCGCCAATGACGGCGTTGTATAAGTTGCCAAGATGAACAAAGCCGGTGGGGCTGGGCCCAATACGGGTGACCTTGGCGTCTTGGGGGAGGTCACGGGCAGGATAGAGCGCCTCGTAATCCTCGGGAGTCTTGGTAATATGGGGGAACAACAGTTCCGCCAGACGATTGGTATCCATAGTTGCTACCTCTTTCGTTAAAATACAGGTTTCTTTCTAACTTTCTATTCTACCCGGTTTTCCGGAAAAAGTCAAGGTTTCCGGAAAATTTTACCCAGTCGAAAAATGCCGAAAAGAAATGATTTACAAAGGGAGAAATATCCGCTATAATAAATACAAGAATCTGGGGAAAGGTTGTGGGGCTGTGAAAAAAGGAAGAATGGTTGCGGCTTTCTTGGTGTGTCTGCTTTTGTGCAGCCAGCATGCTTGGGCGGAGGAGATGTCCGACCAGGCTTTTATGGATGCCCTGACCCTGGCATTTATGGATGGCGTCAAAGAACTGACGCCGGATAATCCTCGGACAGAGATTCAAGCGGTGATGGTAAAAGTCCCCGGCGAGAGGATGGGGTCTTTGCAATGGTTTTTGGATGGCGTACCCCAGGCAGGATATTATCGTAGCGAGTATCCCATTGATAACGGAAGAATCACCACCCTGGACCTGTCCATTCCCTTTGCCAAAGGGATGGAAAACAGAAAGGTAACGGTAGCATTAGAAGTCCATCGAAACGGGGTAATCCGCCGGATTGAAAAAGAGATTGATATCCGGAACTACCACGACGATTGGTATGACAACCAGGAAAAAGCCCGGGTGCTGGGCATGGTGAAACCCGTGGAGATTGAGGCGGAAATTGGATACTGGACCCATACCTATGACAGCAAAGCCCTGAAAAAGAGCAACGGCAGTTTGGGAAAAGGGAGAAAGGTGGTCTATGCCGACCATTACGGAACCTCGGCTGCCTATATCCGGATTCCGGAAGAAGACCGATATTGTTGGGTTCCCTACGCCAGCGTGAAAGTTTCTAATAAAAACTACACGGTCTCACAGGACTATCCCGATACCGATAAAGAAATTTTCGTCAATGCCAAAGGCTATGAGAGCAAGACCGATTATCTGGTTTGGGTGAACTTAGAGCGGCAAAAGGTCAACGTCTTTTTAGGAGAAAAAGGGAATTGGGAGCTTATCCGGACTTCCACCTGTTCCTCCGGGGCAAACATCACCCCCACCCCCACCGGCATTATGACCTACTGCGCCTATGGGAATGGTTGGTATGAAGAGGAATATATTGTCCGTCCCATTTTGTACTTGAATATCGAGCGGGGTATCGCCCTGCATTCCATCTTGTTTAATCTGGACGGAACGGTGCAGGATGCCACCCAAGGAAGACCGGTTTCCCACGGCTGCATCCGGATGCCCAAGGACGAGATTAACTGGCTGGCAAGTTATCTCCCCATTGGAACCACGGTGGTGGTGTATTAGGGAATAGGTAATAAGGAATAGGGAAGAAGTTTCTTTTTGTATACAAAAAAACAGTCTGTGCTTGGACACAGACTGTTTTTTGTAATGGTTAGCAGCAAACCATAAGCCGGGTTCTGTCTTGGATGGTCATCTATCTGGGACGCATGTCGCCATACGCCTCAAGCCGCCCTTTTAGGAGATGCCGGACCGGCTTAGCCTCCTGTTCAAGCGTTGCTCCGGATGGGGTTTACAGCGCCTGTATGTCACCATACAGCCGGGTGAGCTCTTACCTCGCCTTTCCACCCTTACCTGCCAAAGCAGGCGGTATCTTTCTGTTGCACTTTCCTTAGAGTCGCCTCCACAAGTCGTTAACTTGCATCCTGTCCTATGGAGCCCGGACTTTCCTCACACACAAGCGTGTGCGCGACCATCTGTTTTACTGCCAAAAAATTTTAGATTTACAGGACGGTTACCTTGATGACGCCTTCAATGGCTTCCATCTCAGCAAGGGCAGCCCCGCTACAAGTGCCATCTACATCAATCATGGTGTAAGCGTTGTCTCCTTTGCTCTTGTTGAGCATGTTGGCAATATTCACATTCTTGCTTGCCAGGGCATCGGTCAACTGCTTGAGCATATTGGGAACATTCTTGTGCAAAATGGTAATTCTGGTGCCGGCAGCCTTACCCATATCACAAGCCGGGAAGTTAACGCTGTTGATGATATTACCGTTTTCTAAGAAGTTCTTCATCTGGTCTGCAGCCATCACAGCACAGTTCTCCTCACTCTCGGGAGTGGAAGCGCCCAGGTGGGGCATGCAGATAACCTTGTCATGCTTTAACAGTGCCTCGGTGGCAAAGTCTGTTACATAACTTGCCAGTTTGCCGCTGTCCAGAGCCGCAATCACGTCAGCCTCGTCTACCAGACTATCACGGGAGAAGTTCAAAAGCCGTGCACCGTTCTTCATAGAAGCAAATGCCTCGGAATTAAACATGCCCTTGGTCTGGGGTGTTGCGGGAACGTGAATGGTGATGTAGTCTGCCTTTTCCAGCACTTCCTGGAGGGTGTTTGCCTTATGAGCAAACCGGGTCAAATGCCAAGCCGCATCCACAGACAGATAAGGGTCATAACCTACCACATCCATGCCTAAGTGATGGGCAGCGTTGGCAACCCGAACGCCGATGGCACCCAAGCCAACAACGCCCAGGGTTTTGCCCTCGATTTCAGGGCCCACAAAGTTGGACTTGCCCTTTTCTACCAGACCGGAGATGGCATCGCCCTCGCCAATCAGGGTCTTTGCCCACTGGATACCCTGTACTACGCCACGGGAGGCTAAGAACAAGCCTGCCAGAACCAACTCTTTTACTGCGTTGGCGTTGGCGCCGGGGGTGTTGAATACTACGATACCCTGGTCAGTACATTTTTCGATGGGGATATTATTCACACCGGCACCGGCACGGGCAACTGCCCGAAGACTCTGGGGCAGCTCCATGTCGTGCATCTTGAAACTTCTGAGGATGATGCCGTCAGGATTGGCAACCTCGTCAGCACAGGTGTAGTTATCGCCTAAACGGCCCAAACCTTTTTTAGAAATCTTATTCAGTGTTTGAATCTGATACATGGTTTTAAAACCTCTCTTTTCAAAATTAGTTGTTTGCTTCAAACTCTTTCATGAAAGCAACCAGCGCCTCTACGCCCTCTTTGGGCATAGCGTTGTAGATGCTGGCACGCATACCGCCTACCGAGCGATGGCCCTTCAGGTTCACAAAGCCTTTTTCCTTAGCCTCTGCAATGAATTTAGCGTTGAGTTCTTCGGATTCGGTCACAAAAGGAACATTCATGAGGGAGCGATCCTCGGGAACGACAGTGCCCTTGAACATCTTGGAGTTATCTAAGAAATCATAGAGAATCTTAGCTTTTTCTACGTTCTTTCGGTTCATCTCTTTGATGCCGCCCATGTTCTTAATCCATTCGCAAACCAGACCCACAATGTAAATGCCGTAGGTCGGGGGCGTGTTAAACATAGAACCGTTTTCAGAATGGGTTTCATAGTTCAGCATGGTGGGAGTGAAGTCCATGGCGTTGCCAATTAGGTCTTCCCGGATGATAACAATGGTAACACCGGCAGGGCCCATGTTCTTTTGAGCGCCGGCATAAATCATGCCAAATTTGGTCACATCCACTTCTTCAGAGAGGATACAGGAGGACATATCCGCAACCAACAACGCATCGCCAAAATCGGGCAGGGTGTTGTAATGGGTACCATAGATGGTATTGTTGTAGCAGATATGTACAAAGTCTGCGTCCGGAGTCAGCATAGACTTATCTACCTTAGGCAGGTAAGAAAAGGTCTTGTCTGCACTGGAAGCAATGGCTTTTGCTTCTAAGTAGCGACCGCCCTCGGCATAGGCTTTCTTTGCCCACTGGCCGGTGATGACATAGTCGGCCTTCTTGTTTTTGTTGCCCAGGTTTAAGGGAACCATGGCAAACTGGGTGGAAGCGCCGCCCTGCAGAAACAGTACCTTATAGTTATCCGGAATGTTCATGATTTCCCGGAAGGTTGCCTCTGTCTTGTCAATGATGGCTTGATATTCTTTGGAACGGTGGCTCATTTCCATGACGGACTGACCGCTACCGTTACAGTCCAGCATCTCTTTCTGTGCCTGTTCTAATACCTCAACAGGAAGCATGGAAGGACCTGCTGAAAAATTGTAAACTCTGCTCATTGCAAAATTCCTCCTTTTATCTACTTTGTCCGCTCTGTCGGACATTCCTTTTTTGTTAAGATATTAACATTATATACCTATCAGAGAAAAACGTCAACTAATTTTATGAAAAAACCGACGGAAATTTGTGTTTTCTCCTTGGTTTCTGTCGCCCTTTTGCACAAAGAAAAAAGATTGACACCACCTAAAATCTGTTATACAATAAAATCAAGATTTGTCCCCTACAAAGGAGAATGACTATGCGGGTTTTGATGACCACCATGCAATTAGACATCGGCGGTGCCGAAACACATATTGTAGAACTTTCCAAAGCCCTTGCCCGGCAAGGGGTTGAGGTCTGGGTTGCCTCTAACGGCGGTGCCTATGAGGAAGAACTGAGACAGGCAGGAATCCGGCATATCCGGGTGCCTTTCCATAGCAAAAACCCTTTGCTGATGGCTCGTGCTTACCGGATGCTGAAAAAGATTATTTTAGAGAACCGGATTGACGTGGTGCATGCCCATGCCCGGATTCCGGCTTTTTTGTGCGCCCTTTTGCATAAGAACTACCGGTTCCGGTTTGTGACCACTGCCCATTGGGTCTTTTCTACCCGCTTTCCCTATAACCTTTTGACCCGTTGGGGAGAACGCTCCTTAGCGGTTAGCGATGATATCAAAGACTATCTGATAGATAATTATGGCATTGACCCCAAAAAAATTCGGGTCACCATCAATGGCATTGATTTGGAAAAGTTCTCCCGGGACACCGATTATTCTGCCGTTGCCCAGGAATTTTCCCTGGCTCCGGAGAAAACCCGGATTGTCTATGTCAGCCGGATGGATAGCGACCGTTCCTTAGTGGCACATAAACTCATCGAAGCCACCCCGGCATTATTAGAAAAAATCCCCAATCTGGAAATTGTCATTGTGGGCGGCGGCAATGACCTTGCTACTGTTGCGGCAGAGGCAGAAGATATCAACCATGTCGTGGGTCGTCGGGTGATTATCACCACCGGTAGCCGCACCGATATCAATCGGTTTGTCGCCTGTGGGGACCTTTTTGTCGGGGTTAGCCGTGCGGCGCTGGAGGCGATGGCTTGTGAAAAACCGGCAATTATTGCGGGCAACGAGGGTTACATTGGCATCTTTGACGAAGAAAAACTGCAGGTTGCCATGGACACCAACTTCTGTTGCCGAGGCTGTGCCCCCACCGAAACGGAACGACTAACCCAGGATATTTTAGCAGTTTTGCTGGCTCCCCAAGAGGAGCGGGAACGGCTTGGTTCCTTTGCCCGGGAAACGGTAAAAGAGCATTATTCCATGACCACCATGGCAGAAGATGCCTTAAAGATGTATCTTTCCATCATCAAGGACCTGCCTATCAATGAGGTTTCCCTTGCCGAAATGGAGGGGATTGAGGTTTCCCTTGCCGAAATGGAGGGGATTGAGGAGTTTTTGCAGGAAGCAGATATCTTGGAAGAACCTATGGGGGATGAAATTGATGTGATGGTTTCCGGCTACTATGGATTTCACAACAGTGGTGATGATTCTATCTTAAAAGCCATGGTAGAGGATCTTCGGGCTACCCGTCCGGATATTCGAATCCTGGCACTTTCCAATGATCCGGAAGAAACCAAGGCACTCTATGGCATTGACGCCATTCATCGGTTTGATATCTTTCGGATTCTCTGGAATCTCCGGAAAACCCGGCTTTTAATCAGCGGCGGCGGTAGCCTGATTCAGGATGTGACCTCTGACAAATCTCTTTGGTATTATCTGTTTATCATCCATTTGGGATTATGGATGGGTACTAAGGTGATGCTCTATGCCAATGGCATTGGCCCTATTCTCCGGGAGAAAAACCATAAAAAGATTGCCCGGGTTTTGAGCCGGGTGGATTTGATTACCCTCCGGGAACCTTCCTCCCTGGAAGAACTTCGGCGGTTCGGGGTCACCGGTCCGGACGTCCATGTAACGGCAGACCCTGCCTTTACCCTGACGGCGGCAGAGGATGGGGAAATTGCAGAAATCTTAGAAAATGCAAATCTTCCCAAAGACAAACCCTATGTGGGTATCGCCCTTAGACCCTGGCGATATGCCGACCCGGACATGGAGAAGATCGTTGCTGAACTTGCCGATGATATCCATGAAAAATATGGTTTGGAAATTCTCTTTATCCCCATGCAGGAAACCAAGGATACCGAGATTGCTGAAAAGACTCTGTCTTTGATGCACCACAAAGGCTATATCCTGAGGGGACAGCCCACCCCCGCACAACTTTTGGGCGTGGTTGGCGGTGCGGAATTGATTTTACCCATTCACCTCCATACGTTGATTTATGCAGCAAGTATGGGGACCCCTGCCATCGGACTCGTTTATGACCCTAAGGTGGAAGCCACCATGGCATACTTAGGGCAGGATTATACAGAATCGGCAGAACGATTGAATCCCTTGACCCTCCGCCGTTATGTAG
>JAZSKV010000022.1:0-8256 GCA_045534975.1 Ructibacterium sp. | reverse complement strand
GGGTCAGTCAAATTTTCTACCTGGAATGCGGCCTCTGCTTTCTTCACGCCTTGGGCGGTCAAAATTGCCGTATGGGCTTTTTCGTCAACAATATAATCGTAATCCTTGAATTCGTCTTCTTCCTCAACATCTACCTTTGCGTTGGTTTCTACAACCTTTTTAAAACGCAAAGTCTTGGCAAAGCGGTCTGCCTGCATATAAAGGTCTGTTGATTTATCACCCACACCGGAGATAATCAGCGGTGTTCTCGCCTCGTCAATCAAAATGCTGTCTACCTCATCCACGATGGCATAAGCATGACCTCGTTGTACCTTGTTTTCTTTATAAATCACCATGTTGTCTCGCAGATAGTCAAACCCCATTTCGTTATTGGTACCATAGGTGATGTCGGCGCCGTAGGCTTCTTTTCTTTGAGCATTGTCCTTTTCATGAATAATCAAGCCAACGCTAAGCCCCAAAAAGTTATAGAGTTTTCCCATCCACTCACTATCACGTTTCGCAAGATAATCATTGACAGTGACAATGTGGACACCATTTCCGGTTAACGCATTTAAGTAGGCCGGCAATGTTGCAACCAAGGTTTTACCTTCACCGGTCTTCATTTCTGCAATCCGCCCCTGGTGAAGAACAATACCGCCGATAATCTGAACAGGAAAGTGCTTCATCCCAAGAACACGCCATGCCGCTTCCCGGCAAACTGCAAACGCTTCCGGCAGAATATCGTCGGTGGTTTCTCCCTTTTTTAAGCGTTCCTTAAAGATATCGGTCATCGCCCGAAGTTCAGTGTCCGTCTTTGCCGCCATTTCACTTTCCAGCGCCAAAACCCGATCTCGAATCGGCATAATCTTCTTTAATTCTCTATCGCTATAAGTTCCTATCACTTTTTCAATTACACTTTTAAAAGACATTCCGCTACCTCCAACCGTATTCTCCTCCCGAATACCCTGGAAATTTCCATAGGTATTTTACAGTATACCACTTTTTCGGCAATTTTGCAAGAAAAATCTTCCCTTTTGCAAGGATTCTTCCATCTTCTTATTCTGTCCTCTTATCACAAAAAGTTACAATCAATTTCCACCTATTTTCATGATTTTTTCTTGAAAAAGTAATTTATTTTTTCATTTTCCGGCGCATCCGGTTCAGGTGCCTCTCAAAATTTCCACTAGACATAAACTCTGCCAACACATACTGGTCAAGTACCGGCACCGAACAGGAAAAATGCCCCAATCTTTTATCATATTCTTCCATGAGATGGTTGGGAAGTATCATATACCCCATCCGCATGGACGAAGAAAGACTTTTCGAAAAGGTATTGATATAGACCACCCGCTCATTTTGATCCATGGCATACAGCGTTTCAATGGGTTGACCCGGCATAAAGAATTCACTGTTAAAATCATCTTCTACCAGATATCTTCCGTTCTTTGCCCATGCAAGATACTCCCATCGTTTCATGGCTGTTGCAGTTACCCCTGTGGGATAACTCCCAAAGGGCGTCACATGCAATACATCAATGTCCTCGCGTTCCAAGTCAGCAGATTCAATACCGTCTTTTCCCATTTTTAGTTTAGAAATTGTGGCTCCCTCAGATCGATATACCGCTTCAATTTGTGCATAAGAGGGGTCTTCAATTCCATATACTTTCTCTCTGCCAAGGATTTTAACCACCGTTTCATAAAGTTGCTCGGAACCGGAACCAATGATAATCTGCTCCGGTTGCGCCATCATCCCCCGATACCGTCCAAGATAATCCGCAATAGCGTTTCGCAAAATACTGCACCCCTTGTTAGGCGCCTTGGCAAAAAGTTTTTCCCTCTGTTCACTCATGACTTTCCGCACGGTCTTAAACCATAAGGAATAGGCAAACCCCTCTTCCGGCATTTCCACAGATTCTTCCAGATAATGTAGTTTGGTATCCTCAGTTTTTGCCATGATTTGAAAAGCGTCAACGTGACAAACATAATAACCGCTGCGCTCTCTGGGTTGGATGTACCCCTCGTCTGCCAGCAGGCTGTATGCAGCCTCCACAGTAACGACGCTACACCCGGTTTTATCTGCAATTACGCGTTTCGAAGGCAATTTCTCCCCTGCCCGATATTCCACGCTTAGGATTTTTTCTTTCATGGTTTTATAAAGGCTAAAATATTTCTTCTCTTTCATCTGGTTATATAAAATTCTCCTTTTTTGGACATTTACTTACTATCACATTTGCATTATAATCCATAATAAGAATTTTGTAAAGAGGAGTCTTTTTATGAGTTATCCAAAAGCATTAACGATTCAGGACATTTCCTGCGTAGGACAGTGTTCCCTAACCGTAGCATTGCCGATTCTGTCTGCCTGCGGCATTGAAACCTGTGTGCTTCCCTCTGCCGTGCTTTCTACCCATACCGCCGGTTTTTCCGGCTATACCTTCCGGGATTTAACCGAAGATATTCCCGGCATCTGCGACCATTGGGTGAAAGAAAACATCTCCTTTGATGCTATTTATACTGGATATTTAGGCAGTACCAAACAGATCGACTATGTAGCCGATATCTTTGACCGTGTTTCCGCCAATGATTGTCTACATATCGTTGACCCTGCTATGGCAGATAACGGTTCGCTCTACCCCGGCTTCGACGAGGCATTTGTAGAAGCCATGAAAACTTTGTGTGCCAAGGCGGATTATCTGGTGCCAAATATCACCGAAGCATGCTTTTTAACGGGGTTTCCCTATCAGGAACAATACGACCGCACCTATATCGATGCCCTGCTTTCGGCGCTTGCTTCCTTAGGATGTGAAAACATCATTCTTACCGGCATTTCTTACACCCCGGAAACCACCGGTGTTGTGGTATATGAAAAAGGAAACTATCAATACTATCAACACCCAAAGAGATCTAACAGTTGTCATGGTACTGGCGACATTTATGCTTCCGCTTTTGTGGGTGCCCTTGTCAATGGAAAATCTTCCTATGATGCCGCAAAGATTGCAGCAGATTACACCCTCTGTTGTATCGATGCCACTGCCGAAGAAGATAATCACTGGTACGGCGCAAAATTTGAACCGGTTCTCAAAAAACTGATACATTTACTTCATGCATAAGAAAAAGACGGGTTACCCCGTCTTTTTCTTATGCATCATTTCCTATGCATTCTCTTCAAACAAATGATTTAGCCACTCTACCGACAACGATACCCATTCCTGTGCACATTTTACACAATACCTTTCATCCGGTGCTGTAACAGAATTAGCAAGAGAAAGACCATGAGGTCCATGAGGATATACATGTAATTCACAAGAAACCCCTGCATTCTTGAGCGCCTCTGCAAATCTCAAACTATTCTGAACCGGCACCAGCTCATCCTCAAAGGTATGCCAAATAAAACAGGGAGGCATATTACTCGTAACTCTTGTTTCCAGGGACAACCTCCGCTTTAATTCCTCATCATCTTTACACAAACTATAAAAGGACCCACTGTGTCCAATTGCAGAATCCGAACTGATAACAGGATATCCCAAAACAACCGCATTTGGCTTGTTGATACCATTGTAATCACAAAACGGTTCCTCGTTCCACAATATTCCGGTAGATGCTGCCAGATGTCCACCTGCAGAAAAACCAATGATAGCAATTTTATCTTCATCTATTCCCCACTCATCAGCATGCTCTCGCACCAGTTTTATGGCTGCGAAAGCGTCTTTTTGTGGCTCAGGATATCTGGCAATAGGCGCAACCGTATAATCAAGCACAAATGCACAATATCCTGCCGCCACATACTGAAGTGCAATGGGTTCTGCTTCTCGGTTTGAGCACTCCAGATATGCTCCTCCCGGACAAATTATCATTGCAGGCAGTTTTCTTGTTTCGCTACAGGTACTATTATCTTCAATTAAGTATGCCGTCATCGTTGGCATAAACCCATTCACTGGCTCTTCCCTTAAATTAAGCACTTGCAGCTCCATTATCTTCCCTCTCATCATTAAGGTAAAAAGTTATCAGCATTCCATAAAAAATTATAAACCATTGTTTACATTATTGTAATCGTTCCGCTTTTCTCTTTTTAGTAAGTATTATAAAAATCACAAAGCATCATAATGGTTCTGCCGTTTGCAGATGCATTGGGTGACCAAGGAACATAATACGGGTCATTAGATGCAAAACGTTCTATCATATAATACTCATCTGTCATAGAATATTTTAATTGTGCTTTTAGGGTTTCTTCTGCCAACGACTTTTGACCCGATTTCATATAATATTTGAACCAAACATGATCGCCGGTGCTGGTATAATGCGTATATCCAATCCAGTTCATATTATAATACTGGAGATTAGCAGTTAAAATTTCATGAAGTCCGTTCCGGAAGACGTTACGATTGGCATAATATTTTAGATACTTCTCAATATAACCGCCCTCATAAGGAATAATACCTGTGATTATCATATTTCCGATTCTTGCTACATTGGGAACAGATATCATGGGATCTTCTTTTTCTGCACCTAAAACACCATAATGAATCAGTTCATCACTTCCCGCTTGTTCTTCTAACTCCTTTTCCCAGCAACTTTTAATACATGCTTGGTAATCTTCCATAGCATCCTTGATTTCGGGGACTGCTATATCTTGGTATTTAGAAAATGCTTCCAAAACCCTTTGGTATGCCAAAAGATTATGAACATCCGTAAAAGACCAATCCTGACATACAGCCTCCCAGTCAGATGAACGCATGGGCGGGAAAAGCCCCTTCCCCGGAAGATCCGAATGTATCGTAGAACGCCGGGTCTTTTCCATCCACCGAAATGCCGCATAGAGATTATCTCTGTATTTCTTATAATATCGATCATCATCTTTTACCAACAGTTTATAAGCAAGTCCTTCCACTACTGCGGATGTGTTACTTCCCCAGGGAAGTGTTCCGTCTAAATTGCCAACCTGACCTTTGTTTTCACCTTCGGTAAACTGCAACCGTTTAAAGAACATTTCATATGCTTTTTCTGTATAATCATCAAAGTCACCGATTCTATCAAGAGCCATTAAAAATTCATAAACTTCCCCCGGCCACATCCGCCGCTGCAAACTGCCTTGGCGAATCAAAACATAATCGTATTTTCCTACATGATGAGAAAACATCTGTAAAAGTTGTGAAACTAAATGCCGGTACATCTTTCTTAAAATCGGATTTTCCTTCTTGGGATACACCTTGATTCTTTCTAACTCTTGATTCCAGAAAACAACCGCCTTTTCTTTTTCAGCCTCATAATCAAAGGTTTCTGTCGCACCTTTACCAAATGCCATATAAAAGGTCTTGCTCTCTCCGGCATCTAAGGTAAAGGCAAAGGTGTGCTTTCCCCTCTCGTGCCAGCAAAGACCCGCTTCTTCTCCTACCCAAGCAGGTCGCAAATCCTCAATGTCATTGAAGTAAATCTTATAGGTATCGTCTGTAAGAAAGTTTTCCTTTTCCGCACGCCAATGTCTGGGTGCATCACCCCAAGCACGTATATTGGGATTATGGGTACAATATCCATCTAAATCAAAAATGCCATTGAGCGTCTGTTCGTTATATGTCCGAAGCAAAAAACCAAAAGAATCGGTAACCGGCCATAGAACCTTGTTCGTAAATGTAAACTTTGTATATACCGTAGGGCTTGTTTTGATATTACAAAAACTTTCTGCCTCCACAGTATAATCGCCAAAATCATAAATTAACCCGTGTACCGGGCTTCCATCCTCAGAAGTAATCAGTTTTACCGTCTTAAAATCAGGAATCTGAAAATCTTTCCCAACTAAAAATTGGCAAGCCGCACTATAAGGTTTTTTCTCATCTTTTTCATAAATATCACCAATAAAAAGTGCCATCTGCGACCACATGGTTGCCAATTCTTCTGCAAAAGGCGGATGCAAATAACGCCGGGTGGTAACCGGTCTCTCCCATTTATCCTCATGTAGATATGCCATAATCATCACCTCATTATAAATTTAATAAAATAACTGAAATCAAGCCCGCGCCATAACCAAGCATTTGGACCTTATTGATTTTTTCTTTATAGATAAAAACTGCTATCAAAAAAGCCAAAACGATACCGCCAGCAGAAACGCTGGGGAATAAGATAGCATTAGGCAAAAGTCCTGTCAAAAACATGATTGCAAGGTTCAAAGCACCAGCATTAATTCCGTTGAGCGCGGCAAATGGCGCAGTTTCCCTGAATTCATTTCTTTTTTCTTTCCCATCGAATAGCCAAATGATAAATGTTAAAGCCATTGAAAAAATAGCTGCCACAAACATAAACTCATTTTTATAGGCACCGGCAAAAGCAAGTTGCTCCATCTTTTGAATGACTGAACATCCTCCATTTCCAACAAAAGCCATTGTAATAAACAAAAGCCAGATTGGGGAAAACATGCTGTCTCCTTTTTTTATATTAATTAAAAATAAGGAAATCAAAAGAACAATAATCCCCAGTACCATCATAATTCCAATCGGTTCCTCTAAAAAGATAATGCCATAAAAAGTGGGGATGATTAATGAATACGCCATAATCAAAGAGGTTAACGAAAGAGATCCCGTTTTGGTTGCGCAAACCAGTCCCACCAAAACGAGTACATTTGCCACACCAAAAGCAAATGAATAGAACAAGAATTCATACGTTAGTTCTAAATGAAAACCAGATGATACAAGAAAAAAAACGGCAATAAAAAGATTAGAAATTGAAGTATACAGATACGAATTATGATGTAATGCCTTAGTAGTATACTGTTTCCCAATAACGGGAGCCATTCCGTTAAAGATGGTTGCCAATATTAACAACAGATACGTCATTACCGCGCCCTCCTTTTTGTCAAGTTGTCACTACAATTAATCAATAAATTTTGCTTTATAGCGGGTAACATTTGTTGCATTTCCATTTGTCAGAATTGAAAAATCATCACTCGGAATGACATGAGGCTGGGATTTGGTATCCTGACTCATAATCGCATTATAGTGGTTCCCAAAGAGTTTTCCCTCATACTCCACAAACTCAGGCTCTCCCCAATGAATCAGGTCATCGCTGTAACGAACCGCCATGGTACCTGTCATAAGCTTTTCCGCATCAGGAGACATATCCTGATGATTAGAAACCATCACGTATTTTTTATATTTTTCTAAGTACGCCACACGAGTGTGCCATGCGCCCTCCACAATCATGCTTTCTTTACCAAAGTTGCCTGCCTCACAGAAATTACCATCATAGTACTTCACAAAATCCCCCATGATCCCATCATCCCGTTTACGGGTTCTTGCCACATAACAATCACAGCAAGTTAATTTTTCGCCTATCATATCAACATGAAGAATGTTATAAAAAATATAAAGGTAGTCACTGTTGGGGTCTGGAAAGAATGTAAAATCTCCACTTCCGAGACGAATGGTTCCATACTTCTGCCCGGTGACGTTTCCGGCACCCGGATTATACCGCTCTGAAAAAGCCACATGCTCTGCGGTAACCACCCAGCGGTCAAAAAACCAGGTCTTACCCTCATCGTCAGAATGCATCAACCCGATGTGCCGGAAGTCTGAATCAAGAAAGGGTGTTTCGCAAAGACCATTGGCATCATACGCAGTACCTCTGCCTGCCCAGCCGGTTTCATTATGGAAGAAACAGAAAAACCGATGGGTTCCCGGACAAATGTACAAACCAAAAGGCCAGATACTTCCCCGGGCTTTGATTCCTTCCGGATAGGGAATACCTGCATAAGCAAACTCCGCATGTCCTACAGCAAAATTAGTTTCAATCGGATAGAGTTGCTCCAAATCATCCAGTGAGGTACCTTTAAACATTGCAATATGTCCCATATGGGTATGTCCACTCATCGCCCACAAGGTTCCATCGGTATCACGATACATTGGAGTTGTACCGTCCTGATAAATTTGTTTATCCCGTTGAAAAGGGGTAGATAGATTTTCATAAATTTGAATTTGCTTTTCAAACATAAAATCACTTCCCTACACCTCTTCTCTATTATAGGATACGTAGAAAAAAAAAACAATTCGATTTCGTATCTGATTCTTGCATTTTTTTCCTAAATATGCTATAATAGAAAAAACTAAGCAAGAGGTATATTTTTATGCAAATTACTTATAACCATGCTAATTTCTCAAAAACTTTTCATCATTTAAGGAGTTTATTCGGCATATCGATTGGTTTGATAGATGTCGATAAAAAGTGGTGCATCAATTCTTTCACCAGAGAAAAAGGTACTTTTTGCGAAATGGTAAATAAAACCCCCGAACTC
>JAZSKV010000039.1:0-30255 GCA_045534975.1 Ructibacterium sp. | reverse complement strand
CCGCCATCGGCGTTACCACCAACCACCTTTGCCGGCTGTTTCAATCAGTATTTGGTACCACGCCCCTGAAATATCTCACCAACCTGCGGCTAAATATGGCAAAGCGTTATCTTTGCTCCCCTGATAACTGGAAAGTCAAAGAAATTGCCACTACTGTAGGATTTAAAGATCCCAGTTACTTCTGTGCGGTCTTTAAAAAAGCGGAGGGCATCACCCCGGAAGACTTTCGGCGATTCAATGCTTTTTAGGCATATTTTTACCAAAGAAAAAAATATATTTTTATATAGGAGGATTTTATCATGGAATTAAAAGGTAGTAAAACCGAAGCGAATTTATGGGCGGCTTTTGCCGGAGAATCTCAGGCAAGAAACAAATACACCTACTATGCTTCCAAAGCAAAAAAAGAGGGTTATGTACAGATTGCGGCGCTCTTTGAAGAAACTGCAGCCAACGAGAAAGAACACGCTAAAATCTGGTTCAAACTTCTCCACGGCGGCGAGATTGCTTCCACCGCTGAGAACTTAAAAGACGCGGCTGCCGGCGAGAACTATGAGTGGACCGACATGTACGCAACCTTTGCCAAGGAGGCAAAAGAAGAAGGTTTTACCGAGATCGCGGCTCTCTTTGAGGGTGTTGCAAAAATCGAGAAAGAGCATGAAGAAAGATACCTAAAACTTCTTTCTAACGTAGAGGGTGATTTGGTATTTTCCAGAGATGGCGATTGCATCTGGCAGTGCTCCAACTGCGGACACATTGTGGTTGGCAAAAAGGCTCCGGAACTCTGTCCCATCTGCAAGCATCCCAAGGCATACTTCCAAATCAAAGCCGAAAATTATTAATCCAAAAAACGCCTCGTTACCATAGTAACGAGGCGTTTTTTAATCTTTTTGTTACATGAAAACATTGGACAAATTTGAAAATTTATGGTATGATAATGTTATAAAATGGTAAGAATTATGATATGGCAAAAGGCTGTATGGAAGAAATAAGGAGCGCCGAAAACCATGAAACAAAAAACTGTTTTTGTTTGTTCTGACTGCGGTACAGAATCGCCAAAATGGATGGGCAAGTGCCCGGGCTGCGGTGCCTGGAATACTATGGTGGAAGAAATCATAGCCGAGGCCCCCAAAGGCGGTCAAAAGGCGACCACCATTGCTTCTTCTTCTAAGCCCAAGCCTTTGAGAGAGATTATCACCTCAGAAGAACAACGGATTTCCACCGGTCTTTCTGAATTAGACCGGGTTTTAGGCGGGGGCATTGTTCCCGGTTCTTTGGTTCTCATTGGCGGTGACCCCGGCATTGGTAAATCCACAATTTTACTACAAATTTGTGAGCATTTAGGCAAGGATCAGCGAATTTTATATATCTCCGGCGAGGAATCTCAACGGCAGATTAAACTCCGGGCAGATAGGCTTTCTGTTACCACGAAAAATCTTCGCATCTATACTGAAACCAATATGTCCCATATCATTTCCTGTATCTATCAGGAAAAGCCGGATATTCTCATTGTAGACTCGGTACAGACCATGTTCAATCCGGACATCTCTCCGGCACCGGGCAGCGTTTCCCAGATTCGGGATGTGGCGGCAACCCTGATGCGAATTGCCAAAGAGGAATCCATTGCCACATTCTTAGTGGGGCATGTAACCAAAGAGGGTTCCATTGCCGGCCCTAAAATTTTAGAGCATATTGTAGACACTGTTCTGTATTTCGAGGGGGAACAACAGCGCTCCTACCGAATTATCCGAGCGATTAAGAACCGGTTTGGTTCCACCAATGAGATCGGTGTCTTTGAGATGACCTCGGATGGATTACAGGAAATTCCCAATCCATCCTTAGCGCTCCTTTCCGGGCGCCCGGAGGGGGAATCGGGTTCCTGTATCTTATGTACCATGGAGGGGACCCGTCCCGTTCTGGCAGAGGTGCAAGCCCTGGCAGCCTCCTCTTCCTTTGGGAACCCCCGGCGGATGAGTACCGGTGTAGACCTATCCCGAGTCCTGATGCTTTTGGCAGTCATGGAAAAACGGTTAGGGCTGCATATCTCCTCCTATGATGTCTATGTCAACGTAGTGGGCGGTCTTAAAATGACAGAGCCGGCTGCAGATTTAGGCGTACTGTTAGCCATTACTTCCAGTTTTCGGAACAAGCCCTTAGACAGCGGTCTTGTTGCCATTGGAGAGGTAGGTCTTGCCGGCGAACTGCGGGACTGTAATTTCATTGAAAATCGAATTGCCGAGGCAGAGAAACTCGGCTTTACCAAATGTATCGTCCCGGCATCCAGCCGGAACAAACTGAAAAACTTTGACAAAATAGAGGTTTGTGCTTATCACAATATCCGACAAGTTCTGCAGGATCTTTGACAGCGCAAGTAGAAAGAGGGTTATGGAATGTTTCAGGTCGGAGACAAAATTGCCTATCCTATGCACGGTGCAGGCATCATTGAAGGCGTGGAAAAGCGTTGTATATTGGGAGAAGAACACAAATATTATGTCTTAAAACTATCCATCGGTAATGTGGAGGTTTTGATTCCTACTGCCACCATAAAAGAAATCGGCGTTCGCTATATTGTTTCCAGCGCGGAAGCTGATGAGGTAATCCAAAACTTTGGCTCCTATGACGCCGAAAAAGAGGACAGCAACTGGAACAAACGGCACCGGGAATATGTGGAGCAACTAAAAACCGGACGACTTTCCGAAGTGGCAAAAATCACCCATCTTCTGCTTTTAAAAGACCGCAAAAAGAGTCTTTCCAACGCAGAGCGAAAGATGCTCAACTATGCCAAATCTGCCCTGATTTCTGAACTTGGTCTTTCCAAGAATATGGACTATTGTGATATTGAGCAAATTTTGATGGAAAAAATTTCAGGTTAGGAGAACGCTATGAAACCAAATGATTTTGTTTCAGTTGTCATTCCTGCCGCCGGCAACAGTTCCCGCATGGGCTCTGCCGGCAACAAACAATTTTTGTCCCTGGGCGATATGCCGGTGCTTGTCCGCACCCTTTTGGTCTTTGCCCGGGCAGAAAAGGTAAGTGAAATCATTATCGTCACTCGCGAGGAGGATATCCCGCAAGTGGAGTCTATGGTTTTGGAGTACGCCATCCCTAAAATCAAGACAATCATTGCCGGCGGCGCTTCCCGGCAAGCATCCGTCTTCCGCGGTTTAAAAGAAGTGACAGAAGATAAAGTTTTGATTCATGACGGTGCGCGCCCCTTCATCACAGAGGAAGAAATCAACCGTGTCATTGACGGATTGAATGCCCATCCTGCTGTAGCATTGGGCGTTTTGGTAAAGGATACTGTCAAACAGGTTGCCGAGGATGGCTTGGTTTTAAAAACCCTGCCCCGGGAAACCCTAAGACAGATACAGACCCCCCAAGGATTTCTAACCAAAGAAATCATTCGGGCTCATGAAGCAGCAATCAAAGAGGGTATCCAAGTTACTGACGATTGTGCCCTCTTTGAATACATAGGGATCCCGGTTTATATTGTACCGGGCAGTTATCGAAACATCAAAATTACAACGCCGGAGGATATTCTCCTTGCCCGGGCGTTGCAATCCTAAGGAGGCGATTTTATGCGGGTAGGCTTTGGCTACGATGTCCACCAACTGGTACCGGACCGGGCTTTGGTCTTAGGCGGTGTGGAAATCCCCTATGAAAAAGGTCTGTTAGGGCATTCTGATGCAGACGTGCTGATTCATGCCATCATGGATGCGCTTTTAGGTGCTGCCGCCCTGGGGGATATTGGCAAACATTTTCCGGATACCGATCCAACATACAAGGGTGCCGATAGCATGAAATTACTGGCTCATGTGAACGACTTACTTGCCGCAGAGGGTTTTGGTATTGAAAACATTGATGCCACCGTTATTGCCCAACGTCCGAAACTGGCGCCCTATATCCCAACCATGTGTGAACGCATCAAAGAGATTTTAGGACAGGATGTGGCGGTCAATGTGAAAGCCACCACCACCGAGCAATTAGGCTTTGAGGGCCGTGGCGAGGGAATCTCCGCCTGTGCCGTCTGTATGCTGAAATAGAATTCATAAAAAAGCCTCGCCATTAGGGCGAGGCTTTTTTCTTTTTATTCTTCCCATTCTGCCTCTACGGCTTTGGCATATAAACTGCACTCCACACGCTTGCGTTGCAATTTGCAACTGATTTCATGGGGCTTGTTGATATCCCCGTTTAAGAGGCAGGCGTTTGCCATACAGCCGCCGCTGCAATAGAACTTGGCAAAACAGTTTTTGCAGTCTTCCTTGGTATAGACATTACAGTTCTCAAAGGTACTGCGGATATCCTGATTCAGTTCTCCATCACTTAAATTACCCATCCGATAGGCTTCGGTTCCTACAAACTGATGGCAAGGATAGATATCCCCGTTGGGGGCTACTGCCAGATACTCACAGCCGGCACCACAGCCGGACAACCGTTTAATGACACAGGGGCCTTGTTCTAAGTCTATCATAAAGTGGAAAAAGTTAAAGCCTTTTCCCTCTTTTTTGCGATTTAAGTATTCCTCTACCAGGGTTTCATATTCCTCGCAAATCCGGGGGATATCCTCCTCCCGGATGGCATACGGCTCGGTCATATCGCTGACCACCGGTTCTACGGAGGTCTGCTTGAATCCCAAATCGGCCAAGTGCAGAACATCCTTGGCAAAATCCAGATTATACCGGGTAAAGGTTCCTCTCACGTAGTAGTTGTCCTGATTCCGGCTCTCTGCCACCTGTAATAATCTCGGCAAAATACTATCATAAGAACCGCTGCCGTCAATCCGGCAACGAACCCGGTCATTGGTTTCTTTTCTGCCGTCCAGGCTGAGTACTACGTTGGACATTTCCTGGTTGATATAGGCGATATTCTCATCATTTAACAAAATGCCGTTGGTGGTAATGGTAAACCGGAACTTCTTATCGTGAATCTTCTCCTGTTCTCTGGCGTATTCCACAACCTCTTTCACCATTTTGAAATTCATCAAGGGTTCTCCGCCGAAGAAATCCACTTCCAGATTCCGACGCTTCCCGGAATTTTTGATTAAGAAATCCATGGCTTTTTTTCCGGTTTCCACACTCATCAGTTCCCGGCGATTGTGGTAGGCACCCTCGTCGGCAAAACAATAAGCACACCGGAGATTACAGTCATGGGCAACGTGCAGACACATTGCCTTAACGGGAGAATTCCGTTTCATATTGACGGCGATGTCTGCGTAATCATCCTTGGAAAATAATACACCATCCCGATAAAGTTCCAAGATATCAGAAAGAGCGTCTTTGATATCTTCTTCTTTTTCTCCCAATGCCTCACAAAGTTCAAAGACCTCTACCGTATCGGGGGTCTTTTCTTTTTCGCAAAGGTATTGAATCAACTGATAACACAGTTTGTCCAAAATATGTACACAGCCGCTGTTCACGTCCAGGGCCAGATATTTGTCTTTGATATGAAATGCATGAACCATCGAATTGAATCCTCGTTTTCTTTTTCTGATTTGGTATTGACAAAAAAGCGGACGCCCGTGCGGACGTCCGGCTCTTCGTCGCTTTTTATGCTCTTTCGCACTTTTGGTTTGCAACGGTACAGGAAGTCTTGCAAGCGGACTGGCAAGAAGTCTGGCATTCGCCGCAACCGCCTTTGGCTGCACTCTTCTTCAAAGTTGCCTGATTCAAAGTCTTAATTCTTTTCATTGTGTCATCTCCTTGTATCTTTATCGTTTTCTTTTCCTTTTCATGCCGACGCCCAGGGCGCCGCCGATGCCACCGCAGCCAATGCCAAGTAACATGGAAAGACCGGTGGCGGTTTCCATAGACCATTCGCCAAAGGCAAGAGAGCCTATCAGGTAAAGAAATACCATATAGATAAACCCTGCCAAAATTCCCCGGAGTAACCCTTGTTTCCCTGTATGCCGAGCGGCACGAAAGCCTATCCACAACACCGCGATTCCGGTTACAAGGAGAACCAGCAAATCAATCATAGGATTGGGAATTCCTAAGTATGTCGCCGCCATTGCCGCCACAAAAAGCAGAATCCCCGTTGCCAAAAAACCAAACAATGTGTTTTTCAGCAGGAACAACCCGTCAAAGGTTTTGGTATCGGTTGTTTCTTTTGCCATTGCATTTCCCTCCATATTGTTTTCTGGATTCACTATATGCAAGGAAATTACAAATTATGCTTTTCTTATTCTGCCTCCGGCTCGTCCGGCAGAGGTGCTACTTCTGCTTCTTTTCCGGTGGCTTCTTTGGTCAGTCTGCTGATTGCCGCACGTTCAATGGCAATGAAAGATTTGGTGGTGCCAACACCGGTTTCCAACACAAAGATGTCGTCCTTAATCCGAACAATCTTACCATGGATACCGCCGATGGATGCAACTTCATCACCCACACGCAAACTTGCAATCATTTCCCGTAATTTCTTTTCTCTTTTCTTTTGGGGACGAATCAAAATGAAGTAGAAAACTACAAGCATAATGACCATCATGATAATCGGTGCAAATGCGCCGCCCTGTACTGCCGCCTGTTCTGCTGGCATACAATCTCCTCCTTATCATAGAAATTTATTATCTTAGGTTTATTATACCCACATTTTCCAGTTTTGGCAAGGCTTTTTTTCATCTTTTCCTATTTTGTTTACTTTTTCCCCCTTGCCAAGAAATTTTTTCAAAATTTATAATTCGTTCATACTTCTTTCATATTATTTTAATCTTTTTCTTTTAATATAATTATGATAGAATAAGACAAGTATCAAATTTTTTATGGGAGATAGTAACATGAACCAATGGAAAAACTTTTTTTCAAAATTTTCATCTGTCCTAGTAAAGTTCTTTGCAAAAATTTTTTCTTCGGCAAAGGCCTTTGCGAAAAAGCATAAAATCTGGACTGCCATCATCCTATTGGGGTTGGTTCTTCTTTTGTCTTTGCTTTTTCGGGGCATTGGCAAAGGAAACGAAACTATGACAGCCAATTTTAATGAGTTCACGGTAAAGCGGCAAAGATTATCCTCCACAGTGACGGGCAGTTCTATCTTAGAACCCAATGCAGAATATTCCATTACCCCTCTGGTCACCGGAGAAATTCTGGAAGCGCCCTTTGAAGAAGGGGACACCGTAACCAAGGGGCAGATGATGTACCAGATTGATGCCGAAACCATGGAAAACTCCCTCTCCAGTTCGGACATTTCCATTCAAAAAGCACAGAAAAATTATCAGGATGCGGCAGAGGATATCAGCAACCTCACCGTTCGTTCCTCTCTTTCCGGCAGAGTTTCTGCTGTTTATGTAAAAAAAGGAGACTCCGTGAATAACGGAACCAAAATTGCTGATGTGGTCAGTGATTCCGTCATGAAAATCCGGATTCCCTTTAATGAAACGGATATTCCCTACATATCCCCGGGCATGAATGCCACCTTGACTCTGGTAGGCAACGGCAGTCAGGTTTATGGCACTGTCACCTCGGTCAGCAATGCCGGAGAAGTGATTGGTGGGCATATGCGTGTCTGCTATGTAACCATTTCCGTCAACAACCCCGGTGCGATTTCCCAGGGAGATTCGGCAACGGCGATGATTGGCGATATTGCCTGTAACGATATTGGTTCTTTTGAACCCATCAATTCCACCACCATTTTAGCCAAAACTTCCGGCACTTTATCTTCTCTAACTATCAGCGCCGGAGATCGGGTTTATGCCGGCGGTACCATTGCCACCATTGACTCTGATTCGGTGAATTCCCAGTTGACAAACGCCGACCTCTCGTTACAGGAAGCCCAACTTTCCCGGGATAGAATTTTAAGACAGTTAGAAGATTACACCATTACAGCACCCATTGACGGAACGGTGGTTTTAAAGAACAAAAAAGCCGGTGAAAAAATTGAAAGCGGTGGCAGCACCTCCTCTCTCACCGGAACTTCCTCCAACGTTCTCGCTATTATCTATGATATGAGCAGCCTTTGTTTCCAGTTAGATGTGGATGAACTGGACGTGAAAAAAATCCAGGTCGGACAGGAAGTTACCATCACCGCCGATGCGGCAGAGGGTAAAATCTATACCGGCGTAGTGGAAAACGTCAGCATCAGCGGCACCGTTGGCACCAACGGTGTTACCACCTATCCCGTCAAAGTCCGTCTCCATGAGTTTGATGATAGTCTGCTCCCGGGCATGAATATTGAAGCCACCATTACGGTAGAAGAAACCGAGAATGCTCTGGTGGTTCCCATCAATGCCATCAATCGGGGTAACACCATTTATGTAAAAGGTGAAAAAACCGAGGAAAATGATAGAGCCCCCGAGGGTTATAAAACCGTGGCCGTGGAAACCGGTCTTTCCAATGACAGTTATGTAGAAATTATCTCCGGTCTTACCGAGGGGGATATTGTTTATGTTGTTTCGGTAAACTCCGGAGAAAATCAAATGATGTTCCCCGGCATGGGCGGAATGCCCAGCGGTATGGGCGGCAGAATGCCCAGTGGCGGTATGCCCGGTGGCATGGGCGGCAACCGTTTGGGTAGCGGCGGAATGTCCGGAGGTGGCAGATAATGATTCCTCTCATTGAATTTAAAGACGTTTATAAAATCTACCCCATGGGCGATACAGCGGTCCACGCCATTGACGGCATCTCTATGACGGTACAACGGGGCGAATTTTTAGCCATTGTCGGTCAGTCCGGCAGTGGAAAATCCACCTGTATGAATATCATTGGCTGTCTGGATGTACCTACTTCCGGCCAGTATTTCTTAGATGGCAAAGACGTCAGCCATATGAATGATAACGAACTGGCAGAAATCCGGAATAAAAAGTTGGGGTTTATCTTTCAGCAATATAATTTGATTCCTAAACTGACGGTACAACAGAATGTGGAACTCCCTCTCCTCTATGCCGGACTTTCCGAAAAGGAGCAAGCCAAACGAGCATTAGAATCCTTGGACCGGGTAGGGCTTTTAGACAAAGCCAAAAACTTTCCCAGTCAACTCTCCGGCGGTCAGCAGCAACGGGTTTCCATTGCCCGTGCCTTAGCCGGCGATCCCTCCATTATTTTAGCCGATGAACCCACCGGCGCACTGGATTCCAAAACCGGCAAAGAGGTTCTGCAGTTTTTAAAGAAACTACACCAAGAGGGAAACACCATTGTTTTAATCACCCACGATAACACCATTGCCGCCCAGGCAGAACGGGTCATCCGGATCCAGGACGGCAAAGTGGTTTATGACGGTGAATCGGACATTACCAAGTTTGCTGCCGTTACCCACGCGGGTGATGATGGAAAGGAGGACAAGGTATGAGTTTAAAAAAATCCTTCTTTCTGGCACTTTCCAATATTCTCTATGATAAAATGCGGTCCTTTTTAACCATGCTGGGTATCATTGTGGGGGTTGCCGCCGTAATCATCTTAATCAGCCTGATGAATGGTATGACCGGCATGATTACCGATACCTTTGAAGAAATGGGAACTACCTCGTTAACCATCAATGTCCAGGACCGGGGGGGAAGCCGAACGGTCTATGAAGAGGATATCTACGCACTCCGGGATGAAAACCCGGACCTCCTCTCCGGGGTATCACCCACAGTTTCTCTTTCCCGCTCCACAGTAAAAACCCCTGGTGATAAAGATAGCATCACCACCTCAGTGACCGGGGTTAGCGAAGAATATGCTGATATGAAGATGCTGAACGTAACCCAAGGCCGTTTTCTTTCTTACATGGACATGGTCAACCATTCCAGGACTTGCGTGATTGGCAGTTATATTCAAAAAGAAGTGCTTGGAGGAAACGCTCTGAACCAAACCTTGAAAATCAACGGGAATTCCTATCAGGTCATCGGTGTATTAGAGGAAAAAGACGATTCTCAAAGCGGCGGCGGGGATGATATCATCTATATCCCATATACCACAGCAAGTCGGCTTTCCTCCAGCAGTTATATTAGTTCTTATACGGTAACCGCAACCTCAGACCAGGTGGTGGATGACGCCATCTCCTTTCTGAAGGCAAAGTTGTTAGAGAAAATCGGTGATGATGATTACTACACCGTTTCCAGTTTAGGACAAATCCTGGATATGGCAACGGAAATGTTAGATACCATGGAACTTTTGCTGGTTTGTATTGCCGGCATCTCTCTGTTGGTGGGCGGTATTGGTATTATGAATATCATGCTGGTCTCCGTCACCGAACGAACCCGGGAAATCGGTATCCGGAAATCCCTTGGCGCCACAGGGCGGGCCATTATGTCCCAGTTTGTCATTGAGGCAGGAACCGTTAGCGGTGTAGGTGGTATTTTAGGCATCATTCTGGGCTCGGTTCTTGCCATTATTTTTGGCAACCTATTAGGATTGACCGCCGTGCCATCCTTAGGTGCCATTGCCATTGCCTTTGGGGTTTCGGTGGGCATTGGCGTTCTGTTCGGGTATTTGCCGGCTAAGAATGCGGCAAAACTCAATCCCATTGACGCATTACGACACGAATAATTGGAGGGTAATTTATGAAACGATTTTTATTTCTTTTCACCATTCTTTTGTCCCTATCTTTGGGGGTTGCCACCTGGGCAACACCCCAGGAGGGTTCCCTTGCCTTACTGGCAGAACTGGAAATTATGCAAGGGGATCCGGACGGCAATCTCCGCCTTGACGACCCAGTGACCCGGGCAGAATTTACCAAGATGGCAGTAGCAAGTTCTGCCTATCGCAACAGCGTTGCCAAAAGCCTTTCTATCTCACCCTTTCCGGATGTGACCTATCGGCACTGGGCAGCGCCCTATGTTCGGGTTGGCGTGACCAACGGATTGGTCAGCGGTTATCCGGA
Source organism: Ructibacterium sp. (assembly GCA_045534975.1). Lineage (GTDB taxonomy): Bacteria > Bacillota > Clostridia > Monoglobales > Monoglobaceae > Ructibacterium. Next base: position 19,476 of record JAZSKV010000039.1, on the reverse strand, counting down.
TGCCACTTTCTGCCCTGATGACGGCGTTCTTTTTGAAGAGGCCGTTACCATCATGCTCCGGGTTTTAGGTTATACAGACAGTGATTTTGGTGTTTCCTGGCCTTATGGGCAGTTGGGGCTTGCAGGAAACCTGGATATGACCGATTATCTTGATTGCTCTGCGGGAGAGGTCATGAACCGTGGGCAGGTAGCACAACTGATTTACAATACCCTCCGGGTGGATATGAAAGGAAAATCTACCCAACTGGTCAATGATTTTGGAATACAAATCCAGGAAGACGTTACCTTGATCGCAGATAGCAACGATGACGCCTCCATTGCCGCCAATGAAGTTTTCACCAGTGTCGGCACTTATAAAACGGATACTGCCATTGACCGTAGCCTTTTAGGGTTGACCGGAGATACCGCTATCAAAAACGGCAACAAACTAATTGCCTTTATGCCAACATCAGGGAATAACGCCACCGAGGATTATGTGGTATATTCCTCCCTTTCGGATCTTGTCATGGTCTACCGAAACAATACCCTGCAATCTTTGGACATTGATGACAGCACCACCGTCTACAAAGGAAAATCACAAATTACCTTTGGTAATCTAAAAAATTCCCTTTCCATGGGAGATGTTCTACGGGTAAAGAAGTCCGGCATTTCTATAGATTATATCACCTGGCAAAAGGGTAGTCTTTTGGGTCCCCTCACCGTGCGTTCTGCCAACTGGGGGGATTCCTGGGGCATTGATGCTACCACCTCTGTGATGCGAAACGGTGTTGTTTCCTCCGTTTCTTCCTTGCAAACCTATGATGTAGCCTATTACTTAAAAGACTTAAATCTGGTCCTGGCATACAGCGACAAAGTAACCGGCGTCTATGAAAAGGCAAGTCCCAATAAGGATATGCCCTCTTCCATTACCGTCTCCGGCAAGGATTATCCCATTGAGGGAAGTGCCGCCTTTTCTAAACTGGCCTCCGGCGGCGACTTTCTCTTAGGTGACACCATCACCTTGCTTCTGGGCAAAGACGGCGGCATTGCCGATGTGGTTTCTGCAACGGCGATGACCGGTGGCAAGGTTGCCGGTTATGTATTGGATACCGGGCGGAAAACATTTTCCTCCGGGAACACAGACACTTACACCGGCTACTACGTCAAACTGGTTCTTCCCAATGGAGAAACCATGGAATATACCACCGCCAAAGATTACAGTTCTTTCCAAAACAAGGTGGTTACAGTCACGGTAAAAGACGGCTCTGCCCAACTCTCTCTGGCTTCCTCCGGGAACAAGAAATTAAGCGGAACCTTCTCCTGGGAAACCCGGAAACTCGGTTCCTACACCATAGCCTCCGATGCAGAGATTTTAGACATTGGCACCCAGGACACCTATAAAGCCAGCGTCTATACCCGCATCTTTCCCCAACGGTTAGATGGCGTTCGCCTTACCTCTGACCAGGTTCTTTATTACGCACAAGATAACAGCGGTGCCATCTCCAAAATGATTCTTAACAACGTGACCAATGACGGCTTTTCCTTTGGCGTTGCAACCTACGCCAAGAACGATAACTCAACCTTGTCCGGCTCCTACGAATATATGGTAGATGGTCAGTTTTATTCCCTTAGCACCAGCAGTCGTGTGCTGAATATCTCTTCCGGTTCCGGAATTATGTTAGGCGGCAATTTTTCCAATCCGGATTTTATTTCCAAACTCACCGAACTTTCGGAAAAGGTAACCGACATCACCTATTCCCATATCATAACCAAAACCCGAAGTTACCCCATCAGCAGCAAGGTTTCAGTCTACCGGAAACACTTCTCTTTTTCCAACGAGTATACCCAGATTCCCCTTGCCGATATTATCGGAGAAGAAAACTTAAACTTTTCCGCCTATTATGACAGCCTGCCCAGTGCCGGCGGTCAGATTCGGGTGATTGTAGTTTATTAAACAAAAAAAGAACGGAAACCATGTTTCCGTTCTTTTTTATAATCAACCATCTTTGAGTTCTTTGATGGTTCGGATTTCTTTGACCGGTTCCTCCACATAGGCAAACAGTTCATCCAGATTCTCGGTGAGCAAATATAAGTCCCGACAGTTTTCTTTGATAAAGTTCTTTTGAATGGCACTTTCCATTGCCGTTTCCAGTTCATTATAAAAGCCGTTGATATTATAAATGGCAATGGGCTTTTGATGGCGACACAGTTGCTTCGATGTCAGGATTTCAAAAAACTCTTCATAGGTTCCAATTCCGCCCGGCACTACGATAAAGGCATCGGCATGATCCTCCATGATTTGCTTCCGTTCCCGCATGGTATCCGGCTGAATCAACTCATCGCAAAAATCGCAGATTTCTTCCACGGATTCCTCGATAAAAAACTTAGGAATCACGCCTATGATGGTTCCTTTTCCTGCCCGCACCCCTCTTGCTGCTGCACCCATTAGCCCGTTTCCTCCACCGCCAAATACCAGTGAGTGACTACGCTCTGCCATCTGTTTTCCCATTTCTTCTGTTTTTTGGATGTAATCTTGATCAATGGTAGGTGATGCTGCGCCATAAACACAAATTCTCATATTGTCCTCCTCTTTCTATTTTAAATTTGATCTGCGGGCATATTTATCGCACAAATCGTTAATTTGGTCTGTGAATTTTGCCAACTCTTTGTTGGTAAGACCTCGACTTAATTCAATGACCGTCTTTAATCTTTGACAGGCTGCCATCAATCGTTCAAAGGCAAGATTTGCCCTGCGACGGCCCTCGGATACCTTAGTCAACTTAACAATTTTACCTCTTCCCGTACACTCCCCGCTGATTAAGTCATACTCATCCCCACTATAAGGAGCAGTTGCCTTATATTGTAGTTTATGATAAATGGTTTGAGAAAAATTATCACAAACAATATCTTCTCCGTGGTTGACAAAGACCTGCGTCGGCGGCTGCTGCATACTTCCCAGCCAGGAAAGCAACATATCTCTGTCCGCATGACCGCTAATCCCCATCAAAGACGCAATCTTTGCTTTGACCTGGATTTCTTCGCCAAACAAGTTCACAGACTTAGCACCGTTTAGTAACTTTCTGCCAAGGGTTCCCTCTGACTGATACCCAACAAAAAGGATGGTACTGTTTTCTTTCCAGAGATTATGTTTTAAATGATGGCGGATTCGCCCGGCTTCACACATCCCCGAGGCAGAAAGAATCACCTTGGGTATTTGGTCAAAGTTGATTGATTTGGAATCTTCGGCGGTAACGCTGAGTCTTAGTCCTGGAAAGACAATGGGGTTAACCCCCTTTGCCATCAATGCCATGGTTTCGGCATCATAATAATCAAAGAGATTATCCTGATAAATCTTGGTTGCCTCTACCGCAAGGGGAGAATCTACATATACAATAAAGTTCTCATAGCCTTGTATCAATTTTTGTTCTTTTATCATACGGAACAAATAAAGCAATTCCTGGGTTCTGCCAATGGCAAAGGAGGGAATCACCACATTGCCGCCCTGAGAAAAGGTTTCCTGCAAGATTTGGGTGATCTGGGCAAGGTAATCGGGACGTTCTCCGTGTATCCGATCCCCATAGGTAGATTCAATCACAACATAATCGGCATCGGGGGGATTCTGCGGATCCCGGATTAGAGGCCTATCTATATTTCCCAAATCCCCGGAAAACAACAGGGTTCTGGTTTCACCCTGCTCAGTCAGCGTGAAATGGATGCTGGAGGAACCCAGCAAGTGCCCTGCATCAGAAAAACAGATGGTTACCCCATCGAATATTTCTATAGGCTCCTGATAGGTAAAGGGTTTAAACAACTGTAATGCTGCCAATGCATCCGCAACGGTATAAGCAGGAACATACGGCGCAAAACCGCTCCGTGCAGCCTTCCTGTTTTTCCATTCGGCTTCCTGTTCCTGGATATGTGCCGAATCTTGCAGCATAATTTGACATAGCCGATAGGTTGCCTCTGTGCAGAAAATCGGACCGGTATATCCCTTTGCCACCATTGCCGGTATCATACCGGAATGGTCGATATGGGCATGGGTTAAGCAGATAGCATCAATCTCTGCAGGCAGAACAGGGATCTCGCAGTTTTCATAAGTGTCCCCGCCTTGCTCCATACCACAATCAATCAAGATATGCTTTCCGCTTACTTCCAGTAAGGTACAAGAACCGGTTACCTCATGGACAGCACCGATAAATGTTAATTTCATCATCTCACCCCTATCAAAATTTTTATGATCTTGCTATTTTTATTCTATCATTCTTTGCCTTTCTTGACAATAGTGATACAGAAATTCTCTTTCTTATCCAACATTATTTTATTTTTAAAAAAGGAAGTGCTTAGCACTTCCTTTTTTAAAAGCCATTGACAATTTCTTTAAAGGTATTGCCCCGGACTTCAAAGTTCTTGAATAAATCAAAACTTGCACAAGCCGGAGAGAGAACCACGATATCTCCGGGCTCTGCCACAGCACGGGCTTTCTTAACTGCCTCTTCAAAGGCGGTACACCGATGGATGGGCAAATCCTGATAATTGGCAGCGTTTTTCACTGCCGTTTCAATCTTCTCGGAGGTTAAACCCACCAACACCAATTTTTTTACATGGTCATTGACCACCACCCCAAAATCATCAAAGGGGATTTTCTTATCATAACCACCGGCAATCAAAATCACTTTTTTCTCGCCGAAGGACACAAGCCCTGCGGTAGTTCTTGCCGGAGAACTTGCAATAGAATCGTTATAATATTTCACCCCATCCAGTTCCCGGACAAATTCAATCCGGTGGGGAACGCCTTTAAATTCCACAGCGGTTTCCCGGACGGTTTCCTCGGTGATCAGGGCATCGGTTGCCGCAATGGCTGCCATATAATTCTCCACATTATGCATGCCAGGGATATAAATGGTATCAATGTCCAAAACTTCACGGATGACCTTGCCCTTTTCCATCAAAACAATCTTGTTACCTCGCAGGCAATAGCCATCTTCTAAGGTTTCTCTGGAACTGAAATACACCGGATTTTTGGCATCCTTAGCAAAGTCGCGGGTGATTTGGTTATCATAATTGAGTACCACTTTCCCGGTGTCATTCTGGTAGGCAAAAACCGCCTTTTTGGCGTCAATATATTCCTGGAAATCGGTATGCCAATCCAGATGGTTGGGGGTGACATTGGTCACTACCGCAACCTGACCGCTTTGTTTCATGGTATGGAGTTGGAAACTGGAAAGTTCTAAGACCGCAATATCAGAGGGTTCCATGTCCGGCAATTCTGCCACCAGGGGATGACCGATATTACCGCCTAAATAACAGGTCCGGCCTGCCCGACAGAGCATATCGTAAATCAAACTGGTGGTGGTAGTTTTACCATCACTGCCGGTCACGGCAATGATAGAACAGGGACAGAGTTCAAAGAAAAGTTCCATCTCAGAGGTAATTCTCGCACCCCGCTCCGCCGCCGCGTTCAGCGCCGGAACATCATAGCGGATTCCCGGCGTCTTGTAAACCACCTGGGTTTCCGGAGCAATGCTATTTAAGTATTCCTCGCCCAGAACCATAGTAACCCCAAGGTTACAAAGTTCCTCGTAAGTTTCCTCTAATTGGTCCGGGGTACGTTTATCATGGGCGGTAACTTTGGCACCGCACTCTGCGAGAATCCGAATCAACGGCAGATTGCTGACACCGATTCCTATCACCGCCACCGATTTATCTTTCATTTCTGCTTTCCATTCCCAAAAATCCATCTTCCATCCTCCTAAGAGTTAAACAAAGGCCGCCTCATGGCGACCTTTGTCCACTTGCTTAACATTATTCAGCGTCTGCGGTTTCTTCGGAATCCAGAATATCACCTAAGGTAAAGGAACTTTCCTCGGTGTAAGAAAGAATTTCTTCTTCCTCGGGTTCCTGAACTTCTGCCTCAACAGGCGCCATCAGTGCTTTCATAGAAAGACCAATCTGCTTGGTTTCCTGGTTGATTTCAACAACCTTAGCCTCTACAACATCGCCGATCGCCAGAACGTCAGAGGGCTTGTTGATTCTCTCGTTGGAAATCTGAGAAATGTGGATCAAACCGTCTACAAAAGGAGCAACCTCTGCAAATGCACCAAAGGGAAGAATCCGGACAACCTTACATTTTACAACGTCGCCCTCGTTTAAGTTTGCAGTACCCTGTACCCAAGGACTGTCTTCCTCTTTCTTGTAACCCAAAGCAACTTTGCCGGTTTCCTGGTTCAGTTCCTTAATGTATACGGTCAGGCTGTCACCAACTTTAACAACCTCAGAGGGATGCTTGATTCTCTGCCAGGACAGTTCGGAAATGTGAACCAGACCGTCTACGCCGCCCAGGTCAACAAAGGCACCAAAGGAAGTCAAAGACTTCACCAAACCGGTATATTCTTTGCCAACTTCTGCGGTCTCCCAGAATGCAGCAGCCTTTTGCTCTTTCAGTTCTTTTACCAGAGAGATTCTGTTCTCTGCCTGGTTCATCTCTTTGATGTAAACTTCAATCTCGTCACCAACTGCAACAGCCTCAGAGGGATGTGCAATCCGGGTGGGGGAGAGTTCAGAAATGTGAATCAGACCGTCTACGCCGCCTAAATCAACGAAAGCGCCAAAGGAAGTTAAAGACTTAATGGTTCCCTTATACTGCTTGCCAACTTCTGCAGTTTCCCAGAATGCAGCCGCAGCCTTTGCGTTTTCTTCCTTTGCAATCACCTTGATGGAACCAACCACTCTCTGGCGGCCTCTTCTGTCAACATCCATCTTGATGATTCTGAATCTCTGTTCGGTATTGAGCAGAACCCCCAGGTCAGCCAAGAAACGGTCTGCACACTCGGAAGCCGGGATGAATACCCGAACACCGTTTGCAATAGTTACAACGCCGCCTCTTACCAGTTCTACTACACGACCGGTCAAAATCTCACTATTTTCAAACGCTTTTTGAAGTTCTTCCATGCCCTTCACTGCGTCAATTTTCTTTTTAGAAAGGGTAACAACACCATCTCTGTCGCTGACATGTACCACATACACATCAATTTCTTCGCCCAACTTTACCAGTGCATTGATATCTGCAGCCGGATCATTGGTCAATTCATCGAAAGGAATAACACCGTCATACTTGTTGCCGATATCAACCTGTACTTCTGTCGGGGTAATGCCAATGACTACACCCTTTACTACTTCGCCTGACTTGAGGGGCTTTAAAGTTTCTTCCAGAGCCTCTGCAAAGTTCATTTCATTGTTTTCCGCCATGGTTAAATAGACCTCCTTGATTACCTGATCCGGGGTAGATGCCCCAGCGGTAATACCCACATTGATTTTTTTGTTTTCGGGAAAAATCCCTTGTTTTATATTGTTTTTTAATTCTTTTGCATTTTCAATAGACAGCGTATTGGCACAGCGCTCAACACAAACATCATAGAGTTTTTTGGTGTTGGAACTATTCTTACCGCCAACCACCAGCATCAAGTCACACTTTTCTGCCAAATCTGCTGCCGCTTTCTGCCGCTCGGCTGTCGCATTACATATTGTATCAAAGATTTCAACATTTGTAAAATGTTTTTTCAAGATTTCTGCAATTTTTTTAAAAAAACTTGCCCGAATGGTGGTCTGTGCCACCACCGTCAATGAAATTTCGGTAGACTTTTTCAAAATCTCCCCTATTTCGTCTTCTCCGCCAATGACAATGGCGGTGTTATCACACCAACCATTGATGCCCTTTACCTCCGGATGAAAGGCATCGCCGCAGATGACCACCTGTCGGCCCTGGGCATGGGCTTTGGCAACAATGTTGTGAATCTTTTTCACATAAGGACAGGTTGCATCCACAATCTGCACCCCTTTTGCTTCCAACTGCTCCTGCTCTTCTTTGGGAATTCCATGGGCTCTAAGGAGCAATGCCGTATCTGCCGAAACTTCCCCCATGGTTTCTAAAACCGGGAGACCCCGGCTTTCCAAATCCTCGGTGACGTCCCGATTATGAATCAGCATACCATAGCATGCATGTTTGCCCGGTTGTTCTGCCAGTTCATATGCCATTTTGACTGCTCTGGCTACACCGAAACAAAAACCGGCTTTCTCAGCAATTTCGATTTTCATAGGTTTTCACTCCTGCCAACGCTCCAATGGCCGGCATAATCTTCTCGTCAGTGATTTTCTGCAAATCTTCAGAGGTTACTTTCTCTTCAAAATATTCATCTAAGGGGATAATCTCACCAATTTTGATGGTTATCTTCCGGAACAAACCATATTCCCCGGCAATCCCTACCGGCAGAATATTCACGCCGGATTTCACTGCAATCAAAGCGGCTCCTTGCTTGCCCCGGCGTAGGGTTTCCCCACGGGAACGACCGCCCTCGGGGAAAATCGCTAAGGATTCCCCTCCCTCTAACATCTTCATGGCACCCCGCAAGGCACCTACGTCACTCTTCCCGCGTTTGATGGGAAAAGCGCCTACGGCACGAAGAATTTTATCCATCAACTTGTTTTTAAAAAGTTCTTCCTTTGCCATAAACCGAACAGGAATGGGCAGAGAAGTTCCTAAAACAGGCGGGTCAAAATTACTTTTGTGATTGGCACAGACCAAGCAGTTGCCCTCCGGAATATTCTCCATGCCCTCCACACGGATTCTGAAACAAAGATGACAGAAAACGGATACAAGTCCTCTTGCAAATGAATAAAAACTCATGGCTCTGCCTCCCTACTTTGATTGTTTCAGTTCCGTCGCCATGGCAGTAATCTTTGCCACGGTTTCTTCTAAGGTTAACTTGGTGCTATCCACCAACACACTATCCTCCGCCGGACGGAGGGGTGCAAATTCCCGGCTGGAATCATTTTTATCCCGGAAAATCATCTCAGAGAGCACCTCTTCCAACGTGGTTGCAACACCTTTTTCTTGGAGTTCCAGATACCGGCGTTTGGCTCTCTCTTCCGGGTCTGCGGTAAGGAAAATCTTTAACTGTGCATTAGGAAGCACATAGGTACCGATATCACGCCCGTCCATAATCACGTCAGTTTCCTCTGCCAGCGCCCGCTGCAGTTCCACCAGTTTCAGGCGTACTGCGGGAATCGCTGCCACATGGGATGCCGCCGCCGAAATCTCCGGCAGACGAATCTCGGTAGATACATTCTCGCCGTTTAAATAAACCTGTTGTCCCCCATCGGTATGGGCAATTCGGATTTCAATGTCATCTAAAATCCCCTCTACGCCAGTCACGTCCGTAGGGTCAACACCCCGCCGGACTGCTGCTAGACCAATGGCACGGTACATGGCTCCGGTATCAATATAGACAAAGCCCAAAGCCCCGGCTACTGCCTTGGCAATGGTACTTTTTCCGGCACCTGCCGGTCCGTCAATGGCAATCTTAATGCTTTTCATCTGTTTCCTCCGCTTTTGGTTATTTCCAGTTTCTTACCATGTTCAGCAGTTCGGCGATATTCCAAACCGTCTTGCTGTATTCCACACCCATCTTATGGGTAACGATGCCGTCAATGCCAAGTTCTCTCGCCGCTTCCAATTTATCAGGAATCTGGACGGTTCCGTCACAAATCAACAATTTAGCACCTGTTTTTTGGATGGCGGCTTTGACTGCGTCTACGCCATCTACCCCATCCATCTCTATGACGTTTCTCAGGGGAATGCCAAACTCCATCGCCAAATCCACATCAAAGCGAATCCCCCGAAGAATGGGAGTATAAAGCCGGTTAGGGTCTTTTACCCGTTTGGCAAGCGCCCGAGCGGTTTCCGGGCCGGTATACAAAAGCACCGAACCTATCCGTCTGTTGATGTTTTCAGCGATTTTATCATAGGACCCATTCATACTGGCGCCAAAGAGGGCATCCAAAGCCACCGGCATAGGCAGATACTTGGCATAGGGAACCCCTACCGTCTCACAAGCCGACATAGCAACAAGGGATTGGGCACTGTCACCGACCTCAGTCAAGTCTGCCACGCCGCGGATATTCTCCTGGCGAAACAGGCTAACCATACTATCTTTTTGCAAGCGCCCCACGATGGCACTGCCATCGCCATAACTGCCGGCGGCTGCAAAAGTAGAAAAAACACATAAATAGGAAATATTGTTTCTGTCTAACATTCCAGTGAATTTTCTTGCCTCGCTGCCGTCAGCCAGTATCAGAATCATACTTCCTCCTCAGATACATCTTTGACAGATACCTCAGTTTCTACTTCTTCCACCAAAGACGCGCCGCAACCGGAACAGAAATCTTCCTGAATTTCGCAGATTCTGCCACATACCGGGCAGGGAATTTCCTCACCCATATTTCTTACTTTGCTTTCTTTTTCTTCCAGGGTACGAATTCTGGCGAGTTTTGCCTCTACGATCTGGAACTTCATCTGCAATCCCTCAGACATTGCAGGGTTATCTTTCAGTTCTTGATACGCCTGTTTACCAATCTCTAAGTACAATTTTCTCACATCATTTTTGAGGTCATAGACGCTATATTTGATTTTTGAAATTTCCTTGACCTCGGTGGCCTTTTTGGCAACCACCGACATAACATCTTCTACTTTCTTCATGAAATCCATCAAACAGTCCTCCTCTTTTAAAATATTTTATACATTGAACCGGAACAATACAATGTCCCCGTCTTTCATCACATACTCCTTACCCTCGGAGCGAACCAGGCCCTTTTCCTTGGCGGCATTCATGCTGCCACATTCCATCAAATCATGATACGCTACCACTTCGGCACGAATAAACCCACGCTCAAAGTCGGTATGAATCTTTCCGGCAGCCTGGGGGGCTTTGGTTCCCTCGGTAATGGTCCATGCCCGAACTTCCGGTTTCCCTGCGGTCAAATAACTAATCAAACCCAACAGTTTATAACTTGCTTTAATCAGTTTATCAAGGCCGGATTCGGTGACCCCCAATTCTTCTAAGAACATTTCTTTTTCTTCTTTGTCAAGGGCCGCAATTTCTTCTTCAATTCTGGCAGAAATCACCATCACCTCGGAATTTTCCGTCTTGGCAAATTCCTTAATTTGCTGAACAAAGGGGTTCTCGGTTTCTGCCGTACCATAATCGTCTTCTGCCACATTGGCGGCATAAATCACCGGTTTTAAGGTCAGGAGCGCCACATCGGAGAGCATATCCAGTTCGTCCTCAGTCATCTCCATGCTCCGGGCAGTCTTACCGCTTTCTAAAACATCATGGAGCCGCTGATAAAAGTCCAGATGTGCCTGATACTTTTTCTCGCCGCCCTTTAAAGATTTTTGGGTCCGTTCCATCCGCCGGTCTAAAATCTCTAAATCAGAGAGAATCAGTTCCAGATTAATGGTTTCAATATCCCGGATGGGGTCAACAGAACCCTCCACGTGGACGATATTGGAATCCTCAAATGCCCGTACCACATGGACGATGGCATCTACCTCACGGATATTTGCCAAAAATTTATTACCAAGGCCTTCCCCCTTGCTGGCGCCCTTAACCAAGCCTGCGATGTCCACAAATTCAATGGTGGCATAAGTCACTTTATCCGGCTGATACATTTCTGTCAACCGATCAATCCGGGAATCCGGAACCAATACCGTACCTACGTTAGGTTCAATGGTACAAAAGGGATAGTTGGCAGATTCTGCCCCTGCCTGGGTAATGGCGTTAAACAAGGTGCTTTTACCTACGTTTGGAAGTCCTACGATACCTAATTTCATGCTGTTTTCCTCTCTTTTTGCTTTTCTTCTGCATCTGTGTTTATTATATGTTAAAATAGACCTTTTGTCAATTCTTTATAGGCTTTCATCCAGAATGGTCAATGCCGCTTTGATGCCATCCACCGCCGCACTGACAATGCCGCCGGCGTACCCGGCTCCCTCTCCTGCCGGATACAATCCTTTCACATTGACGCTCTCCATTTCCGAGGACCGCAGAATCCGCACCGGAGCAGAAGTTCGCATTTCTACGCCGGTCAAAATGCCGTCACCCATGGCAAATCCGGGCATCTTTCTCTCAAAGTCAGCAAGGCCCAGCCGCAGGTATTCTGTGATGAATCCCGGCAAGCAGTTCTTTAACTCCCCAAACTGCCACTTACCTGTAAAACTCGGGGTTACTTTACCCAAATCTTTCGAAGGCTTGTCCGCCAGAAAGTCCCGAGTCAACTGCACCGGCGCTTTGCCGCCACACAACTGATAGGCAAGAGCCTCGTATTTTCTTTGAAATTCCATACCGCCTAAAACATCAAAACTTTCCCAATCCTCCGGGCGAACGGGGACAACCAAAGCGCTGTTGGCATTCTTTCCGTCACGGCGGTATTCACTCATACCATTCACCACCAGATGTCCCGGCTCTGAGGAGGCGTTCACCACCTGGCCTCCTGGACACATACAAAAGGAATAACAACTGCGTTCTTTCCCGTTGTAAACCAGTCGATAGTCAGCCGCCGGCAAACCTAATGCATCGCTGCCGTACTGCAAAATATCCATCATAGCCTGGCTGTGTTCCACCCGAACACCTGCCGCAAAGGCCTTGGACTCCATAAAAACCCCGGCATTTTTCAGCATGGTATAGGTGTCCCGACTACTATGACCGATGGCTAAAATAAGGGTGTCACAAGGGATTGCCTCGCTATGGTTAACCTCAATTTCTGTCAGCCGTCCGTTCTGGGTTTTAATCCCTGTCAAGCAGGCAGAAAACCGAACTTCTCCCCCGAGGCGCAAAATTTCCTCCCGCATGGAGCGCACCACACCTTTTAATTTATCGGTGCCAATATGGGGTTTTGCCCGGTAGAGGATATCTGCCGGTGCTCCATGTTCTGCAAAGGTTTTTAAGACGAACCGCTGTCTGGGGTCGCTGATTCTGGTATTGAGTTTCCCGTCAGAGAAAGTTCCCGCTCCGCCCTCACCAAACTGGACATTGGATTCCGGGTTGAGTTTGCCGCCTCTCCAGAACACCTCTACCGTTTTGGTGCGTTCATCCACTGACTCACCACGTTCCAACACCAAAGGGGGATTGCCGGCTTTTGCAAGAATATATGCCGCAAATAACCCGCAAGGGCCGGTACCAACCACCACAGGACGTTGTTTTGTTTGGCTACTTTTGGGGATTTCCAAATCCCCGGCATCGGTAAAAGGTCGCCATGCCACACCGTCGCAAACCGTTCCCTCCGGCACGGTGGCAACCACGCTATATTGATAATGAATCCGGTTTTTCCGCCGGGCATCTAAGGATTGTTTGTAAATCCAAAAATCTTTTGCCGGAATATGGCGCAGCCGCACAATTTCTTGTGCGGCGCGAATCACATCTTCTTCGGTATGTCTGATTGGCATGGAAACAGAGCCTATCACAATCTGCATCTTTTCACCTGCTATTCCTTATCGGCTTTGATACTACGGCTTAAGGTAATCTCTACCTCGGAAATGTCCTGTAAAACCTTAACACCCGCCGGGATAATCAGTTCTGCTTTGGCTTTATGATTATCGACAAATTTCTCCACCGGTATTTCACGGGTTCTGATGCTGGTAATCTTTGCCGTTACCTTATCATCGCCATAAATTAAAACCGTTGCCGGATTTAAGGTATAGGTAGCACCGGATAAGAGTTTTGCCTCTTCTTCCAGGGAATCTGCACCAAATTCCGGAATGATTTTAACCTCTCGGAGTTTTACCACGGCACAGCGCACCTTTGCCGTCTGGATATCTTGAGAAATCCGTTTGAGTAGTGCATCCTGGGCAGATAATAATTTGCCCGCCGTATCGTAAAACTGAATGGGAAGTTCCGCTGAAATATCCACATCGGCGCCGCCGTAGTTGAGGATCACACCGGCTTTGGCAATCTTGCCTACCACCGATTCAGGGCCCTTGATGGTTACCTGTTTGGGTTCAACACTCATTTCCCCTGCCATATAATCCTGGGCAAGGCTTCCCTCGGTTTGAATTTCTAATTTGATTTTCTTTTCCGTTAGTTTTTCTGTCTTAATATCCACAGCATAATGACTCTGGGAAGAGATACCTACATTTTCAAAGGGAATCACTACATCCACCGGCTGGGTCGTCTGCCCCACCGACCGGATGCCCGAAATATCTACTTTTGCGATAATGGTATCCATATCATGGCGTCCCATTTTTTTACGGCTTCCCTTAATTTTGATATTCAAAGTAGTTGCCGATTCATTCACCACGCTGATGCCGCTTTGTTCCAGTTGCTCTATCCCAATAAATTCAATGGGGATATCCCGGACTTCCACTTCCACCGCCGGGTCAAGAACGATAATAATATAAACCCAAATCAAAATGGCAATGGCAACAGAAATAATTTTTAAACCGCCGTCACTAGCCAAAAACTTTTTTATCACTGCTCTTTCCCTCCTTTGAACCATTTTTTCAAGGAGAACTTTGTTTCGCCGTTGTTCTTTGCCAGAACATCGTCATTGAGCAATTCTATGATGCGCTCCCGGAGCGTTTCCTCTCCAAATCCTGTATTGAGTACCCCTTTATAAGCAACAGAAATGTTGCCGGTTTCCTCTGAAACAATAACGACCACTGCGTCGGATTCCTCGGAAATGCCAAGACCCGCCCGGTGCCGGGTTCCCAATTCCTGACGGATATTGGGGTTCTGGGATAAGGGCAGTACACAGGTTGCCATGGCAATCTTATTATCCCGAATCACCACAGCACCGTCATGGAGGGGGGTTTTGGGAACAAAGATGTTTTCTAATAATTCGCTACTGACAGAGGCATGCATCGAAATCCCGGAACTAATCAGGGAACTGATATTATCTTTGTTTTCAATGACAATCAAGGCGCCCACATGGTTATTTGCCATGGCCTGCGCACCCCGGGCAATCTGCCGAACGGTTTGCAGTGCCTCTTCGTCAAACTCTCCGGTGGAGTTAAACCATTTGCGCATGGTGTTTCTGCCCATATGCTCTAAAACGCGTCGAAGTTCCGGCTGAAAAACAATCAAAAGGGCAATCATTCCCACTTGCAGAACGTTACTTAAAATGTAATACACCGTGTTGAGTTGGAGAAAGAAACTGGCCTGCATTGCCACAACCAAAAGAACAACGCCTTTGAGCAGTTGTGCCGTTCTGGTATCCCGGACAAACTTCAGGGCTTTATAAACCAGGTAAGAAACCACCAGAATGTCAATCATGTCAGTAATCCGAAACAGCGCTAACTGATTGATGACGATATGATAAAAATTCTGCCACCACATTGTTCTCCACCTCCGTATAATTTTAAGATATCTTAATATGCTTTACCCCAGTAAACCATCTTGGTTGCAGGTTTTCCGCAGCAAATACAGGTATCGCTGAGTTGTTCCTGCTCAAAGGGGATGCACCGGGATGTTGCCGTGGTGTCCTCTTTGATTTGCAGTTCGCATGCCTCGTCACCGCACCACATTGCCTTGACGAAACCGCCTTTTTCTTCTACCACCTGCTTAAACTCTTCATAGGTAACCGCAGTACTGGTCTTTTCTTCCCGATTTTGGCGCGCCGCTTTCAGCATCTGTACCTGAATTTGGTCTAAAAGTTTTGCCAGTTCTTCCTCAATATGATCCAGAGATACAAAGGTCTTGCTCCGGTCAATCCGGCTAACCAATACTGCCTGATTCTGCTCAATATCCTTAGGACCGATTTCAATCCGGACAGGAACGCCCCGCATTTCATATTCGCTATACTTCCAGCCGGGGGACTTATCACTGTCATCTAATTTCACTCTAAACTTCTCTGCCAGTTGTTCTTTCAGTTGTCCTGCCCTTTCTAAAACCCCCTCTTTGTGTTGTGCTACCGGCACAATCACTGCCTGAATGGGTGCGATTCTCGGGGGCAGTTTTAGACCTGCATCATCACCGTGCACCATAATGATGGCACCAATGATACGGGTGGACATACCCCAGGAAGTCTGGTGGACATATTCCAGCTCATTGTTATCGCTAAGGTACTGAATGCCAAAGGCTTTGGCAAACCCATCGCCAAAGTTATGGCTGGTACCGGACTGTAACGCCTTGCCGTCATGCATCAAACTTTCGATGGTATAGGTTTCATGAGCGCCGGCGAATTTTTCTTTCTCGGTCTTTTGCCCTTTGATTACCGGAATCGCTAATTCTTCCTCGCAGAAATCTGCATAGACATTGAGCATCTGGATGGTTCTCTCCTGGGCTTCTTCTGCGGTAGCGTGGGCAGTATGACCCTCCTGCCACAAGAACTCCATACTTCTCAAAAACGGACGGGTGGTCTTTTCCCAACGAACCACGCTGCACCACTGATTGTAGAGCCGAGGCAGATCCCGATAAGACCGGATACTGCCGGCATAGTGTTCACAGAACAAAGTCTCCGAGGTAGGACGGACACAAAGCCGTTCCTGCAATTTTTCCGTACCGCCATGGGTAACCCATGCAACCTCAGGGGCAAAGCCCTCTACATGGTCTTTCTCTTTTTGCAAAAGGCTCTCGGGAATAAACATGGGCATATAAACATTCTCTACCCCTGTTTTCTTAAACCGTGCATCCAGACCTTTCTGGATATTCTCCCAGATGGCATAACCGTACGGTTGAATGACCATACAACCGCGAACGCCAGAATAATCACAAAGTTGTGCTTTTTTAATGATATCCGTATACCATTGGGCAAAATCTTCGCCCATAGGTGTAATCGCTTCTACCATTTTTTTCTCTTGTGCCAATTCACTCATTCCTTCCCTATGTAAGATATCTACAAGATATCATAATATCCTAATCTTAGTATAAAGGAAATCCGCCCCTGTGTCAAGGCTTGCCCCAGGTTTTTTCCATGAAAATTGAGGAAAAATTCTTTCTCTTGGTATAGCAAAAAGCCACAACCCCAAAGGGTTGTGGCTTTTGTTATTCTGTGGCTAATTTTCGCTTGATTCTCTGTAAGGCATTGTCAATAGATTTGGGGCTTCGGTCCAATTCCACTGCGATTTCTTGATAGTTCATACCACCTAAATACAAAGACAGCACCGACTGTTCCAGACCGCTGAGTTTCTGGGCAATTTCCGATTCCAGAGCCTCTGCTTTTTCCCGGCGGAGAATCATCTCTTCCGGATCTACCGCATCCCGCTCTGCCAACAAATCCACCAAGGTCCGTTCGGCATCATCTTCATAGACCGGTTTACTCAAAGAAACATAGGAATTCAGCGGCAGATGTTTCAGTCTTGCCGCCGTTTTTACAGCGGTGATGATCTGGCGTTTGATGCACATTTCCGCAAAGCCCCGGAAAGACGCCTGATAGGTAGCATCAAAGTCCCGGATTGCCTTAAAAAGACCAATCATCCCCTCCTGGACCAAATCCTCTTTATCGGCACCGGCAAGATAATAAAGTTTGGCTCTGGCACGAACCAAATTTTTATATTTGGCAAGAACAAACTCGGTAGCGTTTTTGTCCCCCTCTGCCGAGAGTTCCACCACCTGTTCATCTGCCAAATCTTCATAACGGAAAATCGGTTCTTGCATATTTTCCCCTCCCCGGTTCCAATCACGTTTTCATTATTTTTATTATACCTTTTTCTTTCCCTCAACGCAAGAAAATTCTTAAATTTTTCTTGTCAAAAACAAATTTTGTGCTATACTATATAGGAGATAATTATTTTGCTTTAAGGAGGTTGCCCTGATGCGAATCGGTGCGGTGGTTTGTGAATATAATCCCTTTCATTTAGGGCATCAACATCAATTACAGGTTGCCCGGGAAACCCTGGGCCTTGATGCCATTGTGGGAATCATGAGCGGAAACTTCGTTCAGCGTGGCGATGCCGCCATTTATCCCAAAGAGTTGCGTGCCAAAGCCGCCCTTGCCTGCGGCATGGACTTGGTGCTGGAACTTCCCGCAGTTCTGACCCTGCAATCGGCAGAACGCTATGCCTATAACGCTGTGAAAACCTTAGACGCTTTGGGCTGTGTTGATGTTTTATTCTTTGGTGCAGAAACCCCGGATGCCGACCTACTCTGCCGCATTGCTGATGTTTTGGTCGCAGAAGACGAGCCGTTTCAGCAGCAACTGCAAGCCGGTCTTTCTGCCGGCTTATCCTTTGCCAGCGCCCGGGCAGGTGCGATTCGAAATGTGATTGGTGCTGCCTCGGCAGAATTTTTAAGTATGCCAAACAATATTCTTGCCGTAGAATACTGCAAAGCACTCAGCCGGCTCAATAGTAACATAAAACCGGTTCCTATTGGGCGCAAAGGAGCTGACCATGACGCCATCCTTCCCAAAGAGGAAATTGCATCAGCCACCGCAATCCGGGAACAATTATTGAGAAGAGAACATGACGGACAATTTCTTCCTGCAAAGGCCTTTGCTCTCTTTGGGGGAGTGCCGCCGTATTCTATCAAACCCATGGAAAAATCCATTCTCTCCCGGGTTTGCCTGATGTCCAAGGGACAACTGGCACAGATTGCCGATGTATCCGAGGGCTTGGAAAATGCCATCGCCCGGGAGGCTATGACCGCCGACACGCTCACCGCTCTCATAGGAGCAGTAAAATCCAAGCGTTATGCTTACAGCCGACTCCGGCGGATTCTTTTCAATGCCTATCTTGGCATTACCAAAGAGGATAGCAAACGAAACCCGTCTTATATCCGGATTCTGGACTTTAATGAGCAAGGACAGGCAGTTTTGAATCATGCGAAAAGCACAGCCACTCTCCCCCTTGCCAAGCATGGCGGGCAAATCAAAGATAACCCGGATGCCCTACGTCTGTGGCAACGGGAACTTTCCATTGACCGTACTTATCATTTATTTCAACCTGATTTTGAAAAGGAGATAGAACAATGCGAGTAACAGAAGAAATTAAATATATTGGGGTCAATGACCATGATATTGACCTGTTTGAGGGACAATACATCGTAGAAAATGGCATGGCTTATAATTCCTATGTTATTCTGGATGAAAAGATTGCCGTGATGGACACGGTAGATATTCGCTTTGGCGATGCTTGGCTTTCCAATCTGGAAAAGGTGTTAGAGGGCAGAACCCCGGATTATTTGGTGATTCACCACATGGAACCTGACCATTCTGCCAACATTCATTTGTTTATGGGCAAATACCCCGACGCGAAAATCGTTGCCGGTAGCAAGGCCTTTGTCATGATCAAGCAATTCTTCGGCACCGATTATCCCGACCGGCAGGTTGTGGTCAGCGATGGTGACACCCTATCCCTTGGCAGACACAACTTAACCTTTGTGGCAGCTCCCATGATTCATTGGCCGGAGGTTATGATGGCCTATGACAGTTATGAGCATGTTCTCTTCTCTGCCGATGCCTTTGGTAAATTTGGTGCCAATGATGTGGAAGAAGACTGGGCATGCGAGGCACGCCGGTATTATATTGGCATTGTAGGCAAATACGGTATGCAGGTACAGGCAGTGCTGAAAAAAGCCGCAGGCCTGGATATAAAAATGCTGGCTCCTCTGCACGGCCTGGTATGGCGCAGCAACATAGGCGAATTTATAGCAAAATATGACCTGTGGAGCAGATACCAGCCGGAAGAAAAAGGCGTTCTGGTGGCTTATGCTTCAATGTACGGCAACACAG
>JAZSKV010000071.1:0-5972 GCA_045534975.1 Ructibacterium sp. | reverse complement strand
CCAAAAACCATCTATTTATCCCCCCAGGTCAAAACCTTCCGCCAAGGGACAGCAAAACCGCTTGCCAAAGAAGAACATCTGGTACTCCTTTGTGGTCATTATGAGGGGGTAGACCAGAGAATTTTAGACGAGATTGTGGATATGGAAATTTCCTTAGGGGATTTTGTCTTAACTGGCGGGGAACTTGCTGCTATGGCGGTGGTAGATGCCACGGCACGGCTGATCCCCGGGGTTTTAAAAAGTGAAGAGGCTTTCTCGGAGGAATCTCATTTTTCCGGGCTTTTAGAGTATCCCCAGTATACCAGACCGGAAGAATGGCATGGACGCAGAGTCCCGGAAATTCTGCTCAGCGGCCATCACAAAAATATTGAAAGTTGGAAGCGGGAAATGTCCATCAAAACCACCTTCCAAAAGCGCAGAGGGATGCTGAGCAAAGCACCGCTTAGCGAAAAAGAGAGAAATCTGGTAGAAGAACTCAAAAAAAACGAAAACTTGTGAAAAGATAGTTGTAATTCCTAAGGGAATATGTTATAATAAAAACAACTATAAGTATCATAAATATATATTTTCATGCAAAAGATATAAGATTGAGAAAGGCAGTGAAAACCCATGAAATGTCCAAGATGCCAAAAAAATATTCCGGACAATGCACCATCGTGCCCCTTTTGCCGGACGGAGTTTGCCGGGCGGTTTCATTCCTATGATTTATCCAATCAGGAAACAGGACGGTTTGCTACGGTAGATCCGACCAAGGACAGTTATGATTTTGATCTGCAGTATACGTTGACATTTAAAGACGCCGGGGAAATCCGGCAGACCATTGCGGATATGGATCTTTCCATTGGCAAAGATAACCAGACCGATTTGCTCTCGGCAACCAAAAAGCCGGAGGCAGAGCGGTATAGACCCGAGCATCGGCAACGATCCCTGGAAGAGATGGAAGAGGCGGCTCAGCGTGCGGCTCTCCGTCGGGAACGTCGGGCAAATGGTGGCAAAACTGGCGGGAAGCGAGTTTCTGTGGAAAGGATGAGTCGGCGTGACAAAGAAAAGGCGGCGGCACTTCGTGCAGCAAGACCCAAACGTCCGGTATCTGACAGCAAAAACATGAAAAAACGGAGATTGATTTTTGGTACCGTGGTGGCAGTTTTGGTGGTGGCTCTGATTGTAGGAACCATCAATCTCTTTGCCGGTATGGCGAGCGGCGCCGATGTGAAATATCCCACCATCTATACCAAAGACAATCAACTTTATATGCACTACGGTAAAAAGGCACAACTCATCAGTACCAACTTGGTTGCTGCCAAAGCGCCGGAGACTGCCAATACGGGAAGTCAGTCCAAGAAAAAGTTCACGGATCCCAAGGTATATCAGTTTGCCAATCCTACCGAAAAAGGTCTGGTTTATGTATCGGCAGATGGTCAGTACACCTATTTCTTAGAGAATATGGATATGAATAGCGGTCGGGGTGACTTGATTTATTACCAGAACGGTTCCCCCAAGACTCGGACGTTGGTTTCTATCTCGGCATTTTATAAGATTGTGATTGCCAAAGATGGTCGGTCCGTACTCTTCCTGCGCAAAACCGATGATACCGGTTACCACGGGGAACTTTGTTACTGGAATCCGTCGATGGACGAGCCTATGTCCATTGAGCAGGATGTATGCAGCGATAATTTCGTGTTCTCTCAGGACGGTACCAAGGCGCTCTATATCAGAAACTTTAATCCTACCGTACACACCGGTGATTTGTGTATCCGGGAATTCGGCAAGGATGCACCCAAAGAAAGTCGGCAGTTGGATGAAAAGGTTGCCTTTGTCTTTGGCACAACCCCCAAGAGTGATATCTACCTGTATGCGAAGAACTACGATACCGACGATGGTACCTATGATTTGTATTCCTTAAAAGAACCTAGCAATCCTACGGTTCGGGCAGAGAAAGCCTTCCTGGCTCCGGTGATTCTGGAAAAATCCGAATGCATCTATGCATACAGCGATTATAAAGACAATTTCCAGACCATCAGTTATTTGGATTTGGCATCCGGAACCGGTAACGTGGTTGCCGATGAGGCAACCCGGATTGAGCGGGTTCGTAACGATGAGGGCGCTGTCATTTATAGCAAGAGTTACGAAGAAACCGAGAAGAGTGACTACTATATGGCTGCCGCTACCGAAAATGCATCCCAAAAAGTTGCCAATGCGGTGGTGAACTTAAAAGA
The DNA here is from genome assembly GCA_045534975.1 of Ructibacterium sp. GTDB lineage: Bacteria > Bacillota > Clostridia > Monoglobales > Monoglobaceae > Ructibacterium. Next base: position 3,756 of record JAZSKV010000071.1, on the reverse strand, counting down.
ACCTTCCTGGAGCCGGTGTCAGTTTGACATTAGCGATGATTTCTCCAGAGCCGCCTATATCGGTGCCTATGACGAGGAAAAGGGTAAGGGCGCATTGATGACCATGAGTATTGTTAACGGCTATGTAGGTTCTGAAAAGAGAATTTCTGACGATGCCTACGGTTGTGACGTTTCTGGTGACGGTGCTGTGGTTCGGTTTGCATCCAATTACAATATGGACTTAAATACCGTTAGCCTTGCGGCTTATACTAACTCCAACACCGTAACTTTGACCGAAGAGGTTTGTGCCGGTGCATTCACCTATGACACCGTAGGTGAGATTATGGTTTACGCTACCGATGTGAAGTCTGCACCCATCAACTCCGGCAACATTGCCTGTGTGACCACCAAGGGTCGGGTACGGGAAATCCGTGAGGGCGTAAGTTCCTATGGTCTGAAAAAGGACGGTAGAATTCTTCTGTTGATTCGCGAGGGCGAGGGTGAGAACCCCACCGGAAAGTTGTATTCCTGCAACGAAAAGGGTAAAAACATGAAATTGATGGATGAAGGCGTCACCAGTGCCCTCTTCTACTAAAATGAAAAGAATCGGAATTATGGGGGGGACCTTTGATCCTCCCCATATCGGGCATTTGGCCATGGCGAAGCGGGTAAAAGATGCCATGGCTTTAAACGAAATATGGTTTCTGCCAACGGGCGGTATCACCTACAAAGAAAATATAGGTCTGTCAAGCCCCAAAGACCGGCTTTCTATGGTTCGCCTGGCGATTGCTGACGAGCCGGGTTTTCTGGTAGAACCCATGGAGGCAGAAAGCGGAAAAGACTGTTATACCTTTGAAACCTTAGAATCCCTAAAGACCAAGTTCCCAGATGAGGAATTTATCTTTATTGTAGGTGCCGATTCTCTGGATTATATGGACGCCTGGCGGGAACCGGCACGGATTTTTCAAAACTGCTCCGTTGCGGCAGTAAACCGGACAGGGATTTCTGCCCAACAATGTGCAGAAAAGAAGAAACTGTTGGAAGAAAAATTCCATGGGGAAATCCGTTTGGTTTCCATGCCACCGGTGGATGTTTCCTCTACCCAACTGCGGCGGATGGTGGAAAAGGGCGAGAAGATTGACGGCTTTGTGAAAGACGGCGTTTTGGCATATATCAAGGAACACGGACTCTATCAAAAAAAGAGATGAGATAAAGGGGGCGGCGCCTTGTTAGAACTTGAAAAAATAAAGGGTATGCTTGCCCAGAGTTTGAGCGAGCGGCGGCTAAGACATTCCTATGGGGTGGCAGAAGAGGCGGTCCGCTTGGCAGAGCATTACGGTGCTGACCGGGAAAAAGCCTATATCGCCGGCTTGGTGCATGACTGTGCCAAGGAAATTGCTCCCGAGGAATCCATTCGGCTACTTCGGGAAGAGTACAGCGTGATGCCCGATGCCATGTCTTTGCAGATGCCAAGACTTCTGCATGGCGCCTTGGGCGCTTGTATCGCCCAGAGCCGGTTTGGTATTTATAATCCGGAGATTTTAGATGCCATCCGTTATCATACCACCGGCAAGGCGAATATGAGTTTGCTTTCTAAGATTATTTATATTGCAGATTATATCGAACCCAACCGGGATTATCAGGATGTGGATATGCTCCGGGAAATGACTTACCACGCCATCGATGAGGCGATGATTTTCGGCATTGATTATACCATACGGGATTTGCTGGAAAAGGGGAAAACTGTTCATCCGGATACCGTACATTGCCGGAATGATTTGTTGCTCCATCGGGCTGCCGGTACCGGCGTGAGAAAGGAGTTGTTATGAGAATCAAATCTCCTGTTAGGCTGATTGTACTGATTGTCACGTTGCTGGTGATTATCTGGATGTTTTATAACTTCTTTATTGCATTACAAACCGGTGAAACGTTTAGTCTTTGGGGTAACGGCGGGAGCCGGAAAGGACCGGAAACCTTTGTGGTTGCCGGTGTGGATGAGGGCGGTTACCGTACCGATCTGATTCTGCTTTGCCAGATTGACCGAAAAGCGAACGAGGTTCATATTCTGCAAATTCCAAGGGATACTAAGGTTACCAACCGGCGTAACGATAAAAAAATTAATTCGGCGTATTATTCCGGGTTCCAGGTATTAAGCCAGGAAATTGCACAGGTTACCGGTGTAACCCCCAAACATTATGCCATGGTTGACTTTTCCGGGTTCCGGGATATTGTCAATGCGGTGGGCGGGGTTACCATTGATGTTCCCTTTGCTATGACTTATGAAGACCCCACCCAGGATCTGGTCATTGATTTAAAAGAGGGAAAACAACGGCTCAGCGGGAAGGAAGCCGAAATGTATATGCGCTATCGTCAAGGAAATGACGGCAACGGTTATGCTGACGGGGATATGGGCAGGCTTTCTGCGCAGCAGGAATTATATAGTGCCGTGGCAGATAAACTGTTATCCCCCCTTGGTGTTCTTCGGGCACCGGCGGTGTTCTTTGCAGTGAAAGCCAACACCGAAACGGACTATTCTGCCGGAGAAATCATTGGGCTGATGCGGGATGTGTTAAAAGCAGGGAAAAAGAACATCTATATCCATTCCCTGCCAGGCAGCGGCAGATACATCGGCGGCGGTTCCTATTTTGTGCCGGATAAAGCCGGAACGGCGACGCTGATGAAAGAGAATTTTATTTTAGATAACGAGGAATAAGGAGTTTCTTATGGCTTTTGATAATCAGACAGTAATTAAAATATTCCGGACTTTGGATATGAAAAAGGCAAAAGATATCGTGGTGATGGATGTCAGCGGACTGACCACCATGGCAGATTATTTTATCATAGCCACCGGCGGTTCGGACCGTCAGGTCCAGGCTCTTTGTGACCATGTGGAAGAAGAAATGGCCAAAGAGGGCAAATTTCCGGTGAATAAAGAGGGTTATCGTACCGGTGATTGGGTGCTTTTGGGATATGACGAGGCGATTGTTCATATCTTTCAAAGTGAGCCCCGGGATTTCTATGATTTGGAAAGAATTTGGAAAGATGCCGGTTATGTAGATATGTCGGCTGAGAAGACGGAAGACTAACAATTATGCAAATGGAGGCGATTCCAATGAAATATCAATGCAAGGAAATCGAAGAAAAATGGCAGAAACGCTGGGAGGACGAGGGCGCGTTCCGGATTCTGGAAGAAACTGGAAAGCCTAAGTATTATGCCTTAGAGATGTTCCCCTATCCCTCGGGTAATCTGCATATGGGTCATGTTCGGAACTATTCTATCGGTGACGTGGTGGCTCGATATAAGAAGATGCAGGGATTCCACGTTCTGCATCCTATGGGATGGGACTCTTTCGGTCTGCCGGCAGAAAACGCTGCCATCAAGAACGGAACTCCCCCGGCGGATTGGACTTGGTCCAACATTGATAATATGCGGGAGCAATTAAAGCGTCTTGGTTTTAGTTATGACTGGGAGCGGGAGGTTGCCACGGCAAAGCCGGACTATTATAAGTTTACCCAATGGATGTTCTTGCAACTGTATAAGCATGGATTGGCTTATAAGAAGAAATCCTTTGTCAACTGGTGTCCCTCTTGCCAGACGGTGCTTGCCAATGAACAGGTTGTCAATGGCAAGTGTGAGCGTTGTAAGAGTGAGGTAGGTAAAAAGGACTTAGAACAATGGTTCTTTAAGATTACTGACTATGCACAAAGACTCTTAGATGATATTGATAAGTTGGACGGCTGGCCGGATAAGGTAAAATCCATGCAGGCAAACTGGAT
>JAZSKV010000090.1:0-2603 GCA_045534975.1 Ructibacterium sp. | reverse complement strand
CATTATACTTATCAAAACCCACAATTATGGAACGCTATCATAAATCAAAATCAATCGAATCATGAAGAGGTCTGTCGCATCTCCTGCATCTGTTTTGTCCGTCATACTTTTTGTTTTGATTTTCTTTTGACATAATTCATAACTCCTTTTAGTGTTTTTTATTTTATCTTAACACGAAAAGGAGTGTCATGGAATGCATATCTGATATATCGTAGCAAATTGATGTTAATGCATATAAATCAATGTTTTGCGAAAGCAAAACTACCGCAAATATTAATTATTCATCAGCCGAAGGCGGTTTCATCATTCATTATTCATTAAAAAATCCTGTCGCATTTAATGAATGATGAATATTGAATAATGAAAAATGAATAATACAAAACAAAAAATCCTATCTTTCGACAGGATTTTTGTTTTGGTGGAGCATAGGGGACTTGAACCCCTGACCCCCACACTGCCAGTGTGATGCGCTCCCAACTGCGCTAATGCCCCTTAACATCTTCATTCTAACACAGTTTTTTCTGTTTGTAAATACCCAATTACCCTTTCCTTATGGTTAGCGCCTTTTTGCATGCTCGTTCTCGCCAAAGAGAATCATCTTTTTCCCAGGTTGGATTTGATTTCCGGCTGGGCTTCCTGTTCTTCCCAAACATTCCGAGGATGATTTCATCTTCCGCCTCCGGTAAGTGGGTAGGAAAAATGTAAGAGGTTGCAAACGATGTTTGCAACCTCTTACATTTAGCCTTTGACTACGATATTGATTAACTTTTTGGGAACAGCGATACATTTCACCATTTCCTTGCCGGCAATGAGTTCTTGTACTTTGGGATTTGCCAAAGCGGCTTCCTGCATCTGGGCAGGATTAAGTTCCGGAGAAATCAGCATCTTCTCCCGCACTTTACCATTAATCTGGACAGCCACTTCTACCTCTGCCACTTGTAGGGCAGCCTCATCATACTTTGGCCATCCATAGGTGGACAGATCTTCGCTCCGTCCTAAGTTCTCCCACATTTCAAAGGTGATATGGGGAACAAAGGGAGAGAGGAGAACCACTAAGTTCTCTACGGTTTCTGCCAGGACTGCTTTATGGTAATTCTCACTTGCCACCTTTTCTTTATAAACATACAGGGCATTCACCAATTCCATGATGGAACTGATGGCAGTATTGAAACTAAACCGATCACAGTCCTCGGTCACCTTTTTGATGCTGGTATGGAGCGCCAACCGCAATTTCTTATCATCGGCATTGAGGCTCGCCTGGTCAACGGTGCCTTTTTCACAATAAGGCGCAAGTTCCTCTACGGCACGCCATACCCGGTTCAAGAATCGGTAAGCACCCTCTACCGCCGTATCATTCCAGTCCAAATCCCGTTCCGGGGGCGCCGCAAACAGAATAAAGAGCCGGGCAGTATCTGCACCGTACTTTTCGATAATCTCGTCAGGGCTGACCACATTACCCACCGACTTAGACATTTTACTGCCGTCTTTTAATACCATACCCTGAGTCAAGAGATTGGCAAAGGGTTCCTCACAAGAAACATATCCAAAATCGTGGAGGGCTTTGGTAAAGAATCTTGCATACAAGAGATGCAGAATCGCGTGTTCTACACCGCCGATGTACTGATCCACATTCATCCAGTAATCTGCTTTCTCTTTGGAGAAAGGCATCTCGGTGTTGTGGGGGTCGGTATACCGGAGGAAATACCAGGAGGAGCACACAAAAGTATCCATGGTATCGGTTTCCCGTTTTGCCGGAGCGCCGCACTTGGGACAGGTGGTATTCACAAATTCTGGGCACTCACTAAGGGGAGATTTACCTTGACCGGTAAACTTCACGTTTTCAGGAAGCATTACCGGCAGTTGGTCTTCCGGAATCTCCACGGTGCCACACTTCTCACAGTAAACCACCGGGATGGGTGCACCCCAATATCTCTGCCGGGAAATCAGCCAGTCCCGCAGACGAAAATTCACTTTTTTTCTGCCAATGCCTTTTTCTTCGGCATAGTCAATCATCTTTTTTAAGGCGTCCTGGTTATTCAGTCCGTCAAAGATGCCGGAATTTTCCATAATGCCCTCTGCCGCAAAGGCCTCGGTCATTTCTTCGGATTTCATATTCTGACCCTCCGGTTGTACCACAATCCGGATAGGCAGATTATATTTCTTGGCAAAGTCAAAATCTCTCTGGTCATGCGCCGGAACGCCCATAACAATACCGGTGCCATAGTCTAAGAAGACATAGTTGGCTAAGTAGAGAGGAATCTTCTCCTCGGTAAAGGGGTTTATCATATAACAACCGGTGAATTCACCCTCTTTTTCCGTATCGGTAGAAGACCGTTCAATCTCGCTCTGACCATGCACCTTTTCAATAAAGGCACGGCAAGCCGCTTCCTGGGGTTTTCCGGCAATCAGTTTTTCTACAATAGGATGCTCCGGAGCAATCACCATATAGGAAACACCGTAGATGGTATCCGGTCTGGTAGTGAACACCGTTAAAGTTTCATCGGTGCCATCCAGTTTGAATTCCATCTCGGCACCTTCGCTTCTTCCTATCCAGTTTGCCTGCATGGATTTTACCTAAGTCGGAGGCCAAGCGGTCTTAGGAA
>JAZSKV010000091.1:0-2345 GCA_045534975.1 Ructibacterium sp. | reverse complement strand
ACACCTCATCCACCGCAAGCGGTCCCCCTTCTCCTCAAGGGGAAGGCTATGAGGAGGGAATCATATGGCAAATTTAATTAAAATCAAAGGCGGTAACGGCACGAATGCTCTTGGAGAAAGAGAACTTGCCTATCACGAAGACGAAAAGGCACTTTATATTGGCACAGGAAACGGGAATGTAAAACTGTGCCGGGCGGAGGATATCGCCAAGGTAGATGGGAAATTAACGGCGGTGCCGGTTGCTTCCCAGGAGATCCTTGATGCTGACGCCGAGATAGGCGAAGTGATAAATGCTTTTAACAATCTTATTGCCGCATTAAAGGCAAGTGGAGTAATGAAGGAGTGATGGAATGGATGGGATCATTAATGTCCGTGTCAACGGATACAGTATTGTAAAAGACCATAACTGTGCCGGGGCGCAGTTTGAGGAGAACAGTACAAAGTTAAGGATAGAATTTAGCAAGGACTGGGATGGGTTTGCGAAAACGGTGACTTTTTGGAATGCATTAGGAGAGAGTCCTGTTGAGGTAACCCTTACGACCAATCTGTTAGAGAATATCACCCAAAGTACAGGGGTGTACCTGGTTCCTATTCCCGGTGAGGCTATGGATGAGGTCGGTATGGCTCCTTTTGCCATAGACGGATATGCCGATGGTGTGCGAAAGCGTACTGTGGAAGAGAAATTAAAGGTTCTATCTTCCAGAAAAGAGGATAACGCAGGGGAACCCCAAGACCCGACACCAACACAGGCGGAACAGTTACAAAAACAGATTGACGAAATTATAGATACTGTTGCGGAGGTGGCGAAATCGGCGGAAAAGGTGAAGGAGTCAGAGATGAGTGCGGCGGAGGCGGCGGAAAGCGCAGCGGAATCAGAAACAAATGCATTGAAAAATGCTGAAAGTGCGGCTCATTCGGCAAATGATGCGAAAAATTATATAGAAATCGCAAATGCGGCAGTAGCAAAAACAAGTTATATAGGAGAGAATGGCAACTGGTATGAGTGGGATGGTTCTTTGAGTTCGTTTGTGGATACAGGAATAAAGGCACAGTCCGGCTCAACGGTATATGTCGGAACGAATCCACCAGAGGAAGCGGATGTATGGATAGATACCGGTGCAGAGTATGAGGGGGTCTATGCTACCAAAGAAGAAGTTAAGGAGCAAATAGAAGCCTTGCATACCGAGGTTGACTTAAAGGCAGATCAAGAAAACATCTATACCAAGACAGAAGTTGACGGGAAAACGCAAGCGGTAGCAAATAATTTTCTTGATGCGATGGAAGCAAATACTGATTATTTAGATACCATAAAAGCGGACAAAACCACAGTTGCAGAAACACTCCCAGGGAATATCTTTGAGTTTTCCGCAACGGATAATCAAGAGGTGCGTTTGGCAGAAGCATCTTCCATTTCCTTTACCTTTGGCAATGGAGAATATTCTGCAACATATACGTCTGGATTATCATTTGATAGCGGAGCGACACCGACATCCATTGATTATACCGATAGCGGTATCTTGAACTGGGTAGGAACGGATTGCACCACAGTAGATGGTTTATCCATCTTCCAACCCTCTGCCAATACCCATTATGACATTGTGTTCTATTTCAATGGTATACAGTTTATCGGTTTGGTCAATGGCTATGTCCCGTCAGTAAGTAGGTGATGCTATGACGTACTTACAAAGAAAGAAATTAGCCTTTATGAACATTGTCAATAAGGTAAAAGGGTTTGTGCGAAAGGTATCCGGCATACCCCCTTTGACCTTGCCCGGTTGTGTTGATACCGAGAGTGTGATTGATTACACCATAGAGGGCGCAAGCGGTGGCGTGGGTGATGTAACGGAGAATTTGTTTGATAATGCAAGGAATTGGAATGCTCTGGGACACGGGTCAATCCCATCACATGGTGACAATTTTGTTCAAAAATTGGATGGTGGCGGTTATCACGTCGGCGGTCATTCTTCCGTATCGTTTACTTTTAATAATTTGGTGGCGGGTGAAACTTACACATTATCTTATTTGCTAACAGCGGATGACAACGGTACAACAACAAATATTATTTATATTGGTTCCTCGTTATCTTATGAACATTTATATTCAAAAGGTGCAAGGGGGCGCGTCACCAAAACATTTACAGTTGGCGATTCTGGTAGTATTACTTTCAAATTTGGGATGGCTAATATAGATAAAGGCTATGGTCATTATTATGGCGGCACTATCACAGAACTTATGCTTGTACAAGGCTCTACTGCAAAGAAATACGAACCTTATGGGTATAAATTGCCGATTGTGTGTAGTGGTAAGAATTTATTCAATCCTCTTGCAGAAATGGATAAAACACA
>JAZSKV010000045.1:0-20761 GCA_045534975.1 Ructibacterium sp. | reverse complement strand
CTCCACGCCCCAACACCCTGACAGGAAAACAACAAAAAAAGAGCCGATATCCATGCTAAAAGCATTTTTCCTCTTCTCTGCTTTTGCATGATACCGCCTCCCGGAATTTTTCTCTTTTTATTCTAGCTGATTTTATTTCGTTTGTCAGCCACGCCACAACCCGCCTGGCGGGAAAATTTCCCTCCGCTACACACCCGGTTTTTCTTTCTTTGCCGCCATTTTCTGCGGAATTTCCCGATAAAACAAGAAAAACTTTTTTCAGTTTTTTTGAAATAACTCTTGATTTTTTCATTTGTCCATGCTATACTGTTTTTGTATCCAAGGTAACACATTGTACTCACATCGTTGTAAGTCATGGTTCAGTGGTTTACAAAGATGTGGGGCATTTTTTTAAATGCACCTTTCAATGACAGTTTCAAATGGAATACAAATAATTATATTTTGGAGGTACCACAACATGAATCAGGGTACAGTTAAATGGTTTAACCCCGCAAAAGGCTTCGGCTTTATTTCTGACGACAACGGCGGTGACGATGTTTTCGTTCATTTCTCCGCTATCATCGCAGACGGTTTCAAGACTCTGGAAGAGGGTCAGAAGGTAACTTACGATACCGAGCCGGATCCCAAGGATTCCAGCAAACTGCGGGCTGTTGACGTTCGCGCTATCTAAGAGCGTTAACTGGTTCCAAAATATCTCTCATTACGCCATATCAGTTTCCAGGTTCCAACTTTTGTTGTATAACTCCGAATATTGTTATTTCGTACGATTGATATATGGACAAAGTAAGACCCAAGCAAAACGAAAGCCCCGGACTATGTCCGGGGCTTTTCTTTGTGTCCTTATTTTCGGGTTTGACCGTCACCCAAAATCTGATATTTGGTACTTGTCAGTGCGGTGAGTCCCATAGGACCCCGGGCATGAATCTTCTGGGTGCTGATGCCGATTTCTGCACCAAAGCCAAATTCAAACCCATCGGTAAACCGGGTGGAGGCGTTGTGGTAAACGGCGGCGGCATCAACCTCTTTGAGAAATTTCGCAGCGGCGGTATCATCCCTTGTAATGATAGCCTCGCTGTGACCGCTGTTATAGCGGTTAATATGGGAAATGGCATCCTCTAAGGTGTCCACAATTTTCACCCCGATTTTTAAATCCAAATACTCCGTACCCCAATCCTCCTCGGTGGCAGGCAGAGCATCCGGATAAAGGGTGCAGACCTTAGCATCACCAATGATTTCTACTCCTTTTTCCGAAAGGGCAGAAAGAATCTCCGGCAGGAACTTGCCGGCAACCGATTGATGAATCAGTAATTTTTCTGCGGCATTGCAAACCGAGGTCCGCTGGGTTTTGGCATTGATGACGATTTCCTTTGCCATGGTTCGGTCCGCCTCGGCATCTACATAGATGTGGCAGTTTCCGGTTCCGGTTTCAATGGCAGGAACGGTGGCGTTTTCTACCACAGCACGAATCAGGCCTGCTCCGCCACGGGGGATGATAACATCTAAGTAATCATTGAGTTTCATCAGTGCGGTGGCACTATCCCGGGAGGTGTTTTCCACCAGATTGATACTTCCCTCCGGCAGTCCTGCGGCAGTACCGGATTTCTGCATCACTTTGACAATGGCAAGATTGGAACAAGCCGCCTCTTTGCCGCCCCGGAGAATCACGGCATTGCCGGCTTTGATACAAAGCCCTGCCGCATCCGCGGTAACATTGGGTCTTGCCTCATAAATAATACCAATAACCCCTAAAGGTACCCGGACCTGTTTGATATGAAGACCGTTAGGCCTTGTGGTATCTAAAACGGTTTCCCCTACCGGGTCGGGCAGGGTGGCAATCTGCTCAATGCCCTCTGCCATGGCAAAAATCCGTTTTTCGGTAAGGGTCAGGCGGTCTAAAAGGCCCTCTGCCATGCCATTCTTTCTGGCAGTTTCTAAATCTTTGGCATTTTCCTCTAAAAGATAAGTGGTGTTTTCCTTAAGTCCCTCTGCCATGGCACAGAGGGCTTTGTTTTTCGCCTCGGTGGAAAGTGTGCCAAGAATGTAGGAAGCAGACTTTGCCATTTGACCTTTTTGGGTTAATTCCTGTAAAATCATATCCATATTCTTTTCCTCATTGATTTCATATTTGAACTGATTTTATCATACCTTTTGGGCAGAATCAACCCGGTTCCATGAAAATCTTTTAAAAATCTGGAAAAAGTTGTTGACAAAGACCATGCACTTTGTTAAAGTAGAGTTGTTGAAAAATCAACAACTCTGTGTTTTGGGGTGAGATTTTATGATAGGGAGATTTGAAACCTTTACCTTATCGTTATCAAAATTATCTTCTCATTGGAATAAAATAGCGGCGGAAGAACTGGCACCTTACGGATTAAAAGGTGGATATATCGTTTATCTGATTGCCCTCTTCAAAACAGAAAATGGTCTCACGTCGGCAGAACTTTCTAAAATGTGTGTTCGGGATAAGGCGGAAGTTTCCCGGGCGATTCGTGACTTAGAGGAAAGGGGTTTGGTGGAGAAAGAAACTACCAACGGATATCGGGCAAAAATTACCTTAACACCCAAAGGAAGAACCATGACCGCTGCCCTCAGAGAGAGAATTAAACTGGCAGTAGAAAAAGGCGGAGCCGGCTTAACGGAAGAAGAAAGAGAAACCTTTTATCATGCCTTAGAAACCATCTCGCAAAACTTACAGGAAATTAGTCAGGCTGGTTTATAAAAAGGAGTAAAGAAAATGTTATTTGATAGTCATGCACATTTTGATGACCCGCAGTTTGACCAGGACAGAGAAACCGTGCTTAACAGTTTAAAAAACTTTGGCGTGGGATATGTGATGAATATCGGCGCTGATTTGGAAACCTCTAAGGCGGCTGTTAATCTGGCAGAGAACTATGATTTCATTTATGCCACAGTAGGGGTTCATCCCGGGGATGCAGAAAGTATGAATGATGAGGTTTTACAGGAACTGAGAAATCTTGCGCTCCAACATAAAAAGGTCCGTGCCATCGGGGAGATTGGTCTTGACTACCATTATGAGGGATATGACAAAATGGTGCAGGAGAATTGTTTCCGCAGCCAGATTGTCCTTGCCAAAGAATTGAATATGCCCATTGTTGTCCATGACCGGGATTCCAAAGGGGATGCCATAGCAATCTTAAAGGAAGAAAAAGTGAGCCGAGGTGTCATGCATTGCTTTTCCGGCAGTAGCGAAACCGCCAAAGAACTTGTCAAGATGGGATTTATGATTTCCTTTACCGGAGTCTTAACATTCAAAAATGCCCGTCGTGCCATTGAGGCGTGTAGTGCGGTTCCTTTGGATCGGCTGATGATTGAAACCGACTGCCCTTATATGGCACCGGAACCCCACAGAGGAGAGCGGAATTTTAGCGGCTATGTGGGTTATGTTGCTGATAAAATGGCAGAGATTAAAGGGGTTTCCCGAGAGGAATTAGAACGAATCACCACAGAAAATGCCCTGCGTTTTTACGGAATCGAAAAATAGCAAAAAAGAATATCTTGTGGCTCAAAAAATTGCTTGACACTATAACTATGGTAATTTATAATTGTAAGTGAAGTAGTATCATATCTTAAAAGATAAGGAGAAAAGTTATGGACGAGCAAAAAAAGAAAGCGTTAGAAAGCGTTTTTGGGAATATTGAAAAGCAGTATGGTTCCGGTGCGGTGATGCGTTTGGGTGAAAAACCTGCGGTGAATGTAGAGGCAATTCCTACCGGTTCTTTGGCGCTGGATATGGCGTTGGGAATTGGCGGTGTACCCCGGGGCAGAATTGTAGAAATCTACGGTCCGGAATCCTCTGGTAAGACCACCGTTGCCTTACATATCGTAGCCGAAGCCCAGAAGATGGGCGGCGAGGCGGCATTTATTGATGCAGAGCATGCTTTAGACCCGGTTTATGCAGAAAAATTGGGTGTTAGAATTGATGATTTGATTGTTTCTCAGCCGGATACGGGGGAACAGGCTTTGGAAATCACCGAGCAGTTGGTTCGCTCCGGTGCCATTGATGTTATCGTGGTAGACTCCGTTGCCGCCTTAGTTCCCAAACAGGAAATCGAGGGTTTGATGGGGGATGCCCATGTAGGTTTGCAGGCAAGATTGATGTCTCAGGCTTTGCGAAAGTTGACCTCTGTCATCAGCAAGTCCAATACCACTGCCATTTTCATCAACCAGTTGCGGGAAAAGGTTGGCGTTATGTTTGGTAACCCGGAAACCACCACCGGTGGTCGGGCGCTGAAATTCTATTCTTCTGTCCGGATGGATGTTCGCCGGATTGAAACCATCAAGTCCGAGGGCGGTATGATTGGTAACCGGACCAAAGTTAAGGTGGTAAAAAATAAGGTAGCACCTCCCTTTAAAGAGGCAGAATTTGATATCATCTACGGTGAGGGTATCTCCAAAGAGGGAAATATCTTAGATATCGCTGTGGAAATGAATATTGTAGAAAAGAGCGGTTCCTGGTTCTCTTATAACGGAGAGCGTTTGGGACAAGGCAGAGAGGGCGTTAAGAATATCTTAAAGGAAAACCCGGAACTCTGTGCAGAAATTGAGGCAAAAGTTCGGGAATCTGCGGCGCTTCCTATGATTGCCAGCGGTGAAGAAGCAGAGGCAACCCCCTTTACCCCGGTTGCAAAACCTGCAAAACCCAAAAAGGGAAATTAAATGAAAAAGACTAGGTGACAAGGATGAATCTGCTGGAAAAAGCCACCAACGCTGCTGCCACAATGCTGGGCAGAAGAATGCTGACCTGTCGGGAACTTTGTGACAAACTTTGCCGCAAAGGCTACGACAAAGAGATTGCCGAGCAGGTGGTGGAACGGTTCTTGGAGGCAGGATATCTGGATGATGGGCAATATGCTAAAATGTACCTGACAGACAGCGTGAATCTGTCTGCCAAGGGTATCTACCGGATTCGCCAGGAACTTTTGCAAAAAGGGATTGCACCGGCATTGATTCAGGATGCCATCGAGGATACAGAGGTGGATGTAGAAGATGCCTTGCAAAAGTATCTGGATGAGCGGCGGCTTTGTGAGAATATTCATAGCCGGAAAGATTTAGAAAAGTTAAAGGCAAGGTTGGCGCGTCGGGGATATTCCCCGGGAGAAATCCGGCGCTGTCTTTCCGGTTATACCTTTCATTTTGAGGACGAAGAATTCTGAGGAGAAAAACATTGAAGAAAATAGCACTTACCTCTCTGGGATGTTCCAAAAATTTAGTAGACAGCGAGCAAATGTTGGGGCTTTTGGAACAAGCCGGATATGAAATTGTAGAAAACGAAGAGGATGCAGAGATTATCATTGTGAATACCTGCACCTTTATTGAATCGGCACAGACGGAATCCATCGAATGTATCTTAGAACTTGCCAAGTGCAAAGAAGCCGGCACCTGCAAGTTTCTGGTGGTAACCGGATGCTTAGCACAGCGGTATCAAGAGCAGATTCTGCGGGAAATTCCCGAAGTGGATGCGGTGATAGGAACCTATGAATATCACAAAATTGTGGAGGTTTTAGAGAATTTAGAAAACGGGAACGAGAAGATTTTTTGCAAGGAAGAAATGGTTCTTTGCGAGAATCTCCCAAGACTCCGTACCACGCCTCCCTATACGGCGTATCTTAAAATTGCCGAGGGTTGTGATAACCGTTGTACCTATTGTGTGATTCCCTCTATCCGAGGAAAGTACCGGAGCCGGACCATGGAAGATATCCTCGCCGAGGCAGAAGCCATGGTAAAAGACGGGGTCCGGGAACTGATAGTAATTGCCCAGGACACCACAAGATATGGAATGGATCTATATGGGGAATATCGTCTGCCGGAACTGTTAAAGGCATTATGTAAAATTCCGGAGGTAGCATGGGTACGGGTCCATTATTGCTATCCGGAACTGGTCACCGATTCCTTGATTCAGGTATTCAAAGAAGAAGCAAAACTTTGCAAATACTTTGATATTCCTATCCAGCATTGTAATGACAGAATTTTAAAACGGATGGGTCGGCGGACCAATAAAGAACAGATTGTAACCCTACTCCAAAAAATCCGGAAGGAAATTCCCGACAGCGTGATTCGCACCTCTTTGATTGTGGGCTTCCCCGGTGAAACAGAAGAGGAATTTTTAGAACTGAAAGAATTTATCGAGGATATCAAATTTGAGCGGTTAGGGGTCTTTGCCTATTCCCGGGAAGAAGATACCCCGGCGTATCGGTTGGACCACCAGATTGAGGAAGAGGAGAAACTCCGCCGTCAGGAAAATCTGATGCTGGTTCAGTCAGAAATTTCTCAAAATTATAACGATAAAAAAATCGGCAAGACCGTAAAGGTTTTGGTAGAGGGAAAAGACGAGATTATCAAAAGTTACTATGGCAGAACCTACGGAGATTCCATTGAGATTGACGGGAAGGTCTTTTTCAAGGCCAAGGCAAAACTCAATGAGGGCGAATTTGTTCCCGTTAAGGTGGAACAAGCCCTGGAATATGATTTATTTGGTACAGCCATAGAAGAATAAAAAGAGATGGGGGCATACCTATGAACACACCCAATAAACTGACACTCTTGCGTGTGATTTTAATACCGGTTTATATGATTTTATACCTTGCCTGTGGAACGGCTGGTGTTATCGGGGCGATTGCGGTATTCTTAATTGCAACCCTGACCGACCAGTTAGACGGGCATCTTGCCAGAAAAAACAATCAGGTTACCACCTTTGGAAAACTGATGGACCCCCTGGCAGATAAGATGCTGATTATGTCGGCGCTCATTGCCTTTGTAGAAAAAGGCATTCCCTATATTACCGCCGGTGTGGTTATGGTGATTCTGGCGAGAGAACTGATTGTCACCGGCATCCGTTTGATTGCCATGGGTGAAAATCAGGTGATTGCTGCAAGCATGTGGGGAAAGTCCAAGACGGTTTCTCAGTTTATTCTGGTTCTTGCCGCTATGGTTTGTGAACCGCTTAAAGGATATTTTCCGGCGTTTGCCGGAATCTGTGACAGCACAGTTTTGGTGCTGACCGTGGTGGCAGTAGTGCTGACCATCTATTCCGGTTTTGATTATATTTGGAAGAACCGGAATTTGATTCAGTTCAAATAGACCAGGAAAAGAGTGAATGCGATGAATATCATCATTGATGCTATGGGTGGCGACCATGCACCCGGAGCCGTTGTGGAGGGTTGTGTCCAGGCGGTCAAAGACTTAGGGGTTACCCTCACCTTGGTTGGCAAGGAAGAGGCAATCCGGGAAGAACTTACCCGCCTTGGCTATCAAGGAGATGCCATTACCATTGTCCATGCAGAAAATGTAATTGCCGGAGAAGAAGACCCAGTATCCGGCATCAAGAAAAAAGATACCTCCATGCGTGTGGCGCTTTCCCTATTAAAAGAGGGAAAAGGCGATGCCGTGGTCAGTGCCGGAAACACCGGCGCCTTGATTTCCGGGGCAACTCTTTTGTTAAAGCGGATCCCCGGTGTTCGCCGGGCGGCGTTGGCGCCGATTATGCCTACCACCCAAGGGGGATGTTTTATTCTAATGGATGCAGGAGCTACCTCGGAGTGTACCCCTGCTTTTTTGAAGCAATTTGCCATGATGGGTTCTATTTATATGGAATCGGTGATGGGTGTAGAAAACCCCAGAGTAAAATTGGTGAATATCGGTTCAGAGGAAAATAAGGGACCGGAACTCATCACAGAAACCAACGCCATGTTGAAAGAAATTCCCATTCGCTATGAGGGGTATATTGAGGGTCGGGAGATTCCCTATGGGGAGGCCGATGTGGTAGTCTGTGATGGATTTACCGGGAATATTATCCTAAAACTCATGGAAGGTATGGGACTTGGCATTGTTGGGATGGTCAAGAACATCTTTTTCAAGAATGTAGTCAGTAAGGTTGCAGCCCTCATGGTGAAAAATGGGCTGAAAGGTCTGAAAAAGAGTATGGATTATACTGAGTACGGCGGAGCACCGGTTTTGGGTGTAACCCGACCGGTCATCAAAGCCCATGGCAGTTCCAATGGTAAGGCGTTTTATCATGCCATTCGTCAGGCAAAAAAAGTGGCGGAAGAACGGTTGATTGACGCCATTGCAGAAAATATAGAAAAGTATGGGGCAGATACCCGGAAAGGCGGACAGAATGAGTAAATGGCATGCCAAAATTGTTGGTGTAGGGAAATATCTTCCGGAGAAGGTTCTGACCAACGCGGACTTAGAAAAGATGGTAGAAACCAGCGATGAATGGATTTTAAAACGGGTGGGAATCAAGGAACGCCGTATCAGTGACGAGAACACCTATGCATCCGATTTGGCAATCCGGGCATCGGAAAATGCTTTGAAACATGCCGGAATGCAGGCAGAGGATTTGGATTTGATTATCGTTTCCAGCGTTTCCCCTGATATGTATACACCCTCAGCATCCTGCCTGGTGCAAAAAGGATTGGGGGCGGTGAACGCAGCGGCTTTTGATATCAATGCGGCTTGTTCCGGCTTTATCTTTGCCATGACCACAGCGGCACAGTTTATTGAAAACGGTGTTTATCGTAATGTTTTGGTCATTGGCAGTGATACCCTCTCTAAGGTGACGGAATATCAGGACAGAAAAACCTGTGTCCTCTTTGGTGACGGTGCCGGTGCAGCGATTTTGCAAGCAACAGAAGAAGAAACCGGTATCATCGGTTATACCTTAGGCAGCGATGGGACAAGCGGAGATTGTTTGACCTTGCCGGGAATCCGGGTGAATGCAGAGGATAAAGAACGGCGGCCCTTTGGCAATGACCGTACCATCTGGATGGACGGCAGTGCGGTCTTTAAGTTTGCAGTAAGGGTCATGGAGCAATCCTCCCGGAAAGTAGTGGAAGATGCCGGAAAAACCTTAGAGGATGTCAAACTTCTGGTTCCTCATCAGGCAAATATGCGGATTATTGAGGGTGCCAGAAAGCGTCTTGGCTTTACCGAAGACAAGGTCTTTGTTAATGTAGATAGATATGGCAATATGTCCGCAGCCTGTGTTCCCATTGCCCTTTGTGAGGCGGTGGAAGAGGGCCGTGCCGGAAAAGGTGACTTGGTGGTAATGTCCAGCATGGGCGGCGGTTTGACTTGGGGTGCTATCTTAGTAGAGTTATAGAGGGCAGAAGAAAGGAAACGACTATGGCAAAAAATCGTATTTGTGAACTTTTGGGTGTAGAATATCCCATCATCCAGGGCGGCATGGCATGGGTGGCAACAGCAGAACTGGCGGCGGCAGTATCCAATGCCGGCGGTGTTGGCTTAATTGCCGCGGGAAATGCCCCGACTGATTATGTGAGAGAGCAAATCCATATGGCAAGAACCTTGACAGATAAGCCTTTTGGGGTGAATGTGATGCTCATGTCCCCTTATGCGGCAGAGGTTATGGCAATGCTGGTGGAAGAAAAGGTAGCGGTGGTGACCACCGGTGCCGGCAATCCGGGTCAGTATATTCCAGCACTGAAAGAGGCTGGAACGGTAGTCATTCCGGTAATTCCCAGCGTGGCATTGGCGCAGAGAATGGAAAAAGCCGGTGCCGATGCGGTGGTTGCCGAGGGTTGTGAGGCCGGCGGCCATATTGGGGAACTGACCACCATGACGTTGATTCCTATGGTGGTAGACGGTGTAAATATCCCAGTGATTGCAGCCGGCGGTATCGCAGACAGCCGCGGTGTTGCGGCGGCGCTGGCACTGGGCGCTGAGGGCGTGCAGGTTGGAACACGATTTATCTGTTCTAAGGAATGTACTGTACACCAGAACTATAAAGAAGCGGTCGTTGCCGCCAAAGATCGGGACGCGGTGGTAACCGGCCGCTTTACCGGACATCCGGTGCGAACCTTAAAAAATAAATTAACCAAGAGCATGGATAAAATCGAAAAAGAGGGCGATTTGGAAGCCTTTGAGAAGATGGGTGCCGGTGCTCTTCGTGCCGCCGTGGTAGAGGGCGATACCCAGATGGGTAGCGTGATGGCAGGCCAGAGTGCAGGTTTGGTTCACGACATCAAACCATGTGCAGAGATTGTGAAAGACTTATTTGACGGAATTGTATTTTAGAAAGGGCAGGTAAGAGAATGAAAACAGCGTTTTTGTTTGCGGGACAGGGTTCTCAAACCATTGGTATGGGCAAGGAACTCTGTGAAAACTTTCCCGTTGCCAAAGGGGTGTATGAAACCGCATCGGCAGCATTGGGATTTGATATCGAAGATATGATTTTTAACGGGAACAGTGAAACCCTGATGATTACCGAGAATACCCAGCCGGCAATTTTGACCATGTCCATTGCGGCATGGGAAGTAGTGAAGACTCTGGGCATTAAGCCGGATGTGGTAGCCGGATTGAGTCTTGGTGAATACAGCGCCCATGTTGCGGCAGGGAGTATGGAATTTGCTGACGCGGTACGGTTGGTAAAAAAACGCGGGAAATATATGCAGGAAGAAGTTCCGGTGGGGGTTGGCGGTATGGCGGCGATTATTGCGTTAGATGCCGACAGCGTTAAGGAAGTCTGCAAGATGGCATCGGAAAAAGGAATTGTAGAACCGGCTAACTTTAACTGCCCGGGTCAGATTACCGTAGCAGGGGAAGTTGCAGCGGTGGAATACGCCTGTGAACTTGCCAAAGAAAAGGGCGCCAAGCGTGCCATGATGCTTCCGGTGAGTGCTCCATTCCATTGCAGTATGTTACAGGGTGCCGGTGAAAAATTGGCAGAAGAACTGAAAAACGTCACGGTTTCTAATTTGCAGGTGCCGCTGATTACCAATGTTACCGCAGATTATGTGAGCGATAAAGAGGATATCAAAGACTTGTTGGTCCGCCAGGTTTCTTCTTCGGTGTTGTTTGAAGAAAGCATTAGAAGAATGTTGGAAGATGGCGTAGATACCTTTATCGAAATCGGTCCCGGCAAAGCCCTTTCTGGGTTTGTCAAGAAAGTGAACAAAGAAGTAGCGGTCTATCATGTAGAGGATATGAAATCTTTAGAAGAATTAAAAGCCGCTTTGGCGTAAAGGAGATAACATATGGAATTTCGAAATAAAACCGTATTGGTAACGGGAAGCACCCAGGGTATCGGTAGAGAGATTGCCTTAAAGTTTGGGACATTGGGCGCCAACGTCATCGTCAATGGCATTGATATTCCCGCCCAGAAAGAACTGGCAGAGAGCGCTTGTGCTGAGATTCAAAAACTTGGTGGCAAGGCAGAATATATGCTCTGCGATGTTTCCAAATTAGAAGATGCCGAAAAATTGATTGCCCTTGGCAAAGAAAAGTTTGGCAGCATTGATGTTATTGTCAATAATGCCGGTATCACCCGGGATAATTTGATTGCCCGGATGAGTGAGGCAGAGTGGGACAGCGTATTGTCTGTCAACTTAAAAGGTGCCTTTTTGGTAACCAAAGCGGCGGCAAAAATGCTGATGAAACAGCGGAGTGGTGTGATTATCAATATGGCATCCATCTCCGGCGTCATGGGGAATGCCGGTCAGGCAAACTATGCCGCATCCAAGGCCGGATTAATTGGTCTTACCAAATCTACCGCCAAGGAACTTGCACATTGGAATATCCGTTGTAATGCCATTGCTCCCGGGTTTATTCAGACGGCGATGACCGATCAATTAAAGGAAGAAGTGCGGGATGCATACCTTGCTTCCATTCCCTTAAAGCGGTTCGGGCAGGTGGAGGATATTGCCAATTTGGCAGTCTTCTTAGCCGGCGAAAAAGCAAAATATATCACGGGCCAGGTAATAAATGTTGACGGCGGCTTAGTTATGTGATATAGTCTTAAAAAAGAAAAATAATTTAGAAAAAGAATCCATTATAATATAACAAAATACATAAGGAGGATTTCAAAATGGAGATTTTTGAAAAAGTAAAGGAAATTACTGTAGAGCAGTTGGGTGCTGAGGAAAGTGCAGTTACCATGGACGCTTCTTTCATCAATGATTTGGAAGCAGATTCCTTGGATATCGTAGAACTGATGATGGCTCTGGAAGAGGAATTTGACATTGAGATTCCGGACGAGGACGCTGAAAAAATCAGCACCGTTGCAGACGCAGTAGCCTATATCCAGGAAAGACAGTAAGAACGATCCATCCGCTGTGTGGTTCTTCCACACAGCGGAAATTCTATAAAAATCTATAACCGCAAGGCGGCTCTAAATTTTTATAGAATCTGACAAAAGCAGGAGGTTTATCATATGAGAAGAGTTGTAATAACCGGTGTGGGTGCAGTTACTCCGGTGGGTATCGGCAAAGAGGAAATGTGGAAGAATATTAAGGCAGGTGTTTGCGGCGTTGGCCCCGTTACCCGTTTTGACACCACCGAATATGGATGCCAAATTGCGGCAGAGGTCAAGGACTTTGATGTTACAAAGTACATTGATAAGAAAGAAGCCAAGCGGATGGATTTATTTGTTCAGTACGCTGTTGCCGGTGCCAAAATGGCAGTAGAGGATGCAAATCTTACTATGGAAAATGAGAACCCGGAACGGGTTGGTTGTATCATAGGCAGCGGTATTGGCGGCATTGCAACCCTTTGCGAACAACACGCACGGCTTTTAGAAAAAGGTCCCGGCAAGGTAAGCCCCTTTATGATTCCTATGATGATTTCCAATATGGCGGTAGGTCAAATTTCCATCATGTTTAGATGTAAGGGAGTCAATTTGACTACGGTTTCTGCTTGTGCATCGGGTACGGATGCCATCGGTCAGGCATTTTTAGCCATCCAAAGAGATGATGCCGATATTATCGTAGCCGGCGGTTCAGAGGCAACGGTGACAGAAGTTTCTCTGGCAGGATTTTCTTCTATGAAAGCCCTCTCTACCCGAAATGATGACCCGGCACATGCTTGCCGTCCCTTTGATGCAGACCGTGATGGTTTTGTTATGGGCGAGGGTTCCGGTATTATGATTTTAGAAGAATTGGAACACGCCAAAGCCAGAGGCGCGCATATCATTGCCGAGGTAGTAGGCTACGGTTCCAGTAACGATGCTTATCATATGACCGCTCCGGCACCGGAAGGTGAGGGCGGTGCTCGTTGTATGGCATTGGCAGTAAAAAATGCCGGTATCAAGCCGGAAGACGTGGGGTATATCAATGCCCATGGTACTTCCACCCCCTATAACGACAAATACGAAACGGCGGCAATTAAGACCGTCTTTGGTGACCACGCCTATAAACTGGCAGTAAGTTCTACCAAATCTATGACTGGTCATATGTTGGGTGCAGCCGGCGGCGTAGAGGGCATTATCACGGCATTGGCGTTGGAAGAGGGATATCTCCCTGCAACCATCAACTACCAGACGCCGGACCCCGAGTGTGATCTTGACTATGTACCAAACCAGGGACGACCGGCAGAGTTTACCTATGCACTCTCCAATTCGTTGGGATTTGGCGGACATAATGCATCCATTGTTTTAAAGAAATATTAAAATGTCAATGTGCCGCTTTCTCTGATAGGGAAAAGCGGCACTTTTCAGAAAGAAGCGATGAAGATGAAGTTAGGCTATGCGTTTCAAAACCCCAAATTGTTAGAAACAGCCATGACCCATATCTCCCTTGCCAATGAGCGAGGAATAGAGAGTAACCAACGGTTGGAATTTTTGGGGGATAGTGTACTTTCTGTGATTGTTGCGGAATACATCTATCGGGAATTTAAGAATATGGACGAGGGACGACTCACCGAAATCCGGGCGGCAGCGGTCTGTGAAAAATCATTAGCAGCGGCGGCGCGGAAGTTAGATTTAGGTAGCAGTATTCATTTTGGTAAGTCCGAAGCCGCCTGTGGCGGAAAGGATAAAGATTCTATTCTTTGTGACACTTTTGAAGCGGTGCTGGGTGCGATGTATTTAGACGGAGGCTTAGAGCCTTGCCAAAAATGGGTTTTGGAAAATTTACAAGACACCATCCATGCCTCTGCCCAGCAGGATTTTACTAATTATAAATCAGAGATTCAAAACTATTTTCAAAAGCGGGACAAGGGCAGAGAGGTGGTCACCTACCACCTGTTAAAACGAAGCGGACCTGATCATGAACCAAAGTTTGAAGTAGAGGCAAGATATCAAGGCAAGGTTATTGGACACGGTGTTGGAGGCAGTCGGAAAGAGGCGGAACAACAAGCCGCAAAACAGGCGTTTTCGAAACTATGAAACATTATAATATCCCGATTTTTATCCCTCACGAGGGCTGTCCCCACGATTGTGCCTTTTGTAACCAGAAAAAGATTACCGGTCTTACCACATCCGTAAAACCAGAGACGGTGAAAGCCTTGGTTGCAGAGCATTTGACCTATTTCCCGGAGGGTGAGAAAACGATAGAGGTGGCTTTTTTTGGCGGCAGTTTTACCGGACTTTCTCTTGCAGAGCAAAGGGGTTTTTATGAGGCAACAGGTGGGTTTTTCCATAAGATTGATGGGATTCGCCTATCTACTCGTCCCGATTATATCAATGAAGAGGTATTAACCCTTGCGAAAAGATACGGGGTAACCATGATAGAACTGGGCGCACAAAGCGGATTTGATGAGGTTTTAGAGAAAAATCACCGAGGTCATACCCTTGCGGATACCGTTCGGGCGGTAGGCTTGATTCGGCAATTTGGGATTGGCGTGGGCTTGCAAATGATGACAGGAATGTTTGGCTCCAATCCTCAACAGGACTACCAAACGGCTCTCATATTGGCAGATTTGAAACCCGATTGTGTTCGTATCTATCCTACCCTGGTACTGCAAGATACCCACTTGGAATCCCTCTATCATCAAGGGGAATATCAACCACAAACCTTGGAAGAAGCAGTAGAGGGCGCAAAACAGATTTTGCTCCTGTTCCGGGAGAAAAAAATTCCGGTAATTCGGCTGGGTCTTCATGCCGGAGAGGATATTCAAGAGCCGGGGGTCATTGTTGCCGGACCCTTTCATCCGGCATTTGGTGAATTGGTAGAAAGCCGAATCTGGCGTGACAAAATGGAAAAACAAATCCAAGAGACTACCTGTATTACCGTACCTGCCAAAGAAATTTCCAAGGCAGTAGGGCATAAACGGGAAAACCTTTTGTATTTTCAAGATAAGTATGGTATTACCCTGCAAATTATGCCGGAGGAGGGAGTATGAAGAAAAATCTGCGAGAATTGATTTTTTCTGGTATCTTTGCCGCACTTCTCTCGGTATCTGCCTTTTTGCGGATTCCCCTTGGGACAGTTCCGGTGACGATGCAAACCCTTTTGGTGATGCTCTCTGGAATCTTACTTGGAAAAAAGGTGGGAGCCATGGCTTGTGGCATTTATCTTCTGTTGGGACTTTTAGGACTGCCGGTCTTTGCCCAGGGCGGCGGCTTTGGCTATCTGTTAAAACCTACCTTTGGCTATTTGTTGGGATTTGTACTGGCGGCTTTTCTGATCGGGCGTATCGCGGAAAAGAAAAAGACCCTACCCGGATTACTTATGGCAACGGGGACAGGTCTTCTGGCGATTTATGGATTGGGTACGATATATTATTGGATAGTGGCAACGGTGTATCTCAAAACAGAAATTGTTGTCTGGACCTTGCTGATGACCTGCATCTTTACAACCTTGCCGTCAGATATTCTCTGGATGGTTGTAGCAGTCCTCATAGGCAAAAGATTACGAACACCGTTGCAAAAATTTCTAAAATAAAAACACCCCCATGGGGTGTTTTTCGTTATGCATGAAAACTAATATGGAACTCCTGTTTGCCCAGGGTAACTCTGTCGCCGGGGTGAAGTTCGGTCTTTTCAAAGAGCCGGGTGCCATTGACATAGGTGCCGTTGGTGGAATTTTCATCCTGAATGAAGACTTTTTCATCTTCCGTAAGAATCACGCAGTGACGACCGGATACGGTGGTGTCATTGATAACCAAATCATTCTCCGGTTTTCTGCCAATGGTGTTTTCTCCACTGAGCGGAATAATCATAAAGTCATTGGTTTCCCGGTTGGTTAAAATCAGTTTAGGATAAATCTTTTCTTCCACAGGCTCCAAAATTTCTGGTTCTTCCGGAATTTCTTCTGCTGCATCTTCAACTTCCGACGCATCTTCCGGGGCTTCCTCCTGCTGGATAACTTCTTCCAAAGTTTCTTCTAAAACTTCTTCCGGATCGCTGCCTTTGGCAATTTCTTCTTCGGTAGGCTCATCGATATCTTCTTCTGGATATTCTTCCTGCTCTGTCAGTTCCATCTCTTCTTCGGGCAGAATTTTTGCATCCCAATCCGGGTTGTCCAGAAAATGAGGAGCAACAACCTCGTCTTCCTTTTTGGCTTTTTTGGAAACTGGCTTTAAAAAGGCAATGCAGATCAGCAAAACGCCCAGGATAACCAATCCAATTCCTATGAAAAGCAGGGAGTCCAAAATCGAAAGACCACCGCCAAAGAGGTTTAAGGTAACCGGTGCGGCAAAAGCGGAAATTCCCAGAATGGGAGTAACAGACAACAAAGATAATAAGAGTTTTTTCATAATCTTCCTAACCTTTCTGATCAAAGATATCTTGTAAGCAAAATCATTAAATCTGGATGGTAATGGCGCTATAATCATCCAGTACCTTGGTATACTTATGGTTGGCACGGTTCTTTTCTACAATTTTTTGCATCCGGGAAAGCCAGTCTTTGGCGTCTTTGGAGCGCCGTAGCGTTTTTTCAATCTGGCGTTCGTGGATATTTTCCCAGAATCCGTCGGTACAGAGGAGGAAACTGTCATTCTTCCGTACCACAAAGGGTTTTGAAAAGTCTGGCTTAAAGTTCTGGTCAAGACCCAAAAGATGCCGCAGATGGTTGCGGAGCCGGTCAGTCCGGATTTTTGGATAGCGAATTTCGCCTGCCTCGTACCGGGAATAAGCGTCGCTGTGATCCGGAGTGATTTCATAAAGCAACTTATCTTGTAGTTGATAAATTCGGCAATCCCCAATATGCGCCCAGACCGCTAGTTCCCCGTCGGTAAGCAACACCGCCATGGCAGTTCCGCCCGGGGAAAGGTCTTCCTGTTGGAATTGGGTGAGTTTTTCTTGGATATGTTCTAAAAATTTAGGTAAGGTAGAAGTGGTAATATCTGATTGCTCTTTAAAATCAGCCAGCAGGGTAGAAATCGCCAAAGAAGAAGTGGCTCTGTTTTCTTTTCCGTCGGCTAAGGCAAAGCAGGTACAATGAACTTCTTCGGTGATTCCCATAGAATCGTGATTATTCTGTTTTTCACCGCATACAGACACAGAATCAAAATCCAGCATTACCTCACCTCGCCTATCTTCATACGGAAACATTATAACCCATTGCGAATAAAAAGTCAAATGCAATTTGGCAGTAGAAAAAGTGGTTGATATTGCTAAAAAACTATGGTAGAATAATTTGATTAGTAGTGGAGTTTTTCACAAAGGAAAACGATCCATGCTTACCCAAAAAGTATACCCATAGAGAAGGATGGTTGCAGATGGATTATTTGTTGTGGCTACAAGGATTTCGGGGTAGTTTTTTAGATTCCTTTTTAATGGCAGTGACTGACTTTGTGGTCAGCCCGGTTGTCTATGTATTTGTTGCTGTTTTGTACTGGTGTTTTCAAAAAAGAGCAGCAACTTTTCTCGCCATGAACATCAGCATCGGCAGTATGGCAAATCAGGTGCTGAAGAATATTTTTTGTGTCTACAGACCTTGGATATTGGAACCGAAAATCAAACCCTTTCCAGGCGCGATGGAAAGTGCTACGGGATATTCTTTTCCCAGCGGTCATACCCAACTGGCGGCAACGGAATTTTTAAGTATTGCCAGGTGGCAGAAAAACCGCAGATGGTTGGTTACGCTCTGTGTTTTTATGACCCTGCTCGTCATGTTTACCCGGAACTACCTGGGAGTCCATACCCTCTGGGATGTTCTGGTAAGTGCTCTCCTTGCCTGTGTGGTAATTTTTCTGAACGAAAAGTTGCTCCGTTGGATAGAGAAAGGGAAGAATCGCGACCTTCTGGTATCTGGCATCGGGATTGCACTGGCACTCATTGCCCTCGCCTATACCACTTTAAAATCCTATCCTATAGATTATAATGATGCCGGTGTTTTGCTGGTAGACCCCAGCGAGATGATTACCGACTGCTATCTGGCATCCGGCTGTTTGGTAGGATTCTTTATCGGCTGGATTTTAGAGCGGCGATATTTGAATTTTTCCACCGATGTTTCCGGAAAAGTCCGCCTTTGGCGGGGTGTCTTTGGCGGTGTGCTACTTTTGTTTTTAGTGCTTGTAGTAAGGGATATTCTGGTGGCATTGGATGTCTATTGGGGGAATTTTGTATTTTTTGCCTTTACCTTTGTCTTTATCCTATTTGTCTATCCGCTCATATTTACCAAAATTGAAAATTCAAAAAGAGGCTAACACCTCTTTTTTTGTTTGGTATGAAATGAGAAAAAACAGATACAATAACCAAAAAGAAAAGGGAGATGATGGGCATTTGTACTGCAATTTCGGTGACGGTGGGGGACCACTATTTTGGGAGAAATTTAGATTATGAACACAAATTTGGGGAGAAGGTTGTCATTACACCAAGAAATTACCCCTTTGTCTTTCAAAATGGCAAAGAAATGAAACATCACTATGCCATGATTGGGATGGCACTTCCCTATGAGGGGTATCCCCTGTATTTTGATGCCACCAACGAAAAGGGACTCAGTATGGCTGGACTAAATTTCCCCGGATATGCGGAATATGGAAATGGTGAAGACGACAAAGAAAATATCGCATCTTTTGAACTGATCCCCTGGATCTTGGGTCAGTGCCAAAGGGTGAAAGAGGCAGAAGAACTTTTGAAAAAACTCTGTATTACCAAGGATGCTTTTCGGGAAAATCTGCCGACTACACCACTCCATTGGCTGGTGGCGGATAAGCATCGTGCTATCACATTGGAACAGACCCGGGACGGGTTGCGGATTTATGAGAATCCGGTGGGGGTTTTAACCAATAGTCCCACTTTTGATATCCAACTGTTTGGGCTTAGGAATTATCTCTCTGTCACCTCCGAAGAACCGGAAAATCGGTTTTCGGAGGAAATTCACCTGCAACCGTACAGCCGGGGCATGGGCGGACTGGGTCTCCCCGGTGATTTATCGTCTATGTCCCGATTTGTAAGAGCCTCTTTTACCAAATTAAACGCCATCTACGGGGAATCGGAAGAGGAAGTGATCAGTCAGTTTTTTCACATTTTATATGCCGTCTACCAAACAAAGGGCTGTGCCAAGGTAGGAGAGGAATATGAAATGACCAACTATTCTTCCTGTTGCAATACAGACCGGGGAATCTATTATTATACCACCTATCACAACAGCAGAATTTACGGTGTGGACATGAACCGAGAGAACTTAGAGGGCGATACCATCATCACCCATAGCCTTGCCGGAATCGAGCCCATCACCATACAAAACGAATAAGCAATCTGTATTTACAGATTGCTTTTCTATTTTTGTTGTGATATAATAAATCAAATACACAAACTTGTAAGTCAGAGAAATCAATTCTGGCGTGCAGAAAAAAGGAGTAATCGTATGACCGGAATCAAAGATAAATTTTTGCCCCTGTATACCAAAGGGGAAGAAATCTTTAATATGGTATCCCATATCGTAGGGGGTGCGTGGGGGATTGCCTATTTGGTGCTTTGTGTGATTATGGCGGCAGTCCATAAAAACCCTATGGGGGTTGTGGCGTCTGCCATTTATGGGGCGTCGGTGATTATTCTTTTTACCATGTCCAGCGTCTATCACGGGGTGAGACCCTCGACGGCGAAAAAGGTATTGCGTATCATTGACCATTGTACCATTTACTTAATGATTGCAGGTACCTATACCCCCATTGCTCTTTGTGCCGTGCGGGGACAAAACACCGCTGCCGGTTGGGTACTCTTTGGTATTATCTGGGGTATGACCGCCCTAGCCGCAACCTTTACTGCCATTGATTTACAAAAATACAAGAAACTCTCTATGATTTGTTATCTGGGTATGGGCTGGTGCATTGTGGGCTTTTGGAAGTTGACCTATGCCGCCATTGGTTTTGGCGGAGCAGTGTTCTTGATTGCAGGCGGTATCCTCTATACCATCGGTGCCCTTTTGTACCAGATTGGAAAAAAGAAAAAGTATATCCATTCGGTATTCCATATCTTTGTGAATTTGGCAAGTCTTTGTCATTTCTTTTGTATCCTGTTTTATGTGGTGTAAAAAACTGAGGTGTTTGTATGAAAATACTGGGAATCACCGGCGGAATTGGTGCCGGAAAGAGCAGAGTATCTCAATGTTTTCAGTCATTGGGGGCAACATTAATTGATGCAGATAAGATCGCCCGTCAGGTATTAGAAAAAGACGGGCGTGCATATCATGATGTGGTAAAGGCTTTTGGAGAGGATATCGTATCCGCAGATCAAACCATTGACCGAAAACGCCTGGCAAACGTGGTCTTTCAAAACCCTAAACATCTTGCCCTTTTAAATAGTTTGACCCACCCTCATGTTTTTGCAGAAATGAGAGAGCAGATACAAAGAGCGGATACGGACCTTGTCTGTCTTGATGTCCCACTTTTGTTCTCTTGCGATTTTCCCATTTTCTGTGATAAAACTTTGGCTGTGATTGCCCCCCAGGAATTACGGATTCAAAGAGTCATGGAGCGAGATGGTGTGACCCGTGAAGAAACCCTGGCACGGATGGCAAACCAACTTTCCGATGAGGAATTCCGGCAAAAGGCAGATATGGTTTTGGTGAATGATGGCGATGAGGGAATCCTTTCCCAAAAGGTAAAAGAAATTTATTGT
>JAZSKV010000037.1:0-3365 GCA_045534975.1 Ructibacterium sp. | reverse complement strand
ATCGACCGGATTTCCGAGGAGGTCAAACGGGAACTCAGCGGCATTATCCGGGAACTGAAAGACCCGCGGTTGCCGGTGATGGTTTCGGTGGTGGCTGTCCGGGTTACCAAAGACTTAAAGTTTGCAAAAGCCTATATTAGTATGATGGGCAGTGAGGCGGCACAAAAAGACGGCATGGCGGCCATCCGCAGTGCCGCAGGCTTCATCCGTCGGGAGATTGGCCGGCGGCTGAATCTTCGGAACACGCCGGAATTCACCTTTGAGTTGGATGATTCCATTGCCTACGGAGCCCACATCAATGAGGTTTTGAAAGATCTGTAAGAGGTAGGTTATGAATGCAATCATATCTCGCCTTTTGGAGGCGAAAAAAATAGGAATCTTTGCCCATGAGAATCCCGACGGGGATGCTCTGGGCAGCAGTTATTCCTTAAAATTGGTCCTGCAAGGGCTGGGGAAAGAGGCAGAAGTTTTCTTAGCAGAAAAGCCTGACGAAATGCCCTATGCCATGGTTCATGGCAAAGCATCTGTCGGAATCAATCCGGCAGATTGCGATTTGCAGGTGGCAGTAGATTGTGCCGAGGTGCGGCGGTTGGGAGAGCATCAGGCGTTGTTTGCCGGTCATCCCAATACCATCGCCATCGACCATCATATCACCCATGTTCCTTATGCCAAGGAAAGTTTGGTGAGGGACGTGTCGTCCTGCTGTGAGATCATGGCAGAACTTTACAGGGAAATGAACGTTTCTGTCACCAAAGAGATCGCAGACAATCTCTATCTTGGGATGGTCTGTGACACCGGACGGTTTCAGTATCGGGGCGTGACGTCCGCAACCTTGCAGACGGCGGCAGAATTGTTGGATGCCGGGGCGTCTTATGCAGAGATTTCCAAAAAGGTTTTTAACACCAAAAGCCGGGAATATTATGCCTTGATGCAAACGGCGCTGAGCCATCTTCAATATTATCAAGACGGAAAGATCTGTGTTCTCTATCTTTCCCAAAAGGATTTTGCCAATGCCGGCATTGAGGAATCGGGGGCAGGGGGGATTGTAACCCTGCCGTCCAGCATCGATGGGGTGGAAGTGGGCGTTTATATCCGGGAGCGTGGGGGAAATGCCTATAAAGTTAGCCTCCGGTCCGAGGGCGTTGTGAACGTGGCAGAGATTGCCAAAGCCTTAGGGGGCGGCGGCCATGTCTGCGCCAGCGGTTACAGCGTGGAAAATCAAACGGTGGAAGAACTGGTACAAGAGGTTCTAAAACTGATTCAAAATCAAAAGAGTGAGGATTTGGCATGAACGGTGTCATCAATATCCATAAGCCAAAAGGGTTTACCTCTCATGATGTGGTTGCCCGTCTGCGACGGATTTTGTCTATGAAAAAAATCGGTCACACCGGGACTTTGGACCCGGACGCCACCGGGGTGCTTCCCATCTGTGTGGGACGTGCCACCAAAGGGGCAGATATGCTGACCGCCACCGAGAAAGAATACATAGCCAAGGTGCAACTGGGGGTAGAAACCGATACCCAGGACGCCTCCGGCACCGTGCTGAGGACGGCGGAGGTCAAAGTTTCTGAGGGAGATATTCAGACGGCGGCGCAGGCATTTGTGGGAGATATTTTGCAGATTCCTCCCATGTATTCTGCCATTAAGCAAAACGGAAAAAAACTCTACGAACTGGCAAGAGCCGGACAGACGGTAGAGCGAAAACCAAGATCGGTAACCATTGATGAAATTGAGATTCTGGAGATCAATATACCAGAAAACTGGTTCACTATGCGGGTGGCTTGTTCCAAAGGAACCTATATCCGGACCCTGTGTCAGGATATCGGCGAAAAATTAGGTTGTTTTGCCCATATGGCAGAACTCTGCCGTACCAAGTCGGGACGGTTTTCTCTGAACGGTGCGGTAACCTTAGAAGAAGTGGAATCCCTGATGGAACAAGGGGATACCTCGTTTTTAACACCTATCGACCAAGTATTCCAAGAACTACCTGATTTGACCTTATCCAAGCGAAAAGCAGAACTGGTCAAAAATGGTGTCCGGGTCAGCACTCCGGGCATGGAAGAGGGCATCACCTATCGGGTCTATGATGAGATGGGAAACTTTCTCACCATTTCCCATGCCCAAGATGGTGTGCTTGTGATCACAAAGACATTTTATCAAGAATAGGAGGGAATGTTGTGCAGGTTTTTTTACCAGAACAGGAAGATGTGCTTTGGGAAATCGGCACAACTTTTCAAAATACGGCGGTGGCCTTAGGATGTTTTGATGCCCTGCATAGGGGTCATCAGGCAATCATCCAAAAGGTGGTAGAAACCGCAAAAGCCGAGGACATGACGCCCTTGGTTTATTTCTTTATCAACCAGCCAAAAAGTGTCCTTTTGGGGAAAGAAATTCCCCATATTTATTCCCTGGAACAACGACTTTGCCTGTTAGAAGAATTGGGCGTGGAAGTGGCAATCGCAAGGCGGTTCACCGAGAAATACCTAAAATGCCCGCCGGAGCGGTTTGTGCAGGATTGCTTAAAGAAACAGTTGGGGGCATCACTGGTTGCCGCCGGGTTTAATTACCGTTTCGGTAAAGGCGGCGTGGGGGATATCCAGACCCTAAAAGAATTGGGCGAGCCTCTTGGCATCCGAGTTTGCAGCGTTCCCTGCGTAGAGCAAGGGGGCGAGGTGGTTTCCAGCACCCGGATCCGGCAGTTAATCGAAAAGGGGGAGATGGAAGAGGCAAATGTCTGCCTTGGCAGAATCTTTGCCATAGAGGGGAAGGTTTCTTCCGGCAATCAAATAGGCAGAAGCATGAACTTTCCCACCGCCAATTTGGCACTTCCCAAGGGACAGATTTTACCTGGCTTTGGAGTGTACATTACTGAAACGCAGGTAGGTGGTGTTTGGCAGCCCTCTATCACCAATGTGGGCACAAGACCCACCGTGGAAACCGGCGATGGATATATTGAAACCCATTTATTAGATTATACTGGCGATTTGTATGGAAAGAAGATTGCCGTTGGGTTTCATAAAAGAATCCGGGAGATTGAGAAATTCCCGGATATCCAGCGTTTGCAGGAACAGTTAGAGCGTGACAAACAAACTGCGAAAGAATATTTTGCAAAATAAAAAGCACCCCATCGGGTGCTTTTTGTGTATTAATAAAAACAATCGTATTTCCATCTTAAAACATTGGTTTCTATATAATCTCTGATCTTTTCATAATCTCGTTTACCGCGGATAATATGGTCATGAAAAGATCTTTGCCAAATGTTCTTTTCCGGATATACTGTGTGAATTTTTCTGGATGTATTCATCTTTAAATACCCTACTACATTGGCTATAATGGAATGTTTCGTTTGTAGGGGCGATTCATGA
>JAZSKV010000074.1:0-5617 GCA_045534975.1 Ructibacterium sp. | reverse complement strand
TGACAAAAGATCGGTATTATTAGAGTTAAATTCCGACAGGGTAACACGTTCTACATCGCCCTCTTTGAAATATTTGTCATAGTTCAGACCGCGATTATCTGCGGGAACCCGATAGAAATCGCCCATGTCAATAGCGTTGGCACATTCTTCGTTGGTGAGAAGAGTTTCATACATCTTCTCCCCGTGACGGATGCCGATAATCTTAATCTTATCTTTATCTCCGCCGAAGAGTTCACAGGTTGCCTCTGCCTGGGTTTTAATGGTACAAGCCGGAGCCTTTTGTACCATAATGTCACCGCTTTCTGCGTGTTCAAAGGCAAAGAGCACCAAGTCTACTGCCTCTTCCAAAGACATGATAAATCTGGTCATGGCAGGCTCGGTAACAGTAATCGCTTCTCCTTTTTTAATCTGGTCAATCCAGAGGGGAATGACACTGCCACGGCTGCACATAACATTGCCGTAACGGGTACAGCAGATGCTGGTCTTTGCCGGGTCCACCGTTCTTGCCTTTGCCACGGCAACTTTCTCCATCATTGCCTTAGAGGTACCCATGGCATTGACCGGATAGGCCGCTTTATCGGTAGACAGGCAGATAACCTTTTTCACGCCCTCTTCAATGGCGGCAGTCAGCACATTGTCAGTGCCCAGAACATTGGTTTTCACCGCTTCTACCGGGAAGAACTCACAGGAGGGAACCTGTTTGAGAGCCGCTGCGTGGAAGATATAATCCACCCCATGCATAGCATTCTTCACCGACTGCAAATCCCGGACATCGCCGAGATAGAACTTAATTTTATTGGCAACTTCCGGCATCTTTGCCTGATAATCGTGTCGCATATCATCCTGCTTTTTTTCATCCCGGGAGAATACCCGGATTTCACCGATATCGGTGGCTAAAAACCGGTTCAAAACCGCATGGCCAAAAGACCCCGTTCCACCGGTAATCAGTAATGTTTTGTCTTTGAATAATGACATGTTATCTCCTCCGCTTTTCCCTTTTATTTTTCCTCGGGTCTTTATTTACCCAAAGTAATACATTTTCTAATAAGTTTATATCCTTTTCTCGCGATCTGTTCCAGCACGCTAATCTCTTTGGCATTCACCCATTTTTCTGCAAACTTATCAAATGGAACTCTGTCAACATCCCGAAAAATCTTCTCTCTATGTTTTGATTTCCTTGTGGGGCTTTTCAGCCGTTGCTGAGCAAAAAGTGCTTGTTCCAAAGAAAGTTTTTGAACGACTATGGCCTTTTTAATCACCTCAAAAAGATTTTCTCCCTTTTCCGTATTGATTAAAACCAAGGAACAACCTAACTCCTTTTCATCCTCTGATAAATCAACTACATAATCAGCAAGGGTAATATCTGCTACCCGTTCTGTGGATGCATAAAAACAGGTGTAACAACTTTCCCGATTAATTTTTCCATCGGCAAACATTTTTCCGAAGGTATTTTGATAGGACGGATAATAGATTTTTTCCGTTTCTCCTTCTCTTTCTACTACAAAAGAAAATGAGGTATTCCTATATCCTTTTTCCTTATCTCTGAATTTTATTTCCCGAATAGTGCCACCGTGGTCCTCTGCTAATTTTTTTATATATTTTTGGAATATCTTGGCCGACCCCACACCATGGCAAACAAAGTCCACCGTGTATAAATTTTCATAATCTTTCCCTAAAAACTTATATAGTCCCGCGATTTGGCAAGGACATCCGGAAAACAGCACCGGTTTTCCTTGCTCCAAATAATTTTTTGCTGATCGAAACATTCTCCCCGTATCGCTACCAATATATTTAGACCCGTTATGCCGCTTCAATTCTTCCACCCCGGTAGCACAGGAATGTTCAGCAGAAAACCCTTCATTCATTTCCACACCGAAAACTACTCCGCCCTCTTGAAATATCCAAAGAGCAAGTTCGGAAAAGATACCCCCAGAGGTTGCCCTTTTCAAAATCTCTTCCTTTTGGCTTCGGCATTTGTATATACTTTGCGGTTGTCTCTTTTGCAACGTTCCCCTGTGATTTTGCGGGCAAACAGCCACACATTTTTTGCAATCAATACATAAAGCATAATCAATGACCGGTTGTAAAAAACCATCGTTATCTTCTTGTAATGCGATACAATCTTTTGGGCAGCCATTGACACACGCACCGCAACCCGAACATATAGCCTCACTACAAATTTTATCCATATTATCCTCCCAGCGCCTCTTTAAGAAAACCAAAATCCTCTCTTCTTTTTTCCTGCAACCGTCGATTTGCTTCGGTAAAATCAATCCCCATCTTTTCTTCGTTGGGAATTTCTTTTTCCGATGCAATGATGCGATCTTGTAATCCCAAAAGGTCCAATATGCTAAAAATTCTGGAATTCATATTGATTTCATCCTTGTCGGTATTGCGCAGCAGAGAATAAAACGGTGTATTGAAATTGGCGGAAAACGCCGTTGCATGAAAAGAATCCGTAAGAACAAGTTCTGCATTCTTAATCAACCATAAAAACTCCTGTGGTCCGGCATCATAAATTTTAACATAGTCACTTTCTTCTTCCCGCTTGGTAAAAGGCATACAAACCACCTTTAACCCGGTTCTTTTTGCAAATTCTTCCACCACCGCCCCGATATATGGCCTGTCACCAAAAAGATAACAAAAAATATATGGATCTCTTACCTTAACCGGCTTTAGAATCTTTTCCCACTCATCGCTTTCCACAAGTAGCGTCGGGTCTAACACCACTGTTGCCTCATAGCCAACATCATTTATGATTTCCTTGCCTGCTAATTCCCGGACAGATAATGCATGGAATGTTCCTAACAGTTTTTTGAACTCCTCTTTATATTCCTCCGGAAACCTTCCCAGGCCGATGCTAGGTGCATAGGAAACTTTTTTCTTTCCCGGTGGGGCAAAATCCAAAAGGTAGGCTTTGTTGTTTCCGCCATAAAACAAAGGATTCCAAATTTGATCACTGCCACAGACATAAGCATCATAATCCATCTTGGCTTGATATAGTTCCTCCATGGTGCAGTAAGGTTCACTAAGTTTTAAGTATTTTCTTCTGAAATTTTCACAATGAACATTTCTAGCAAACGCCCCTGTATACTTCTTGTTATATATTCCCAACAACTTCACAAAAAAGGGGCGATAGAACAGCGTATGTTTCAGGGAAGTCCCTTTTCGGTAGCCTCTCGGTTCCCTAAAATTGATAATCTCTGTCTGGTATCCACATTCTTCTATTTTGGTCTGCAATGCATATGCCTGCAAACAAGCCCCGTAGTTGTCAATAAAGCATGTTGCTAAGCCCGCCTTTTTCATAACAAAACTCCTTTCGGCACTTTTAACTTTGTTTCTTTTTGCAAAGAAAAGATTTCGCGCCGGTAATCAAGGTTGCTCTTTGCTCTTTTTCAAATAGGAGAAACCCATTTATCAACAAGCCAACACCCGCAAGGACAATAGAATTTAAAAAGAATCCCAACCAGGTATGAATCTCCGGCAAAAGAGGTTTTATCCCATAGCCTGCCACCAGAATTAAAATGGTACTCATAATACTTTTCCATAGTGTTTTATAAAAACTGTACCATTTGGTTTTTAGACATTTTGCTGCATAGATGGGTGTAAAAAGCATATTTCGAACAATGGCTATCATACAACTAACGCCCGAAATCACAATCAATTTTAAGGTTTCTTGATTCAAATACACACTTGCGATTATGCCTTTATCAACCAACGAGAGAAGAACCATTACAATACCAACGTTTAAAACCCCTGCCATAAAATAGGTAATCGCAACCATTTTTTGTTTGTTGGCAACCACAATAACATCTGCCAAAGTTGACAGAGAACCGATGAAAACATACATAAAAAGACCTGCAATTGCCACAATATGAATGGTAAACGCATTTTCCCCCGGCACCCAAAGCCGATAAAAATCCTCACCATTGACAAACAATATAGCCACAATCATAGAGGTAATGGTTGTCATAATTTTCCGAGCAAAATCGATGTTTTTTAAGAGTAATTCCCTGTTGTTTTGCGCATAGTTTTTGGTAAGTTCCGGCAAAAATGTTGATGCAAACAAAGCCAACACCTGTCCAAAATAAGTCGGCAGCATTTTTGAGATAGACAAGGTTCCCATCGCCGCAGAACTAATAAACATATTGGCAATTAACAAATCAAGTCCGTTATTAAGCACCGTGGATAATTGAGTAAAAGAGTTCCAAATCCCCGAAGATAATAAATCTTTTACGCATTGGATATCAAAGTGCTTTCTACTACATTTGACATCAGGCAAAAACTTCTTGCTGTAATAAACGCTATAGCCGACACTATACAAGGTACACAAAACACTTGCCACCCCCAAATACCAAAGAGCCGGGTGAAAGCAGCCAAACAAAACTGTAATAATCGCTATGCGCAACAAACCGCTTTCCACATTCCTGATCGATGTTAAATAGAGCCTGTTTGTTGCAAAGGTAGCCACGTTATACACATTGGTGATAATGCTGATGATAAAGTTGATAAAAAGAAACCCCCATAACAATTTTACATCAACAACAATATTGGCCGGCACGGATAACAGTTTTTCCAAAAACAAAACTAAAAGGAAACACGGAACGGCAAGGACTGCGGATAACACCACGTTGGAAACCACAACCGAACTAAAATATTTATCCCGCCCTATTTTATCACCTTGGTGAATTTTAATGGTGATAAAGCGGCTTGCCATAGAATTTAGTGCCGCCGTGATAATTGTCGCATAGGAGATAAATTGCGTCCCCAGGTTGAAAAATCCGTAGGCTTCTTTGCCAAGGGTTCCAATAATATAAGGCGATAACACAATATTGATTGCAAAACTAATCACAAAATTTAATATACTTGCCAGCATATTAATCGCCAACTGCTTTTTATTCACCCGTCAAACTCTTCCTTTCTATCGCACGCTACATCCCCAATGCGTCTTATTTTGCAACGTTTCACCGCTACAGATTAATATCTTTTTATTGCATCACACAAATATTTTTTCAAAGAGGTTCCTGTCGGCACGCGAAAAATCCATCGCAACGTCTTTGATAATAGTTCTTTCGGAACTATTTTGGGAGGGATTACAATTCGCGTGGTTTTTTTCTCAAACTTCTGATCGATTTCTATGACTTCCGGATGCCTTAATGGAAAAGAAATCGGGTAAGAACGAATCCCGCAAAATCTTTTTGTCATTACATTATTAAAGGCATTTCCTCCATGTGTTGCATTAGCATCTACGCCAATATTACAAATTTGATTATGACAGGGAACAATCCCTAACAAATTGTGATATCGAATAGAAAACGCCATTTGATAATCCCAGGAACAAAAAGGACGTTTCTCTTTTTTTCGTTTTACTTCCACGTCAAATCGGGAAATATCATAACGATACATTTTCTCCGAGTCATACGCCTTTCTCAATTCTTCTTTACTTTCCTTGTTATAAAGATCCAACTCACCATCATAATACTTTAGAAATTTTTTACCCCAGGAAGCCCAGCCACAGGGCAACATATGCTTGGTGAAAACATAATCATACTGGCAGGAATATTTCTCCAGGTAGTTAGTCCCCCAAATCCAAAGTATTTTTTCATTATCTTGATAT
>JAZSKV010000032.1:0-6224 GCA_045534975.1 Ructibacterium sp. | reverse complement strand
TTTTTTCTTGCATTAGTCAATGAGAAATTATATAATTATTCTATGATTTTATTTTCATGATTTTATGCAATATAGATAATGCAGGGCGGTTTTTCATCAAAAATCGCCGGATGCTATAAGGATGTGTTGAAAATAACTGTTAAATTTATCACCTTAGGCTGCAAAACCAATTTATATGAGAGCGAGGCTATGGCTACCCTTTTCCGGGAAGCCGGCCATGTTGTCACCCAAGAAAAAGATGCCGATATCTACGTCATCAACACCTGTACCGTCACGGGAACCGGTGCCAAAAAAAGCCGGCAACAAATCCGGCGAATCCGCCGGGAATTTCCCCATGCAATTTTGGCAGTTTGCGGTTGTCTTGCCCAGACCGAGGCAGAAAAACTCCGCAGCGAGATGGATGTGGATATCCTCCTTGGCAATAAACACCGTAACCGGATTGTACAACTTGCCGAGGCGGCACTCCAAGGCAAAAAGACGGACTGCGTAGAGAATATTCTAAAAGAACATGTCTACGAAGAACTGACCGTCACCCATAGTCAAAGCCGGGTTCGTGCCAATTTAAAAATTGAAGACGGTTGTGATAATTTTTGTTCCTACTGCATCATCCCCTTTGCTCGGGGTCCGGTCCGCTCCCGCTCCTTAGAGAAAATTCGGGAAGAAGCCGCCGCACTGGGGAAAGAGGGGTACGGCGAAGTGGTGCTAACCGGCATCCATATCGGCTCTTATGGTAAGGATTTGGAGGAAAATATCGGCTTAATTGATGTGATTGAGGCAGTCCATCAGATCCAAGGCATTTCCCGGATTCGCTTAGGCTCTTTAGAGCCGGTAATGATTACCGAGGGCTTTGTGAACCGTGCCAAGAATCTGCCTAAACTCTGTCCCCAGTTTCATATGTCTTTGCAAAGCGGTTGTAACGCCACCTTAGAGAGAATGCGGCGGCACTATACCACCGAGGACTATCGCAAAGCGGTTTCCCTGCTGCGACAGGAAATTCCTGATACTGCCATCACCACTGACTTGATGGTGGGCTTTGCTGGAGAAACCGACGTCGAGTTTCAGTTGTCCTATGATTTTTGCAAAGAAATTGGCTTCTCTCAAATGCACATCTTCCCCTATTCCATCCGGAAAGGGACAGCGGCAGAGAAGTTTCCCAATCAGGTGGCAGAGAACGTAAAAGCCGAGAGAACCCAAGCCATGTTATCCCTTGCCGCCCACATGAAAGAAAGTTTTTACCGTAATTATATCAGCAAAACTCTCCCGGTCCTTTTAGAGCAACAAGAGGGAGAACTCTGGCATGGCACCACCCCCAATTACATGGATGTTTTGGTTGCCGCGCCGGAGGATATGAGCGGAAAATCCGTGATGGTGTCTTTCACAGATTACACAAACGAACGATTAATCGGGGAAATAGAATAGTAAAAAAAGACCTTGTAGACACAAGGTCTTTTTTGGTTACTCTTCCTCTACGGTTTCTTCTACCGTTTTCTTGATGACGGTAGCATGCTTAACCTGATTGTTCTGCATCTCATCCACATGGATTTCCAAATTCTCTACCTCCACAACGGTTCCCGGCTCCGGAACCGCCCCCTCCATATGGAAAATCAAGCCATGCAAGGTGTCATATTCCTCGCTGAAAATATCAACCCCAACGGTTTCAGACAAATCTTCCAGCATAACACCGCCGTCTACCCTCCAAGTATCCGGTTCGATTTCTTCCATGACCAATTCTTCCTCTACCTCGGTGACATCATCTTCCAAATCTCCTACCAATTCTTCTGCTAAGTCCTTAATGGTGATGATGCCCTCCATTCCGCCATACTCGTCCAGGACCACGGCAAGACCTACCTTTTCTCGTTTCATATTCCGGAAAAGGCTGTCCGCTTTTAAGGTGTTTGGCACAAAATAAGCAGGAGAGACCGCCTGTTCCATAATGGCTTCCATGGTGTTTTCTTTTAACCGGAAATATTTTTTGGTGTTTAAGACGCCGATAATCTGGTCCGGCGTTCCATTACATACGGGATAGTATGTATATCTCGTATCAAAAATGGTTTCTTTCCAGGCATCGATAGAATCCTCGGTATCCAGCAAGGTCACCTCGGTACGGTGGGTCATCAGTTCTTCTACCGACATATTATCAAAGTCAAAAACGTTCTGGATAAACTCCCGTTCCTCGCTATCAATAGCACCTTTTTCGCTGCCTACATCCACCATCATCCGGATTTCTTCTTCGCTGACCTGTTCTTCTTCTGCATCAGGGTCAATCCCCAAAAGCCGCAGAACGCCATTGGTAGAAACCGTGAGCAAACTAACCAAGGGTGCAAAAATCTTGGCAACGCCCCTGATGAACCCGGACATGCTCAGCGCCAGGGACTCTGCCTTGCGCATGGCTATCTGTTTGGGCACCAGTTCGCCCAGAACCAGCGTTACATAGGATAACAGAATGGTAATCAGCACCACCGCCACCGAGTTTAAGACCTCCGCCGGCAAAGGCACACCAAGTCTCAAAAGCCAATCCACCAAGACACCGGAAAAGTTCTCCGCCGCAAATGCACTGCCCAAAAACCCGGACAGGGTGATGGCAACCTGAATGGTTGCTAAAAACCGTGCCGGCTGGCTGGTGAGTTTGACCAGGCGAATCGCCCGTTTATCTCCCTCTTCTGCCATCTTCTCCATCTTGTTATCGTTCATCGAAATCACAGCGATTTCCGCACAGGCAAAAATAGCGTTGAGGGCAATCAAGAATAATTGTAGTCCTATCATAAACCAAATGGAATGTTCCATAATATCCTCCAAAACAAAAATTCATAAAAACAAAAAAAGACCAAACAAACCCCTACAACCGCAAGTAGGTGTTTTGCCTCGTCCAAATCCAATCATTTATGCACTTTTTGGTTCGGCTGGTATCGTCAGGATTACCGTCCTCCATACCTGATTCACACATCCTTTCTATCAGATGATAGGATTATAACATAGGTAGAAGACTTTGTCAATGCCCCCCGGTATCCCGAGGGGCATTGCTGCTTTAAAGATATTCACGGATATCAATGGTCAGCCGTTCTTCTAAGTTAATCAGCCGTTTGGCAATATCTTTTGAAGTTTCATCGGCGGCTTTGTATTTGTTTAAATACTTGTGCAGGGATTTCACACCCATGTTACAGCCGTCGGTCATCAAATCCGCAATAGTCTTATCGGATTCGTTCATGGCCAGTTTTACATTGGTTTTCATCCAGGACATTCCCTTGGCAAGGGCAGCCGGTTCTTTCCCCTCGTCCTGATATCGGTCCAAAAGTTCCTGGATTTCCCGGTCTAAGGTTTCGTGTTCGTTCTTGCAATCGGTAAGAAGTTTCTCAAACTGGTCATCGTCCACATACTCTAAAACATCTTCAATGGAAGAGATCCCCATCTTCACTCCGGCATCACATTCCCTGAGCAGTCTTATGGTATCTTCTTCTATCATCCCAATCACCATCCGTTTCTTTTATGATACCCTTATCATGCCCGGCTGGCTGGTTTTTATGCGTCTTATGCATGAAAAGTGGCAAAGCATATAGATGCAATCGTTCTTTATACCATAGAAATATCAATTTGCGTAACGAAAAAATCTTATTGACAAGGAACGACATTCATGATAAAATGATTAAAACTGAATATTGGGGGAGCTTTCAAAAAGGCTGAGAGGGAATTGTGCATTCCGACCCATGAACCTGATACGGATAATGCCGGCGTAGGAAAATATTAAAATTGCAAGTTTCGGAGATTATCTTTTTAGGTAATCT
This sequence comes from Ructibacterium sp., assembly GCA_045534975.1. Classification (GTDB taxonomy): domain Bacteria; phylum Bacillota; class Clostridia; order Monoglobales; family Monoglobaceae; genus Ructibacterium. Next base: position 2,445 of record JAZSKV010000032.1, on the reverse strand, counting down.
CCTTTTTTATACCTAATCCAAAATCACAAGTTCGGTATTCAGTTAATTTTATACATAAGGAGTGTCTTTATGACAAAAGCAAAAAAATTAACTTTGAGTGCTATGCTTACAGCACTCGCATTCGCATTGATACTGGTATCCAAGTTGCTGCCTGCGCCCTGGACACAGGGCGGATACATTACCATTGCTAGTATGGTTCCCATCATTCTTGTTTCGGTAATCTTGGGCACAAAATGGGGACTTGCTTCCGGCTTTGTGTTCTCGCTTATTCAAATGATGACAGACTTTTATCTTCCGCCTGCAACAACTTTTTTCAGTTTTATAGGCGTGATAATGCTTGATTATGTCATCGCTTTTACCATCTTGGGTTTTGCCGATTTCTTTGTAAAACTCATGGGCAATAAACCCTGGGCAATTCCTTTAAGCGGAACCATCGTTACCGGCCTGAGGTACATCATGCACGTACTTTCGGGACTTTTAATCTGGGGTGCATTTGCCGATACCGATTGTATACCTTTATATGCCCTAATTTACAACGGTTCCTATATGATACCGGAAATGATTATTACAACAGTTGTCCTTGCTCTTATTGCACCTAAAATTAAGAAAAAATTCAACGTGTAATTATTTTAATACAAAAAACTTGCAAACAAAAGAAAAGGACACCCTTTGGTGTCCTTTTCTTTTGGAAGAGGCGAATGATTTAGATGCCACGTTTTAAACAATTATTCCCCCAATTTTTCAAAAATTTCTCTCTCACTCCCTGAGAATTCCTCGTATGATGATAGATATTTAACGTGTTCATCCTCTATAGAACCATAATGCTGCGTTGAATACTCAAGCTCCTCTTTTGGCGTAAAAATAAAAACACGACAATTGTTTTCGTTATCTATCACTGCGTATCCATCATCAGAAAGCACATATAAAGTTTTATTATAAATATAATGATCCGTTACTTTGCCTAACACTACTTGCTCGTCTCCATCTATGTAAATCATCAACAACTTTGTATTTGATGATTTGCAAATATCATATTTATCCCGCCAAATTAATACCGTATCTTTTCCGCGGATAGGCAAGCCAGCTTCTATTCTTTTTTCCCGTTCAGCCTCCTCTTTGTCAAGCTGTATAATTATCGAATTCCAAAATATTCTTCCCAAAAGTGGCATTTCTTCTTGAAAAGCTTTTTGTTCTGCCTTTTGTTGTGGCGTATTATTTTGAGTAGCCAAATCAAAGATTATCTTATCGGCTATATGCAGAACAAAATTACGCACTATAAAAACAACAATAATACCGGCAACAACAAATGAAATTATCATTTTTTTCTTTTTATTTTTCACACAAATCACCTCGTCGTCCAAAAATCAACCGTAACATTATACGGCTGTATTGCACCCGTCTTTTGTGAAACAACCGCAACATCATTAGCAATCGTTCCTAATCCAATTTCTTTTGACCATTCGTATTCTTCGTCTCCCATAAACGATGTAATTCTTGTAAAATCATATATATCATTCATTCTTGCATTAACAATCCACTTTCCATCTTCTCTCCTATATCCGTTAAGATATATAGTATTTGTATGTAGTGAATAATACAAATCTCCTGTGTCAAAGGTGACAATGATTTTCTTATTATCCATCCAATCTCTTTTCTCATTTTCTGCTTCTGCAATTGCTTTATCTAATTCTTGCAGATATGCCGAATCATGATTCATTAAATATGCAATTCTCGAATCATTACCTCTCCATATATCACTCGGATTATCCTGAAGAGAATGTTCGAGCATCCATGCAGATGTTAAATATCCCTTTCCTTCTCTTAAGTATTCTTGTGCACCAATCTGCCAAAACTTTCGTTGCAGGGATTTTTGTATTTCATTTGCTTCACCCCATACCCATGTTAATGCATTTTTATACTGATTAAATGCAGATTCCAATTTTTTACTTACCCACTCTGTGCCTTCTTTTACAGAATCCATCCACGCGACTTTTTCAATTTTGCCACTATTATTAGAAAATGATTTATCATCCCCTACAAGATAGGTTGATACATAATCATTATACCTGTTTAAAGAATTTTCGTCAAGCATACTCACTATCTCGTTATACTTATCACCTCCCCCAAGGCCTACGATCTCGGCACAACGCCAGCCGTAAATATCATTTGGGTCACTGAGTGGTCTGTCACATCTCCTGCATCTGTTTTGTCCGTCATATTTTTTGTTTTAATTTTCTTTTGACATTTTCAATTCTCCTTTTAGTGTTTTTTATTTTATCCTAACACAAAAGAAGTGTCATGGAGTGTCGTACGACCCTCCAATAATTGCACCAAACAAAAAGCACCCTGCTGGGTGCTTTTTGCTATGGTGGTGCCGAACTGTTTAGATGCCACGAAGATACTCCCGTTTTCTTACTGCATTTTCAAAATTCTCTCATCAAAGGC
>JAZSKV010000035.1:0-31711 GCA_045534975.1 Ructibacterium sp. | reverse complement strand
ATGTTCCACGAGGAGCTTTTTGCAGACGGACATGTTCATTGGAACTTGTTCCCCGCATCAAATTCTGCAAATCCGGGACTGCTTGACTATCTCTACCTTGGCGTTAAGCTGGGAATTTATCCTTGCCTTATATTCCTTGGTGTTGGTGCTATGACAGACTTTGGTCCGCTGATTGCAAACCCCAAGAGCCTTCTTTTGGGTGCTGCGGCACAGCTTGGTATCTTTATCACATATGTTGCGGCAACATCTCTCTTCGGATTTACATCTGCGGAGGCTGCATCAACAGGTATTATTGGCGGCGCTGACGGTCCTACCGCAATTTTTGTTACAACAAGACTTGCTCCTCACCTTTTAGGACCTATCGCTGTTGCGGCATATTCTTACATGGCTCTTGTTCCTGTAATCCAGCCACCAATTATGAAGCTTCTTACGACAAAGAAAGAACGTCAGATAATAATGAAACCTCTCCGTGAAGTTTCAAAAACCGAAAAGATTGTGTTCCCTATTGCAATTACTGTTTTTGTTGCACTTCTTGTTCCTTCTGCTACACCTCTTGTTGGTGCGCTTATGCTTGGTAACCTTGCAAAAGAATGTGGCGTAACAGAAAGACTTTCAAAGACTGCACAGAACGAGCTGATGAACATTGTTACAATATTCCTTGGAATTTCTGTTGGTGCAACAGCAACAGCAGAGACATTCCTTGCGCCAAAGACCTTGGCAATAATTATTGTAGGTGTGGTTGCGTTTGGTGTTGGTACAGCAGGTGGTGTTCTTCTTGCCAAGTTTATGAATTTGTTCCTGAAGAACAAAATCAATCCTCTTATGGGTTCAGCCGGCGTTTCTGCTGTTCCTATGGCGGCTCGTGTTTCACAAACTGTTGGACAAAAAGAAAATCCGTCAAACTTCCTGCTTATGCACGCTATGGGCCCCAACGTTGCAGGGGTTATCGGTTCTGCAATCGCAGCCGGAGTTCTTATAGCACTCTTTGGCTAAAATACAGATTTTATGAGGGTACATTCTGTGCCCTCTCCCAAAACTAAAGAAAGGAAAATAGAATTATGTCAAAAGTATATATTACAGATACAATTCTTCGTGATGCTCATCAGTCTCAGGCGGCAACCCGTATGAGAACAGAGGATATGATTCCTGCTCTTGAGACCCTTGACAAGATTGGTTACTGGTCTTTGGAATGCTGGGGCGGTGCGACTTTTGATGCATGTATGAGATTTTTGAACGAAGACCCATGGGAAAGACTGAGAACTCTCAAGAAACATCTTCCCAACACAAAGCTGCAGATGCTCTTCCGTGGACAGAACATTCTGGGCTACAAGCATTATGCAGACGATGTTGTAGAGGCGTTCTGCAAGAAGTCAATCGAGAATGGTATTGATGTGGTTCGTGTGTTTGACGCACTTAATGACCCAAGAAACTTAGAGGCTGCAATCAAATATGTAAAATATTATGGCGGTCATCTGGAGGCTGCAATCAGCTATACCGAAAGTCCTGTTCACAACGAGGATTACTTTGTGGACTTGGCTTGCAGACTGGAAGAAAAGGGTGCAGATTCAATCTGTATCAAGGATATGGCAAACCTTTTGCTCCCATACAGTGCATACAGCCTTGTTAAAAAGCTGAAAGAGAAGGTTGGTGTTCCCATTCACCTGCATACACACAACACAGCAGGAACAGGTGATATGACAAACCTTATGGCAATTCAGGCAGGGGTTGATATTGTTGACTGTGCGCTCTCACCAATGGCAAACGGCACATCAAACCCCTCAACAGAGAGCCTTGTTGCAACACTTCGCGGCACAGAGAGGGATACAGGCCTTGACCTTGGGCTCCTCAGCGATGCAGCAAGTCATTTCAGAGGAATTGCGACAAAGATGAAAGAGGCAGGAACCCTTGACCCCAAGGTTTTGAACGTGGATTCAAACACTCTTCTTTATCAGGTTCCCGGTGGAATGCTGTCAAACTTGATTTCACAGCTCAAGCAGGCAAATGCCGAGGATAAATATTACGAGGTTCTGGCAGAGGTTCCCAGAGTTCGTGAAGACTTTGGTTATCCTCCCCTTGTAACTCCCACCAGCCAGATTGTTGGAACCCAGGCGGTTCTCAACGTGCTTATGGGCAGATATAAGATGATTTCAAAGGAATCAAAGGGTCTCCTCCGTGGTGAGTATGGTCTTCTTCCCGGCAAGGTGAACGAAGAAGTCCGCAAAATGGCAATCGGTGATGACGAGGTTATCACAGTAAGACCTGCAGACCTTATTGAACCTGAACTTGCCAAGTACACCGAGGAAACAAAGGGTATGGCAAAATGCGAAGAAGACATTCTCAGCTATGCCTTGTTCCCACAGGTTGCGAAGAAGTTCTTTGAAACCCGTGATGCAGCACCAAAGGCTGCTGCAAATGAAAACGGCGTAAGAGAACTCTATGTAGAGGATTTGTCCTAAAAATATTTTGAAACTTAAACAGGGAAGCATTATGTCTTCCCTGTTTTTATGTCATAAAATAAATACAATATTTTTTATTTTTTCTATTGACATTGTGGCAAATTTGTGATATCATATTTTTTGTCTTTGGACAAGCTACATGGCGGTATAGCTCAGTTGGCTAGAGCATACGGTTCATACCCGTAGTGTCACTAGTTCGAATCTAGTTACCGCTACCACCCTTAAAACCCGTGTATTTTACACGGGTTTTACACACGGGGGACAATTTAATATGGCTCCTTGGTCAAGTGGTTAAGACTCCGCCCTCTCACGGCGGCTACAGGGGTTCGAATCCCCTAGGAGTCACCAAAAGAGAATCCTGTCGTAAGACGGGATTTTTATTTTTCTCCACCCCAAAAAAACAAGGCTGTGGCAAATGCCACAGCCTCTTTTCGTTTCTCTTACGGTCTCTCGTAATGTTCGATGTCATAGTGATAAACGATATCCAAGGCCTCCCAAATTTCATTGGGTCTGGTATTGTTATTATCATGTTCGTTGGTGGCTTCCACCATCTCATAATAATACCAAGCATCCTCCGGATTATCCGGCCATACCCGAACGCCATCCATCAAGCCTTCTTCCTTAACACCACGGCTTAGAACGCGGTTGATGATTGTCGCCGCCTCGGCACGGGTGATATACTGTTCCGGTTTGAAACTGCCGTCTTCGTAGCCATTAATCCAGCCGTTTGCTACTGCGGTAACAATATTCTCGTATGCCCAGTGAGAGTCATCCACATCGGTGAAGGTAGCGTCACCCTCATTGACCTTGGCAAAACGTGCTACAATTGCAACCAACTCTGCCCGGGTGATACTATTGTCACCATAGAAATTGCCATCTTCATAGCCATTGACAAAACCGCCCTTTGCCATAGAAGATACTGCCTTATTGTACCAAAGGTCTTCTGTTACGTCGCCAAACTGATTCTCCGTGGTAAAGATTTCATCCCTAACCTCCGGTCTTAACAGCCGATAAAGCATGGTAGTTGCCTCTGCACGGGTCACATTGTGTTCCGGGCGAATGGTGCCGTCCGGATAACCTTCCAGATAAATCATGTGGTCTTCAATATTCAAATGGTCCGCCACACCGGTTTCCTTGGGATCTGCAACATTTTCTGTATCAATCTCTCCATCAGAGGGAACAGAAGGTTCCTCCTCTTCGGGTTGCACAGGACGATAACCGCCGGAACTTCTCACATACAGTTCTGCTTTCACCTCTGCTGCACCGGTTGCAAGGTCGATACCATCAAAGTCATACTCCACAAAATGACTGGTTGACTCAATTCTTGTGGTACCGGAAATAGTACCAAGCAGTTCACAGTTCCGGGCATTTGCCACAACAACCCCCGTCGCTGTAAAAGTCATGTCACCCAGCGCCGTTGCCAAATTATCTTTTAAATAGCCAACGGTGATGCCGTCCTTTACTTTAACCGAAATTACCAAAGTGTTGTTCGGGTTTCCCGGAGTGAAAATTCTGCCATCGCTCTCCGCAAAAATAAGTTTTGCATCATCATTAAAACCATCCATATTGGATCCGTTGATGACAGCATCCGGTATAGTCAATACACTAGGATATGTCAACGTTAAGGTCCAGTTTCCGGTTACTGTGCTGTTGTTGCGGAATCGATTCAGGACAGCTGTATCCCCTGGAAAAAGTCCAACAACCCAGTCATAGTCTTCATTAAACTGATTCCGCACCGGTTCCATATTAAGACTTGCACGTACAGCAATCTGTTCTCCACTTCGCACGCCAAGACGATCAACAAAGGTAGTAGCATCAGGGCTAACCTGCAAATCCGCCGGCACATTTATCTGCGTGGTTGGTTGAATCTCTGTCTTTGCTGCAAAGACAGACACAGAGGAAAGCACCATCACCAAAGCCAAGGTAATTACCAATAATTTTTTCATAAAAATGACCTCCTTAAAATTCAATATATTGTTTTGTTAATTATACTCTCTTTTGTTTCGGAATTTTCGGCAAAGGCCGGAAAATCCCAGGAAAATCAAATATCCTGTCACGGCACCCACTGTATCCAAAAACACATCGGACCACTGACCGCTCCTGCCGGGAACAAACCGCTGATGCAGTTCATCACTACAAGCATACAAAAACGTCGCCGGTACAACCACCCTTGTTTGTCGTAATCCATACATATCATAGAGCTGGCTTTGGCAGGCTGCCAGGAAACCAAGCAGAGCATAAATCAAAAAGTGTGCCGTTTTACGGATGGGTTTATCATATTGTATTAGCAGTTCCAGTTGTTGCTCTTTGGACAATCCGTGAAAACCAGGGAAACATCCAAAAATCTTTGCCAGTAAGCCTTGGCTGACATCGGTGGACTCAGCCGCATTCTGTCCGGAAAAACCGAAGATTAATATGGACAATCCAAGCAACGCCAACCATAAGAAAAACTTTTTCCATCTATGCATCATGATTCCTCACGCGTTTACCAATACTTTTCTAACAAAGCGGCTTTCTTGACGCTCTTCTCTGTTTCATACGTTGTCCTAATCTCCGAAATCAGTGTCATATCCTTACCGATTCTGATGAGTTCTCGTTTCATTTCAGCAAGAATCTGCTCCATCTGGGCGTCGCATTGGCTCTCCAACGCTGTACCCTGACCTAAAAATCGTTGGGCAAATTCTTTGAAAACAACATTGCCGTCGTTCTCAATATATTCCTGTCTTGCCTGGGCTTCTAACGCATCTAACTTTCCCACAAAAGTAGAGCGGAGCAAATAAATTCTCGCCATTAGTTGTTCCAGAGCAGCCGAGTCTGTACCACCCGATTGTTCTTTGCCCATAATCAATTGTAAGGCTTCTTCTTCGCTAAGAGAACCACTGGTTAACAGGGACTCCTGCTCCAATGTCAGGGGTGTCACATTAGATAAATTCAAATCATCTAAAATCTTTTGAATATCATCTTGGCTTCTGTTCAGCAATGCCTGACGTTCTTCCTGACTATACTGAAACCGAACCCACACCGCCTGGATATTGTTCCATTGTAGCAGAACCAGCGTGCCTATTCCTATGACAATGGCAAGGAGGAGGACCCAAAGAATCATCACGCGGATTTTTCTTTTTTTCTTTTCCGCCATACCAATGCCTCCTTTTATTCCTTCACCGCTATGGGTTCTGCTTCTCCCTGGGAGTGCTCTACTGGTTTATAAAGCGGTTTTTGATAGGTGGGAACCACCTGGGCAACTACGGTACGCACGGTATCATTGTCACCGGATTCCACTGCTTCTTCCAAAATCTTTAATTTACGTTCCAATTCCTCGACACTATCAAAGATCGGTTGTCCAACATAAATTTTGTTATGAGCAGTTTTTTCCAGACCTTCTTCGTTCATCAAAAGTTCCTCATAGAGTTTCTCTCCGGGACGCAATCCGGTAAAGACAATTTCCACATCCTTACCTACTCGCAAGCCGGATAACTGAATGAGGTTCCTTGCCAAATCATAAATCCGGACAGGTTTGCCCATATCCAAGACAAAAATCTCTCCGCCTTTGGCAAAGGCTGCCGCCTGCAATACCAACTGCGCTGCCTCAGGAATAGTCATAAAGAACCGAGTAATATCCGGATGGGTTACCGTCAAAGGACCGCCTTTTTTCAACTGTTTTTTGAATCTGGGCAATACCGATCCATTAGAATCCAGTACGTTACCAAACCGAACTGCTACAAACTCTGTTTCGCTTATGGTTTGCATACTCTGGATAATCATTTCGCAAATTCGCTTGGTAGCACCCATAATATTGGTAGGATTCACCGCTTTATCGGTGGAAATCATCACAAATTTCTTGACACCGGTTTTGCTGGCGCATTGGGTTGCATTCCAAGTACCAAAGACGTTATTTTTCACGGCTTCGGTAGCATTGGCTTCCATCATAGGTACATGTTTATGTGCCGCTGCATGGAAGACGATCTCCGGTTTGTACTCCTCAAACACCTGCATTAGCCGCATTTCATCACGGACAGATGCAATCACAATAGAAATGTTCCCATCAGGGAATTTTTCTCTCAAATCATTCTCCAACTCAAAAACATTGTTTTCGTAAATATCAAGAACAACCAGTTGTTTGGGCATAAAGCGCATGATCTGCCGGCAGAGTTCGGATCCAATAGAACCACCGCCGCCGGTTACCATGACTACTTTGTCCTGGATATCCTGGGCAATCACGCTATTATCCAGTTGTACCATTTCCCGTCCCAAAAGGTCTTCTACCTCTACTTTACGAAGAAAATCGGTACTTCTGCGATTGAGCAGAGATTCCGCAAAGCCAGCCACCATTTTTAATTCACACTTGGTTTCGGCACAGATATTCAAAATCCGTTTTTTCTCTTCCGGGTCAATCAGCGAGATCGCAAAAATCAATTCATCGGGATGCAATCTTTCACAAAGAGTAGGGATATCCTCTGTGGCTCCCAGCACCTCAGCATTTTGTATCAGCATCCGGCGCTTTAACTTATCATCATCCACAAAACCCAAAATTTCATAGTTCAGGTCTTTGTTGATGGTGATATCCCGCGCCAGGGTAACTGCCAGGGAACCTGCACCAATGACAATCACACGCTTGGCATCTTCCCTGTAATCAGAAGACGCAAGAATTCCTATCATCCGTCTGATACCCCGGATTCCCATACGGCAACCTAAAATCAAACTGAATGCAATCATCGATGTTACAACATTCATCCGCATCGAACTATTTTCAATTCCTACAACCTCAGTAGGATCCAGAAAACTCAAAAACACCAATACCAAACCGGCTGTCAGACATGCGCCAATGATTCGGCAATAATCTCTAGTTCCGGCGTAAATCCAGCAAATCCGGTAGCCGCCAAAAAGAAAGATTACTAAGGGGAATAAAAACAATCCAATGGTCAAGAAAGGCTCGTGCTCGACAATTTCCTCTAAAAAGCCCCTCTGGTTCAGCAAGGTTACCAAAATGTGAGAAAACGCAACGAAGATGACATCAAAGAAAACCATATAACGGTTTCTTGTAATATGCCACAACAGTTTCACAAACAACCCCTCCTATAAATTTTCACCAGCAACGATTCTGCCGGCATTGTTCATTAACTTTCTCAGCATTTCCTCTCCTGCATATTCGGTAATCACTCTTGCTGCCTCCGCAAGATTTGGCTTCCGAGAATCCAAATTATGACAATCTGTCCCTAAAACATCAATCAATCCGTCTTTCAACCATCGTATTGCACGTCTGCGGGTTCTCTTTTCGATAAAAAATTCCGCATTCACTTGAGACACCGCTCCGGCATTACGAAGTTGTCCTAAGATTTTCCGATTTTTCCGGTTGTAAACATACCGTTCGATATGTGCCAGGACAGGAGTAATATCCTGCTCTAACATTAAATGTTGCATGTGGTCTGCAAAGGATTCTTTCCATCTTCCACCCAAGGTTTCCACAAGCAGATACCGACCATCGCCAATGCAAAGACGTTCGATCCCCTCAATACGGGAAAGCCCTACACCACAGTAGAGCACCTCAGCACCAAGAATTATTTCGGGACTATCTCCTCCAGCCTCTTTCAAAGACTGATAGGATTTTTCTCGCCTTTGCAAAAATTTTTCAATGTTTTCGTTGCGCATATCAAAATGCGAAGTTGCTACCACAGTTTCCACGCCTTGCTGTCCCATGCAAGTAAGCATTTCGGCGGTTTGCGCCACACTTTTGCTTCCGTCATCCATTTTAGGAAGAAGATGGGCGTGGATATCAACCATGGTTTTCCTCCCCGCTTACATTGTCATCGGTATCCCCATAGGTGTGATAATAGTAATAGCCTTTTCTCTTATATCTGTAACGATATCCATACTTGTACTTATATTTGTATTTATAGCCGCCACCAACGAATTCTGCCTTGGCACCATTATAAAGAGCGCCTAACACTTTTGCTTTGACAAATTCCAGTTGGGCAATTGCCTTAGCAAAATCCGATTTATTGGTTCTTTGCTGATTGACAACCAAAAGAACGCCGCTGGTCTTGCTGGCAATCAAAGAAGCGTCGGTGACTACGTTAACCGGCGGGGTATCTACAAAGACATAATCATACCGTTGTCCCAGTTCTTTGAGCAGTTCTTCCATCTCATCCGAAGCGAGAAGTTCGGCAGGATTGGGAGGAATATCTCCGGCAAAAATAATATCGAGATTTTCATACTTGCTATGCCGGATGACTTCGTCCAAAGAATTCATTCGTGCCAGATAGTTACTAAGTCCCGGTCTGCCTTTGGTACGAAGCAGTCGTCCTACATTGGGGCGGCGCAAATCGCAATCCACAACACAAACCTTGATGCCAGCCTCTGCAAAGGTAATACCGATATTCAGACAACTGGTGGTTTTACCCTCCGCCACACCGGCACTGCTAATCAAAATCACCTTATCTTGCTTGGCAGGCAAAGAAAAAATCATGTTGGTTCTAAGGGCTTTATATGCCTCTTTCACATAGAACGGCGACAAATCAGAAAGAATCTTTTCCTCATCTTTCAGAATCGGATGTTTTTTATCCTGTCTTCTTACTTTGTCGGAACGATTCTTTTCTGCCGGAATTGCCGGATTCTGCTTTTCCTGCTGCTTTTGATTTTCTGCAGTTTTCTTCATCTTCCTTCTCCTCTTTCTATCAAAGCACTCTCTTATCTTTGTAATTAAATGCACAAAATTCCACGTTAATATCCAATAAATTATATCACTTCTCATAAAAAAGGTCAAGCCTTTCTTCAAAACTTTTATACTGATAAACGTATAAACGTAAAATTTTCTGGAAATTACCATACTTTATGTTCGTGCAAGATCTTTTCCCCTATAAAAACACCAAAAGGGCTTTAGCCGCCCTTTTGGTGTTATATTTTTCCATTTTCAAATCACCCTAAAATTTTTGCCATGTTTCTCTTTGTGCCAAAAGCAGAATGGGGAAAATTTCTAATCTGCCTGCCAACATATCAAAAATCAGCACCAACTGGCTGAACCCGGAAAATTCGGAAAAGTTTCCGGTAGGTCCTACCATATCCAAACCGGGGCCGATATTATTCAGGGCAGAAACTACTGCGGTAAAATTGGTGATTGTACTATGATTATCCAGAGATATTAACAAAATCGAAACCGCCATAATTAACATATATGCTACAAAAAACACATTGATGGCACGCACGGTTTCATGGGGGACAGTCTTACCGTCAACCTTGACCTTAGCCACGCTGGTAGGATGCAAAAATTGACAAATTTCTTTCCGCACCGTTTTAAATAGAACCATAATACGGGAAAACTTCATGCCGCCGCCGGTACTGCCGGCGCAGGCACCCACAAACATCAAAATCACCAGAACGGTTTTGGAAAGTTCTGGCCAGAGATTAAAGTCTGTGGTGGAATAACCGGTAGTGGTTATGATAGAGCCTACTTGGAATACCGACTGGCGCAGGGTTTCGCCAAACCCGTCATACATATCATAAACATTAAAACAAATGAGAGCAACTGCTACTACAATGAAAATCAAATACCACCGCACTTCTTCCATAAAAAACGCTCTGCGCAATTTCTTTTGTAATACCAAAAAGTAAAAACTGAAATTCACGCCGAACAAAATCATAAAGATACCAACTACCCATTGCAGATAGGGAGAATAACTACCCATGCTGTCATTCTTAATGCCAAAACCACCGGTGCCTGCCGTACCGAACGTAGTGGTCGTCGCGTCAAACCAAGACATGCCTCCTAATAATAAAAGAACAATTTGTACCAAAGTAAAAGCAATATAAATACCATAGAGAATTTTTGCCGTTACCTGCAATCTGGGCACCAACTTTTCCACCTGGGGCCCCGGACTTTCTGCTTTCATCAAATTGGCAGCACTGCCGCCGGAAGAAGCGTTGAGCATCAGCACAAACATTAAAACGCCCATGCCCCCTACCCAATGGGTAAAACTCCGCCAGAACAAGACACCTTTCGGCAAAACTTCCACGTTATGCAAGATACTGGCTCCGGTAGTCGTAAAACCGGATACTGTTTCAAACAGCGCCTCAATAGGATTTGTAATCGAGCCGGTCAACAAAAAGGGCAGCGCGCCCAATATGCTGATAAAAATCCAACTAAGTGCCGTAATGACAAAGCCTTCCCGGATATAAAACACACGGTTTACAGGCTTTTTCCAGATACAGATTCCTCCAAAAGCCATACAGACAAAGATACTAATCAAAAATGCCCGAACTGCCACAGGTTCTCCGTAAACACCGGATACCAAAAGGGGAAGGGTCATCAATGCCCCCTCACAGAGCACAACCTTACCCAAGGTATAAAAAACCATTGCAAGATTCATATCCTACCTCCGTTAATCTTCCAGAATGTCAGAAATATCGTGAAGACCCTGGCTGAGCGTTACCACGATGACCGAATCTCCCACCTGAATCTTATCACCACCGCGAGGGATGATAACCTCGCCGTCACGCATGATACAACAAATCAACTGATTGGGTTTTAAGTTTAGTTTCGCCAATGGCAATTCTGTTACTTTGGATTCCGTCAAAACCGTAAATTCCAGTGCTTCCACACGGTCATCTAAAATACGGTAAAGGGTCTTTACATTACTGCCAGATGCATTCTGCAAAGCCCGGATATGCTGCACAATAAAATCACAGGTTATATATTTAGGATAAACCACACTGCCGATATCCAAATCGTCAATGATATCATCAAAATCCAGACGGTTTACCTTAGCCGCAGTGGTCGCAACCCCCTGCTTTTTGGCAAACAAGGCAAGAAAGATATTTTCTTCATCCAGATTGGTCAAGGACACAAATGCCTCTGCCAGATGCAGCCCTTCCGTCAAAAGCAGTTGGCGGTCGGTGCCGTCACCGTGGATAATGGTGGCTTCCGGTAGCATTTCTGCCAGAACCTCGCAACGGTTTATGTCCTTTTCCACGATCCGTACCCGGATATGGTGTTCCAACAGTTCTTTCGCCAGGTAATAGCCGATGCTTCCGCCGCCCACAATTAGGGCATTTTTCACCGGTGCTACCGGAAGTTGGAGTTTCTTAAAGAACTCTACCGCCTTTTCCCGGGTGGCCAATACCGTCACCATATCCCCGTCTTGCAGCCGGAATTCACCATCAGGAATGATAACTTCATGTTCCCGCTCCACGGCACAAATCAAGACATCACAGCCAAGGCGTGTGGGGATATCTTTTAAAGGCATAGCATCTAAGCCATGGGCATCGGTAAGCCGGAATTTAATCAGCCGCACCTTGCCGTCTGCAAAGGTATCAATTTTATTGGCTGCCGGGAAACGCAACAACCGGGAAATTTCTCTGGCTGTTGCAAGTTCGGGGTTAATAATGGTAGATATCCCCAACTGCTGCCGAATAAATTCCAGTTCTTTACTGTAAAGGGGATTCCGTACCCGCGCCACTGCCCGGCATTGACCTGCCTTTTTGGCAAACATGCAACAAAGAAGATTCAACTCATCAGAGCCGGTAACTGCCAGAAAAACATCGGCATTTTCTAGTCCTGCTTCTTCCAACACGGCAATGGAAGACCCGTTACCAACAACGCCCATCACATCCAGTTCTTCGGTAATATGCTGGATTCTTGCATTGTCGGTATCCACAACGGTAATATTATGTCCTTCGTCAATCAGTTTCCGCGCTAAGGCGTTACCCACCTTGCCGCAACCTACCAATATAATATTCATAGATATCCCTTTCTTCCATTCTAACTTCCATCTTTAAGGAACAGTTCCAAGATGATCCTATCAAAATTTAATACTATTATAGCACTTTTTTCAAAAATGTCCAGTAGAATATTTAAGCCCCATTTTTCTTGACAGTTTCTTGTTTTCTATGCTATATTGGGGAAAAGAAATTCTACCCAAGAAATACGGTGAAACTATGAAACAAATCATTGTCATCGGCGGCGGTGCCGCCGGCATGATGGCAGCCGGAACGGCAGCGAAACAAGGTCATCACGTCAAACTCATCGAACAGAATAATCGTTTAGGAAAGAAACTCCTGATCACCGGCAAAGGTCGCTGTAATCTGACCAATGCCTGTGAGGGTCCGGAAGAATTGATTGCCAATATCCCCACCAACGGGAATTTTTTATACAGTGCTTTCTACGCCTTAGACAATCACCAAACCATGGCATTTTTTGAAGGTTTGGGTGTTCCGTTAAAAGTGGAACGGGGCAACCGGGTTTTCCCGGTTTCCAACAAAAGCGAGGATATCGTGGAGGCACTTCGCCGGTATTTGATCGAAAACAATGTAGAACTCATTGAAGACCGGGTGGATGACATTCTCACAGAAAATGGGCAAATCAGCGGTGTTTTAACTGCCCATCGCGGCAAGATTTTCTGTGACGCTGTCATTCTTGCCACCGGCGGTCTATCCTATCAAAAAACCGGTTCTACCGGTGACGGTTATACCTGGGCGGAAAACTTGGGCCACGAAATTACCGACCTTCGCCCCTCCCTGGTTCCCATTGAAGTCCAAGAGGATTGGATTGCCGATTTGCAGGGTTTAACCTTAAAAAACATTGCCCTGACCGTCTTAAACGAAAAGGGCAAGAAGATTTATACCGATTTTGGCGAGATGATGTTTGCCCACTTTGGGCTGACCGGTCCGGTCATTCTCAGTGCCAGCGCCCATATGCGGAAGATGGACAGGGAAACCTATCGTATCCGGGTTGATTTAAAGCCGGCTCTTGACGAAAAGCAACTGGATGCCAGAATCCTCCGGGATTTTGGGGGAAATTTGAACCGGGATTTTTGTAATAGTTTAGGGGGGCTTCTCCCTGCCGCCATGATTCCGATTATTACGGAACTTTCCGGCATTGACCCCCGCAAAAAAGTAAACTCCATTACCAAAGAGGAACGGAGTCGCCTTGTGCATAGTTTGAAAAATTTAGAGTTTTCTCCCACTGGATTCTGTCCCATCGAGCAAGCCATCATCACTTCCGGCGGCATCAATGTCCGAGAAGTGAACCCCTCCACCATGGAATCGAAATTGGTGCCGGGTCTTTTCTTCGCCGGAGAGATCTTAGATGTAGACGCCTACACCGGCGGCTTTAATTTACAGATAGCGTTTTCTACGGGCTATCTTGCGGGCTCTTGTTGCTGAAACACGCAGATATTTTGCCCGGATATTGGCATAGATGGTGGAATAGAGAACACAGAAGATAATCGAGATCGAATAGGTGGTCAATGCGTTAATCACAAACCGTTTTAGAATCTGGTCAATTTCCATCCGGGTCATCAGCCAATGCATGATAATGATAATCAGACAATGCCATAAGTAAATATCATAAGAGGCCTGTGAGATACTGGTAAGCAGGCCTCTTCCTCTGCTCTCTAAGGAAATGGTCAATTCCCGGGTATAGGCATAGAAACCAAAGATAGAGAAAAAGCAGAACAGCACCACAATGATGGGGGAGAATCCATAGACGATTAAGCCTCCAAACTGCATATAAGAAAGAACACAATGGGCTACCGCCAGAATCAGCCAGCCTCCATAGAGGACAGGTTTGCTCTTGATGAGAAACTTCTCGAAAGACTCATAATGAAGCCCTGCATACATACCCAAAATCCAGAAGATAAAATAGGATGGGAAAATCTTGTGGATGGCAACAGCATAGGGGAAATTCATCCGGAAAAATACCGTCACCACAAAGGAAACTGCCAAAAGAATTCCGCCAAAGACTTTACTCTTCACCCGGCTGGCATAAATCCAGACCGGCATCAAAAGATAAAATTGCAGAATCAGAATCACAAAATAGAACTGCGCCGAGATATCTCCGGTAATTAAAAAGTGCCAAAGACCATCCCAACTAAAATCATAAATTCCTATGCCAAAAGACAGAACCAGATAATAAACCACAATGGCTACCCAGTAGGGAATACAAATTTTCTTCAATCTGTCCCACAAAAATTTGGGATAGGGGAAATGCTTAGTTTCTCCATATTTATAAAAGAGTTTGAGTCCGCTGGTAAAGACAAACCCAGGAACAGCAAAGGTAGCAAGCCGAGTCAGGGAAGAAAAAAGAACAGACCAAAAACTCCATTTCGGCAGGGCATCTACCCCCTCCGAAAGGAGATGAATCAAAATCACAAACATGCATAGGAAAAACTCTAAGACCGAAACCTCGGTGATTTTACGTTTCATAACACTTTTCTCCCCATCTTTTCTTCCCTTCATTTTACAACACCTTTTTTCTTCTGTCAATGGCTTTGCCCCATTGACTTTTCTTTTGCCCAAAGGTATACTGATGAAAAATGTCGAAATGCACAAAGGAGGGAAAGGATGGGTCGGCGGTATTTTCTTTGGTTAGCTCTTGCTTTTTTATTTGGTATCTTTTACGGTCTGCGCCATCATATTTCCCTGCAGTTTCTTCCCTCCTTTCTTTGGTACAGCACCGTCTTTCTTTTGCTTTGCGCGCTGCTTTTTCTCTCTGTGCAACTTTTCTTTCGCAAATTCTCTGCTTTTTCCGCCGATTTTCTGTTTTTATGGTTTATCATCCTTTCCTTTTGTCTTGGCATCTTTCGGGTTTCCTATTTTGAAAACCATCAGTTTTCCTCTCTGCAATCTTTTGCCGGGAAATCCTGCCAATACATCGGTGTTCTCACCGACGATCCCACCCCAAGCAGTACAGAAAAGACTTTAGGTTTCCCTGTCAAGGTCCTCTTTCTCCAAGAAAAGGAAGAGAGAATCCCCTGCAAGGGCAAGGTAATGCTTTATGCCAAGCCGGAACTTTCTTCCTCTCTCAAAAACGGTCAAATGATTTCCTTTGCGGCAAACTTGACTCCGCCGGAGGGAGCATCTTTCCCCGGTGGATATAGTAACCGGGACCGTCTTTACAGTCAGGGATTCTGCTTTTTGGAATATATCAAAGAACTCACGCCGCTGGATGAAGTCTATCAACCAACCGCCTTGGACCGATTACGGAATTTGGGTAGGCAGTTGCAGAAAAGCCTTTTAGCCTCCATTGATAAAACCTTTGGAGAAAACTCAAGGGAAAGCGCTCTTCTCAAAGGCATTCTGGTAGGATTCCGGGAAGATTTTACCACAGAACAACACCGGCAATTTACCGATTCCGGTCTGGTTCATATTACCGCAGTATCAGGGATGCACGTCATGTTCCTTACTGGCTTTTTAACCTTTCTCTTTCGAAAACTCCGTCTGCCAAAGTTCCTTAGCGTTCTTGTTTTATCGGCAGTCTTGCTTCTCTTTTGTGCTATGGCAGCGTTTACGCCGTCGGTCTGCCGGGCGGTCATTTTGATGCTTCTGATTCTCCTGGCACAGCTCATGCAGCGAGAACCGGACTCCCTCACCTCCCTTTCTGCTGCGGCGGTGATTCTGCTTATGATTAACCCCTATTCCTTAACCTCATACAGTTTTATACTCTCCTTTTCGTCGGTGCTGGGATTGCTTCTTTTGGCACAACCCATCCAGGATTTTCTGTTCTGCCCTTTCCGACAAAAGGATATGGCTCATCAACCCATAAGCCAGATCCGCCGATGCTTGCATTCCTCCCTTCGGGCAGTTCTTTCTTCCTTTTCCGTTTCTCTTGCCTGCTCTTTGGGTGTTGGTTACTTTTCTGCCCGATTCTTTCGCCGTATCTCCTGGGGAAGTTTGATTGCCAATCTCTTTCTTCTGCCCTTGAGTTCCGCCGCCTTTATTTTAGGTTATCTTAACTGGCCTCTTTCCTATCTTTGCCCGGAGATTGCCGGCTTCCTTGCCAAAGGTCCTCTCTGGCTGATGTTATGGTGCATCAACCAAATTGCCGCCATCTTCTCCCATGGCATTTTTCTGATTTCCACCGGGACACCGCCAGAATCCGCCATCATTCCCTATCTGTTTCTCCTCTTTGCCATCCGGCAAAGTTTGTGCCGAAAAAGAGAAAAAATTACTTGACATAAAAAGGAAAATGTGATATGATAGCAAGGCGTGTGTGATGCGCAGAAAACCTATGGCTTAGATTTCGGGGCAAGTATCTCCGCCCATTTCCAAGCCGTACGGGGATAATCTTAATAAGGAGGTAACGAAGATGGATAAGGACATCAAGCAGGAAATCATCCAGAAGTATGCGACCCACGAGGGCGACACCGGTTCTCCCGAAGTTCAGATTGCATTGCTTTCTTACCGGATTGATCACCTGAACGAACACTTAAAGACCCATAAAAAGGATCACCACTCCAGACGTGGCCTTTTGAAGATGGTCGGTGTACGCAGAAGTTTCTTAAACTATCTGGCAAAGAACGATATCAATCGTTATCGTGCCATCGTTGAGAAACTTGGTTTGAGACATTAAAAGAAATGGGGCGGTCTATATGCGTAGACTGCCCTTTTGTCATTTTCAAAAACCGGAGTTGCCTGTGTTTAGCAGTTAAAAATATACACTTTTTGAAAAAGAAGTCTATATTTTTAAGTGCTAAGTCGGGCCTCTCTGGAAAAAATAATTTTAGGAGGTATTTGTGATGACAAAGATTTTTGAAACTGAAGTTGCAGGAAGAAAACTCTCCCTGGAATTTGGCAAGGTTGCAGAACTGGCAAACGGCGCTGTTCTGGTTCGCTACGGTGATACCGTGGTTGTTACCGCCGCAACCGCTTCGGACAAGCCCAGAGACGGGATTGATTTCTTCCCCCTCTCCATTGACTACGAAGAAAAAATGTATGCCGTAGGTAAAATTCCCGGCGGTTTTACCCGTCGTGAGGGTCGTCCCTCTGAGAATGCTATCTTAACTTCCAGAGTTATCGACCGTCCTATGCGTCCCCTCTTCCCCAAGGATTTGCGGAATGATGTTTCTATCGTTTCTACCGTTTTATCCGTAGAGCAGGACAATGCACCGGAATTCTGTGCCATGATTGGTTCTTCCGCTGCCGTTTCGGTATCGGACATTCCTTTTAACGGTCCTATTGCTGCTGTTTACGTTGGTTTGGTTGACGGTGAATTTGTCATCAACCCCACCGAGGCACAACGGGCTGTCAGCGACCTGAACCTGACCGTTGCAGGTAGTGCGAAAAAAGTAGTTATGATTGAAGCCGGTGCTAATGAAGTCCCGGAAGACCAGATGTTTGATGCCATCATGTTTGCACATGAAGAAATCAAGAAACTTTGTGCTTTCATCAAAGAAATCCAAGATGAAATCGGCAAACCCAAATTTGAATATGAGCATATGGTAGTTGACGAAGAACTCTTTGCTGACATCCGTGGCTTTGCAGAAGACTTGGTGAAAGAGGCAATGGACACCGATGACAAGACCATTCGTGATGCACGGCTCTCTGTGGTATACGAACAGGTATATACCCACTTTGAAGAAAAATATCCCAAGGAAGAATGCCAGGCACAGATTGACGAGGCTCTTTACAAACTGCAAAAGACCGTTGTCCGCAACTGGCTGATGTATGACAAAAAGCGTGTAGACGGTCGTCAGATTTTAGAACTCCGCCCCTTAGCGGCAGAGGTTGGTCTGCTTCCCAGAACCCACGGTAGCGGTCTCTTTAAACGGGGCCAGACACAGGTTCTCACCGTGGCAACCTTAGGCCCCTTGGGTGATGCTAAGATTATCGACGGTCTTGACAATGAAGAATATCGCAGATATCTGCACCACTATAACTTCCCGTCTTACAGCGTTGGCGAAACCCGTCCTTCCCGGGGGCCCGGCCGTCGTGAAATCGGTCACGGTGCTTTGGCAGAGCGGGCATTGGTTCCCGTTCTCCCCAGCGAGGAGGAATTCCCCTATGCGATCCGTCTGGTATCGGAAGTACTCAGTTCCAACGGTTCTACCTCTCAGGGTAGTGTCTGCGGCAGCACCCTGGCATTGATGGATGCGGGTGTTCCCATTAAGGCACCCGTTGCCGGTATCTCCGTTGGTTTGATTACCGACCCGGACAATGACGATAACTTCCTGACCATGGTAGACATTCAGGGTGTGGAAGACTTCTTTGGCGATATGGACTTTAAGGTAGCCGGTACCAAGAAAGGTATCACCGCTATCCAGATGGACTTAAAGGTAGACGGACTTACTCCGGCTATCATCCGTACTGCATTAGAGCAGACCAGAAACGCAAGATACTATATCTTAGACGAGGTTATGCTCAAAGCCATCCCCGAATATAGAAAAGAACTTTCTCCCTACGCTCCCAAGATTATTCACATAACCATTCCGGTAGACAAGATTCGTGAAGTGATCGGTAGCGGCGGTAAAGTGATTCAGGGTATTATTGCGGATACCGGTGCTAAGATTGACATCGAAGACGACGGTCGGGTGTTCATTGCCGCTGTTGACACCGAGATGGGTGAAAAGGCACAGAAGATGATTGAAGCCATCGTGAAAGAACCGGAGCCCGGCGAAATCTACGAGGGCAAAGTTGTCCGGATTATGGACTTCGGCGCATTTGTAGAAATCCTGCCCGGCAAAGACGGTTTGATTCATATTTCCAAACTGGCAAAAGGCAGAGTGGAAAAGGTGACAGACGTAGTCAAAGAGGGCGACACCGTTACCGTAGAGGTTATCGAGATTGACGAAAAGGGCAGAATCAACCTGCGTCGGTTGGAGCAGTAAAATTGTATGGACCAGACACAGATTGCCCGTATCAATGAACTTGCCAGAAAATCCAGAGAATCCGGCTTGACTCCGGAGGAACAAGCAGAGCAACAGAAACTCCGTGCCGACTATATCGCGGCATTTCGGGGGAATTTGAAAAAGCAACTGGATAACATTGATGTCATCCGTCCCGATGGCACCAAAGAACCCCTGGGCAAGAAAAATAAGAACTAAGAAAAAGGCAGAACCTTTCGGTTCTGCCTTTTTTGTGTTGCGGGCGATTCGTGAATCGCCCCTACCATTTATATTTTATTCATCATCGGTCACGGTATCTTGCAAAAACAGATGGGGATTGACTCTGGTGTCATTTTCCATGACTTCAAAATGGAGATGGGGACTATCGTTAATTTCCAGCGCCGCCGTTCTACCTACCTTACCAATAACCTCGCCGGCTTTGACCGGACTGCCCACCACGGGCAAACTTTCTTCCTGTAAATTGGCATACAGAGTTTTGATGCCGCCGTCATGGCTGATGATCACACAGGCGCCCAGCATGCCGTCTTTGATCACCTCTTCTATCTTGCCATCGGCTGCCGCCTTCACCTCTGTATTTTCTTCTGCCGCAAAGTCGATGCCCTCGTGAACCCTCCAATCCTGCATGGTATCGGAATAGACCAGTTCGTCACTGGAGAAATCCTTGGCAATACTGCCCGGCACTGGGTTTTCCATCACCATATTCCCCAAAGAAACGGTATCGTCCGGCTCTTCCCCGTCGGATTCTGTGGCAGGTTCTGTGGCAGTTTCCTGAGTTTCTTCCGACTTTTCGTCTTCGGGAACTAGGGGTTCAAGTCCCTCCGCCGGCTCCGGCACCGCATCCGCATTTACCGACTGCGCCTCTTCGTTGTAATCATCGGTCTTTCCTGCGGACTGCCTAAGGGCATCTTCCCATGCTACCTCGTCAAAGGTATCCTGATTTTCATCGGGCATGATCAGATTCATAGTTAGAAGAATCACCATTGTCGCTACAACCACAACCATCCCAATAAAAAAACCGCGTTTTGCAAAAATACTCTCACTTTTTTTATTCTGTTTCACGATTCATCACCTCAATTGGTAGTATGAACCGTTTTTGCAAAAATATACCCCAACCATCCGGTTGGGGTAGTTTTAAACCATATAAATTTGGTCGGTATAGCGCTTTGCTTGTTCGATGCCCCCGGCTGCCGCCTCTTGGCTTTGGAAAAGTCCAAACACTGCCGAACCGCTGCCGCTCATCAGGGAAAGCACCGCGCCGGCTTCCGCAAATCCCTGTTTCAGCCAACCAACCACCGGGTATGCGGGGATGGTCACCGTTTCTAAGATATTTGCCGCATGCCGACAAATCACAGAGAGGTCGCCGTTTCGGATTCCCTCTGCCACCTGCATCACATTGAGTCCATCAGGTTTTTGGGTAAAGTCCAGATTCTCATACACCCATTTGGTAGACACAAAGGGTTCCGGCTTTGCCACCACACAATGAAGAGCAGGAGGTATGGGCAGTGGGGTCAAAACCTCACCGATACCGGTTGCCAGAGCACATCCGCCCAGAACGCAGAAAGGTACATCGGCACCTAAGGTTGCACCGATTTCCATTAAAATCTCGGTGGAAAAAGGCTTGCCATAGATGGCGTTGAGACCCTTTAACACGCCAGCAGCATCGGCGCTACCGCCACCCAAACCTGCACCCATTGGGATTCTTTTTTCGATATGAATCTGTACACCGTCTTCTCTTCCAAGGCGTTTAAAAAACGCCTGCGCCGCGCGATAGGCAAGGTTTCCCTCCCCTACGGGAATCTCTGGGGAATCGGTGGTGATCAGAATCCGGTTATCTTCCCTAAGACTCAGGGTCAGCCGGTCAGAAAGCCCGATTTCCTGTAAAATCATTTCTACATCGTGGTAGCCATTCTCTCTCTTTCCGATAACATCAATGGCAAGATTGATTTTTCCTCTACATTCTATGGTTAATTTTTTCATGCTGTCACTCCCTTATAACAATCAATCCGCAGAAAGTATCTTTCTGCGGATTGCAAGGATTATTCTTCCGTTTCGCCCTCAGCAGATTCCTGTACAGGTTCTTCTTTCTCCGGTACTGCAAAAATAGCCTCGAACTCGTCTTCTTCAATTTTTTCTTTTTCCAACAGAGTTTGTGCTACCTTTTCCAGATACTCCATCTTTTCTTTCAAAATTTCTGTACAACGCTGATAACATTCATCAATAATATTCTTAATTTCCTGGTCAATCATAGCCGCGGTATCTTGACTATAATCAATGGTATGACCGTAATCTAAGCCAATGAATACCTCATTGTTCTGGTCGCCAAAGGTTCTGGCACCCAGTTTCTCACTCATACCATAACGGGTTACCATGGCCTTGGCAATGCCGGTGGCACGCTCAATATCATTGGAAGCACCGGTGCTGATATCCCCAAACACCAGTTGCTCTGCAACCCGACCGCCCAGAAGAACAATAATTTCTTCCACCATCTCGGTTTTGGAAGTATAGAACATGTCTTCTTTGGGAAGAGAAAGGGTGTATCCGCCGGCACGACCCCGGGGAATGATGGAAACCTGATGCACCCGATCCTGGGTAGGAAGCATCTTAGATACTACGGCATGACCCGCCTCGTGGTATGCAGTGAGTTTCTTATCCCGCTCCGGCACCTTTCTGGATTTCTTTTCCGGTCCGGCAACCACTTTCATAATGGAGTCTTCCAAATCTTTCATGGTAATGGATTCATGTCCCAGCCGTGCAGCAACAAGTGCCGCCTCATTCACCAGATTTTCCAGATCCGCACCGGAGAATCCCACTGTGGTCTTAGCCAGAACTTCCAAATCCACATCTTCTGCCAACGGTTTTCCCTTGGCATGTACTTTTAAAATTGCCTCACGGCCCTTGACATCTGGAGCATCTACCACCACCTGACGGTCAAACCGTCCGGGACGAAGCAATGCCGGATCTAAGATATCGGGGCGGTTGGTGGCTGCAATGATAATAACACCCTCATTGACACCAAAGCCATCCATCTCTACCAATAACTGATTCAAGGTTTGTTCTCTCTCATCGTGACCGCCGCCAAGGCCTGCACCTCTGTGTCGACCTACGGCATCAATCTCATCAATAAAAATGATACAGGGGGCGTTCTTTTTCGCGTTCTCAAATAAATCCCGGACACGGGATGCACCAACACCCACAAACATCTCCACAAAATCCGAACCGGAAATGGAGAAGAAAGGCACGCCTGCCTCGCCGGCAACCGCCTTGGCAAGAAGGGTTTTACCCGTTCCCGGAGGGCCCACCAAGAGGACTCCCTTAGGGATTCTGGCACCTAAACGACGGAACCGATCAGGCGCCTTTAAGAAATCAACAATCTCTTTGAGTTCATCTTTCTCTTCATCGGCACCAGCCACGTCTTCAAAGGTCTTTTTGGTCTTGCCATCTACGGAAACTCTCGCCTTACTCTTGCCAAAGTTCATCATGCCACGGCCGCCACCGCCGCCGCCTGCCTGTTGCATAAACATAAACCAAAATACCACAAAGATAATCAAAAGGCCTACCGTGGGGAGCAGGGTCAGCCACCAGGGGGGACTATAAGGCAAGGGTGTATCCACCTTTAAGGTGCCTCGTTCAATCTGCTCCTGCATTTTAACGCCGGCATCATTCTTTAAGGTGTTATACCCCGGAACTTCTACATTGATGATGGACCCGTCTTTTAAAACGGCAGTTGCTACATTATCCACCACCGAAAGTTCGGTTACCTCTTCCTGTTGGATTTTTTGAATCAAATCGGAATAAATCTCCTTGGTTTGGGATCCGGGCATCGATGTCATCCAAAAGACCATGACAATGATGAAGAACAGCAACACATAGAAGCCGACTCCCTTGATGTATCTTCTCACGCAATCTCCTCCTACTGCATCATATCGGTTTTCATTGGAAAATTCTTGCATTATTAAAATAGTATTATATCACAGGCCCCTCGAAAAAACAAGGTTATTTTAAAAGTTTTTACAGTTTCTTCACATTTCATACTTACCAAAAAACCAGATAACATGCAAGGCTGTTGCTTTATGACAAAAGTTCTTCTTCCGTTTCCTCTATGGCCTCTTCCATGGCAATATCCTCCCGACAAACCAAAGTCATGGTCACCTGCACCGTTCCCCTTTCCGTCAGGGTATCGGAAATCTCCTGTTCTAGGATGGTTGCCTCTGCCGGAAGAGTTCCTGTCAGTTCCGAAAATAACTCCTCTTTGGCAAGGGTCAATGCCTCCCTGGCTGTCCTGCTTTTTTCCTCCGGCTCTTGTTCCCGATAATATTTCTGCTGCACAAACAAAGAGGGCAGGGATTCGATGGGTAGCCGATACTCCTTTTGGCTTTCTTCCAGAGTAGCATAGGTATAGGGTTCCCCTTTTCCCCAGTACAAAGGAATCTCCCTGTCCAAAATTTTTAATGTGATTCTGCGTTTTGTGGCTCCGGTATCAATCATTTCCTGATAAGAAAGAGGATATTCCCGGGTGAGGGTATATCTGGTTTCTGCAAAGACCTGCCCATAGGCATGGACATACCGATAACCGGTGGCATTGTTATCCATAATCCCGCTGACCAACACATCTCCCTGCCGAACCCCGGCACCCACCTTTACCATGGTCTGTCCGTTTCGGGCTTCAATGGAGAGAATTTTCCCATCTTTTTTAGCAACAAGATTGCAAGGTTGTTCCACTTCCAACCCCGGTTCTTTTTCCAGACGCTCCACAACCTCCACATAAATTCTGGAACCGGTTAAATTGATGCCAATCCAGGCAAGGTCGTCCAAATCCCGCATCATCTGGTTTCGAATCACCGAGGAATCCAGATGGTTTGCAGGCTTTCCAAGGGCAACCCCAGATCGTGCCAGATGACTCAAAATGGTTTCGGTAGGAATCCGCTGATTCCCAAAAACCGTGATACCCATAATATGTCCCGATGTATACCATAAAAGCAAGAGGGCAAGAAAGACCCCCACCAAGGCAAACTTTCGTTTCCGGTACCGATGCAGTAAAAAAGGCAAGCCGTGCCGGTGCAGAATCCGGACCCTGGTTTTGGTCCGGGTACAGACCGGGCGCAGTTGCCGGAACGAGGAAAGGGAAATCTCCGCAACCAAGGTTTCTGTTCCGATCCGGCGAATCTTCCAGATATCCAGTTCCCGACGGGTACAGATGTTGAGAAACCGCTCTAAAAAAACGCCCTCCGCACGGATGGTAACATACCCCTCTGTCTTATGTAATATATCAAGAAATCGCAACTTACCGCCCCCTAATTTTCTCTTATAAACCCGAAATAATGGATTCTGCCGGTAATATAAAGAAGATCCCGGGTGATATTGCGAATTTCCAGGCCCTTGCCTGTAATTTTCACCGGATAAGGCTTTGCCTTTACCCGGATGCAGGTATCCGAATAGGCAAGGATACTCTTATAGTTTTCCAACGTCAATTCCCGG
This sequence comes from Ructibacterium sp., assembly GCA_045534975.1. GTDB lineage: Bacteria > Bacillota > Clostridia > Monoglobales > Monoglobaceae > Ructibacterium. The sequence continues at coordinate 7,167 of JAZSKV010000035.1, read as the reverse complement.
TCACCAATCATAGAAATCACCACCGTATCTAAAACCACCTCTTTGGAGATGTCCACGGCGTCCGCCAACCGTTCCCGCAAGGTAGTCTTTTCCTCTGTTTCTTCCCTGGTCTTTTTCCTTTCCATATAGGATACCTCCTCCTGACGCTTTGGTTCTCTTTCCACATTTTATGCGTAAAATGGGCTATTGATGAATAGATTGAAAGAGAAAGGAGCATCCATATGCATCGTTTTTGGAAAACCATCTTTCTCTTGTCACTTCTCTATCTCTCCAGCGCCCTACTTCTCTTTCCCATAGCCTCTGTTGCCGCCGCCCGGGAAGCCATCACTCTCTGTCTGGATGTGGTCATTCCCTCCCTCTTTCCTTTTTTGGTATGCAGTCATCTCTTTCTCTCCCTAGGTGCGGCAGGACTGCTCAGCCGAGTTTTCTCCCCCTTGATGCGCCCCATCTTTGGGGTTCCCGGCTGTGGTGCTTTGGCTGCTATCTTAGGGGTTGTCAGTGGCTATCCCGTAGGCGCCTCCTGTGTTGCCGGTCTTTATACCTCCGGCAACTGCACCAAAACCGAAGCCCATCGCCTTTTAACCTTTTGCAATAATTCAGGTCCCCTTTTTGTCCTGGGCGCCCTTGGCGTAGGTATGCTAAAAAGCCAACAACTGGGAATTCTGCTTTATGGTTCCCATCTTCTGTCGGCGTTTGCTACCGGTCTGGTCTTTCGTCGTTGGGGGAAAGATTCCCGTCAATCAGAACCCGTGGCCCTGCCCCCGGCAACCGGTTGCCAGAACGCTTTTGCTGCCATTGGTCATGCCATTGCCGACAGTGTGGATACCATCTTAAAAATCTGTGGCTTTGTCCTTATTTTTGCAGTCTTTTCTGCCAGTCTGCCAAGCACTGTTGCAACACCCTTTCTCTACGGGTTATTGGAAATCACAGGCGGAATTAAGTCTATTTTGGAATCAAAAGTCCTGTCTTCCTCTTTTTTGCTTCCGGTAATTTCATTCTTTCTTGCCCTTTCGGGAATTTCTGTCCTCTTTCAAACTGCCGCCATCGTTCTGCCGGCTGGTCTATCCGTAAAGCCCTATCTTTTGGGAAAGTTAGTGCAAGCGGTCTTTTCCTTTCTGCTTACCATGGTTTTCTGCCGGCTTTTCCCCATTGCACAACCGACTCTGCTCCAAGACTCCCTCTGGTCCATGCCATCGCCGGAGCAACTGTTTGCCCTGGCAACGGCATCGATGTTACTCATCGCCGCCTCCATTTTTTTCCTTTGGCTGATTCTTCTCTTATACAAAAAAAGCAAGCGTTAGTCCGTAGGACTAACGCTTATTTTCTATTTGTTCCTGTAGGTTGTGGCGATATATTCGTTTGCCATCTCTTCCAGTTCATCTTCTAAGGGTGTCAATCCTACAAAATCAGGATACTTTTTCGTTAAGGCACGGTTTAGGATATCATCACAAAGTTCCGGATTTTTGGGGAGTAACGGTCCATGGAGGTAGGTGGCAATCAGGTTTTTGTAAACCAATCCCTCTACGCTTCTCTCGCCGGTATTACCGGGACCGCCTATCGCCTTACCAAGGGGGGTATATCCCCCAATTTCCGTACGTCCGCTGTGGTTGGCAAAGCCCACCACCGGTTGCCCATAGGCATTGGTTTCCAGCACTACATTGCCAATCAGCCGCGGTTCTTCTTCCCCGGTCACAATATCTAAAATTCCAAGACCTTTGTCGCTATCTGAATAGTTCCCCAGCATGGGATAACCGCCGCAGACCGCCAGCATAACACCGTTATCTTCAATATAGTTTTTCAGTTCTGCTTTCTTCTCCTGAAGCAGACCGCTGACCATGCCTTCTTCCTTTTCGGCACCGCCGCCCAAGAAAAGGATATCCACATCGGTGAAGTCCGGCATTTCTTCTTTGGTGCAGGCAGAAACCTCAACTTCTATATTCCGCCAGGAAAGACGTTTGCATAAGGTGGCGATATTTCCCCCGTCGCCGTAGAGGTTCAAAAGGTCCGGGTAGAGATGCAGAATCTTGATTTTCATTTGGTTCATGCCACCTCACCTCCCCGTTGTTTTTGGATTTCCAACATCGTAGTCTGGGTGGGGAAAAGCACCGTATAATTCACCAGGACATAGCAGACCTCCGCATCGGTTTTCATACATTGCTCCAACGCCTCTTTCATATCCTGGGTGATGGTATCAACCTTTTGATCTGCATACCGGAACCGCAATGCCAAATCATAGACCCGACCGCCGGTAACCGTCAAAGTATTTAAGGTTTCGTCGCAGAGTTTCTCAAAATCCACATCCCAGAGCCAGGAAACATCCTGCCCGTCGCTGACCATATCATTGACCGCCACAATCACATCTTTCTTTCGCTTGTCCAGCATCACCGTCTGGATTGCCTGATTGAACCCTGCCGGGTTCTTCGCCAGATTCAAGATAAAGGGTTTCCCTAAATCAATCAGTTCCATCCGACCAATCTGGGGTTTGTAATCTTCTAACAGGTTTTGGAATCGGTCAACAGAAACTTCCATAGTATCTAGCGCAGCATAGACCGCCACAATATTATAGATGTTGTAAAAACCACGGTAGTTCACATCGATGGGATTTCCATTGATGGCAAATTTCATAGAGCCGGAGAGGTCAACCTCTTTCACCTCATAATCTATTTCCGGACGCTTGTTGCCGCAATGGGGACAATAATAATCCCCCAACTGACTATAATGGAAATAATGGTATGCCTGTTCGCCGCCGCACTTGGCACAAAAACGACCGTCGGTGGGTGCATCTTCCTGGGGAAGCACCTTTTGGGAGATACCAAAATAAGCCGTATCCCGTCCCTCCCCTAGACGAGCAGTAACAGGGTCATCCCCGTTGAGAACCAGTTTGACCCCATCTGCCATACGGATGGCTTCGTCCAAAAGTGCCATGGTATCGTCTACCTCGCCGTACCGGTCCATCTGGTCCCGGAAGAGATTGGTAATCACCATACAGGTAGGCGTCAGGTGGGCAAAGACCCGTCGGGCAGATGCCTCATCAATTTCTAAGACCGCCCAGTCTGCACGAAGGTTCCCGCTCCAGCCGCAGGCGTCTACAAAGGCGGTAGCAACGCCGCCAATCATATTGGCACCTAAGTTGTTACAAACCGTGATATATCCTGCCTTTTGCAGGGCGGTATTGAGCAGATTATTAGTGGTGGTTTTTCCGTTGGTGCCACAGGTCACAATGATACCTTTTTTCACTTTTTTGGAGAGTATTCGTATCATGTCCGGGCAGACTTTCATGGCAATCAGTCCCGGGGTGGAAGATGACTTCTTTCCCAGTAGCCGGCCGGCAATGCCGGATAACTTCCCTGCCCAGATGCCAAGCAACTTTCTCATGGTCAAAACTCCTTTGTATTTTCTATGGACTTATTATACCGATTTTGTCCCAAAAATACAAGGGGATTCCTTTTAAAATACTGTTACAGAAGTTGGTTGAGATAATCCCCGATACATTCTGCCGCCAGGGAGATTCCATAAATTGCCTCGGATAAACTATTGCCGCTGGAGCCGGTTTCGATAATCATGGTAGCGTTGGTAGTATGACCGTTAAACCGTTCTCTCCTCAAATTGATATGCCTCATCAGGGTGGGGTATCGCTGATTAATAGCATTTTGCAGATGTACCGCGTTCTTGATATTTTCCCGCCAATTGGGGTTTTCCAGACCTTTTTGATCGGTCCCCACCACAAACATCAACTGTGCCGCCGGCTTTCCATTGATTTGGGTTACCACCTTTGCCTTGGTCTTATCCTGGTAGACAATAGAATCCCGATGGACATCAAAAACCACCTGAATGGAGGGATATTTTTCTAAGTATTCCTCAATGGAGTTGAGGGCATGGGCATAGGAGCCGTTAAAGGACGGGGTATCATGCAGGGTTTTATCGTGGAGGGTTTCAATTCCCTTATCCCGTAGGATATCGCAGATCACCTCCCCGACTTTGACCACATTTTCCTGAGAGTTTTCGCTCCGGTCACTGCCCTCGGTATCATAGACAGTACTTCCCTCCGGGGCATAGGCCTCGGTGCCGTGGGTATGAATCACCAAAACTTTAGGTCCATCCCCGGACATATGGATGGAGGGCTTTTCTTTCAGCAGTTGTTCCGGGTCTACGTCATAAGAGGTTTCGTTTCCCAATACCACCTTGGATGCACCATTTTGTTTCGGGCTGGCATCCACCTCCTTGATGGGTGCTTGCCGCTCTACGGGAATCTCTAACTGGGGCGTTTGGGTTTCTGCCAGGGGCAAGGTTCCCTCCGGTTCTATCAGGTCTGCCGGGCTTTGGGTTTCCCGGGTTAGTTTCGCAACGCCGGTCTGGCTGACGGTATCGGCAAGGGGTATTTCCCGTGCCAATACGGTTTCTAATTTTCCGGGTTCAAACTGCAACAGCAGTTGCAAAACTTTCCCAAACTTTCCCTTGATTTTCTCCCCGATTCCAACAGATTTTGCCCCCTCTGCCTCCACCACCGGCATCACATTTTTCACGATTTCCTCTGGTGCAAAATTGTTTTTTGTGATTCCAAAGAGAAAAAGAAGTCCAAGCAAACAAAAAAAGCAGAAGATCTGCCGCAATAGTTTTTTCCCATCGATGATGATGGCTTTGTATGGTTTCATAGTTTTCCTCCGGCTTGTCTTTCTATCTTAGTTTATGAAAAAATTTTTCTTCTTAGAACGAGGAGAACGGTTGAAAAAAAGAAACCACTATGGTATACTAAGAATAAGAAAGGCAGGTGGTCGGCATATGCCGAAGAAAATAGAAAGCAACTGTGCCATTCACCGCACCTCCATTGGCGGACAAGCCGTTATTGAGGGGGTTATGATGCGCGGCCCTAAATCCATTGCAACGGCTGTCCGGAAACCGGACGGCGAAATCATTGTGGACGAGCAAGGTCTTGGCAAAGTCCGTACCGGGAAGTTTGTAAAACTCCCTGTCATCCGGGGCTGTGTGAATTTTTTTGATTCCATGATTGTCGGGGTAAAAGCCCTGATGTTTTCTGCAAAATTTTTTGATCTTGATGAGGATGGTCTTCCTGTGGAAGAAGAACCCTCTAAGTTTGAGTCATGGTTAGAAGAAAAACTGGATTCTGAAAAAGCCTTGAATGTGGTTCTTTATACCTCGGTAATTCTCTCCCTGCTTTTAAGTGTAGGGCTTTTCATTCTTCTTCCCGGCTTGATTGGCGAGGGTATCCGTGCCATCTGGGACAATCATTTTGCGGTCACGATAACGGAGGGTATCATCCGGATTGGTATCTTTATCGTCTACCTGGCTCTGGTTGCTAGGATGAAAGAAATCCAGCGGGTCTTTATGTACCACGGTGCAGAGCATAAAACCATTCACTGCTACGAACACGGCGAAGAACTGACCATAGAAAATGTGAGAAAGTATACCCGGCTTCACCCCCGTTGTGGCACCAGTTTTCTACTGATTGTTATGGTGGTGAGTATGCTGATTTTCTTCTTGATTCCCAAAATGTTCTTTGTCTATCGGCTTTTGTTGCGTCTGGCATTACTACCGGTTGTTGCGGGACTTTCTTATGAGATTATCAAGTTTGCCGGTCGGCACGACAATCGCTTTACCCGTATCATCAGCGCTCCGGGTATGTGGTTCCAAAAAATTACCACTCGGGAACCGGAGGATTCTATGATTGAAGTTGCCATTGCGGCTATGAAAGCGGTCATTCCCGAAAACCAAGAAGAAGATAAGTGGTGATTATTTTGAAAGAAACCGGATTGCAAGCACTCCGTTTGGAACTGAAACATCTTTTCAAAAGTCATAACATAGAAAGCCCTGACCCAGAGGCAGGGCTTCTTCTTATGCACGTTTTAGGCATTGACAAAATCACCCTTTTGACCAAGGATATGGATATTTCGAGCAAAGACAGGGAAAAAATTTTCACCCTTGCCAATCGGCGCCTGACCGGGGAACCCATCCAATATATTATCGGCAGTTGCTCTTTTATGGATTTGGAATTTTCCGTCAATCCCAGCACCTTGATACCCCGCCCCGAAACGGAACTTTTGGTAGAGGCAGTGAAAGAACGCCTGCCCCAAGACAGCCCTGTTACCATCTGGGACATTGGCTGCGGTAGCGGTTGTATCGGCATTTCTCTGGCACATTTTTGCCCTAATCTTTCGGTGATAGAACTAGATATTTCAGAGAAAGCACTTGCTACTGCCAAAACCACGGCAACCCGTTATGGACTTTTAGACCGCATTACCTTTTTAAAGCATGACATCTTAACCGGAATGCCCGACCTGCCTGTTCCGGACGCCATTGTATCCAATCCCCCTTATATTCCCGCCAAAGATATCTTGTCCCTTGACAAAACCGTCCGGGACTTTGAACCGATTTCTGCCTTAGACGGCGGCGAGGACGGGCTTTGTTTTTACCGGAAAATCATCCAGGATGCCCCCCTCTCTCCGGGTGGACTTCTGGCTTTTGAGATTGGTCATGACCAAGGTCCGGCGGTGGTTTCCTTGCTGGAAACTGCAGGATATACCGGCGTTACTTTATTGACGGATTATGCCGGATTGGATCGAATCGTAATAGGCTATAAAAATTAATTTTAAAAATGCAGAAAAACACTTGACAGAAGAGAGAAAATGTGATACGATGAGTAGGCTGTAACGAAGGCATTGTCTACGCCGGAGTGGCGGAACTGGCAGACGCCCGGGACTTAAAATCCCGTGGGAATTTTCTCCCGTACCGGTTCGATTCCGGTCTCCGGCACCAAGTAAATATCGCAGGGTAGAGCAGTTTGGTAGCTCGTCGGGCTCATAACCCGGAGGTCGGGGGTTCAAATCCCTCCCCTGCACCCAGAAAAAGCGATTTGTTTCGACAAGTCGCTTTTTCAATGAAATTTGCCTTTGGCAAGTGAAATAGCTTCGCTATGAAATACACTTCGTGTATGAAATATTGCTGCGCAATATGAAAAGGCAAATTTTATTTCACAGAAAGCGAAAGCTTTCTATTTCACAATTTACGAAGTAAATTATTTCATATCGAACAAAGTGAGATATTTCATTAAAAACTAAACTACATCATTATTGTTCTGCCTTGCCAGAAAAAGCGACTTGTCGAAACAAGTCGCTTTTTCAATGAAATACGCCTTTTGGCGTGTGAAATATT
>JAZSKV010000093.1:0-4823 GCA_045534975.1 Ructibacterium sp. | reverse complement strand
CAAAGAAAATGCGGATATCAAACGGATTATGAGTGCCAGCGTAGACTTCTTTGGTATGGACCGGGATATGATTACCCTTTGTGGTGCTACCCAAAGAGAGCGGTTTGTCAACCGTGTTCCCTTGTCCTACGGCGAACATAGCGTAGACAGTAAACGTGGCGCATCCAGCCATATGCGGAATCCTTTTGTTGCCTTGGCGGCAAAAACTGCTACCGAGAACCACGGCGATGTCTATGGCATGAGTCTGCTTTACAGCGGTAACTTTACCGCAGATGTCTATGTGGATCAGTATGGCATGTGCCGGATGGGCATCGGCATCAATGACTTTGACTTTAACTGGAAGTTAGAGCCGGGTCAGAATTTCTGGGCGCCGGAGGTTGCGATGGTCTATGCGGCAGACGGCATTGGTGCTATGTCCAGAATTTATCACGATTTATATAGAGAAAATCTTTGCCGTAGTCAATATGCAGACAAAGTAAGACCGATTCTGATTAACAACTGGGAAGCCACTTACTTTGATTTCAATGAGGAAAAGATTTTGGACATCGCCAAAAAGGCAAAGACCGCCGGCGTAGAACTGATGGTTTTGGATGACGGTTGGTTTGGCACCAGAAACAGTGACAACTGTGCCCTAGGTGACTGGTTTGTCAACAAGGAAAAACTCCCCAATGGTATTACCGGTCTTGCAGAAAAGGTAGAAGAAATCGGTATGAAGTTCGGCCTTTGGTTCGAACCGGAAATGATTTCTCCGGACAGCGATTTGTATCGGGCGCATCCCGATTGGTGTTTACAGGTGCCGGGTCGTATCTGCTCCCATGGCCGACATCAGTTGATTTTAGACCTTGCCAATGACGAGGTTTGTGACTACCTCATTGAGGTAATTGGCAACGTGATTCGTAGCGCTAAAATTTCCTATGTGAAGTGGGATATGAACCGGAACATGACCGAGATTGGCTCTTTGGCATTGCCGCCGGAGCGCCAAAGAGAAACAGCACATCGGTATATCCTGAGTCTTTACCGGATTTTAGAAGCATTGACCAGCGAATTCACCGATGTTCTCTTTGAAAGTTGTGCCGGTGGTGGCGGACGGTTTGACGCCGGTATGCTCTACTATATGCCCCAGACCTGGGCCAGCGATAACAGCGATGGTATCGACCGTTTGAAGATTCAGTATGGTACCAGTCTGGTTTATCCCCCCATTACCATGGGTGCCCATGTTTCGGCAGTGCCTAATCACCAAATTCAGCGGGTTACCTCCTTTGAAACCCGATTTAATACGGCCAGCATGGGTCAGTTTGGCTTTGAATTGGACATCACCAAGATGAGCGATGAAGAATTTGAGAAGATGAAGGAATCCATCGCACGCTTTAAGCAGGTGAGAGAAGTGGTGCAGTTTGGCGATATGTACCGGCTGATGTCTCCCTTTGAGAGCAACCTTGCCGTCTTTGAATTCATCTCCAGAGACGGAAGTCAAGTCTACGTTTCCTATACGAATATTTTGGCGGTGACCAACGGTCCTTTCCACTTTATTCAATTGGAAAACTTAGAGCCGGACGCTATGTATTATGACGAAGAAAATGACATTCGTATGAGCGGTGCGGCTCTGATGCATGTGGGTATTCCCATGCGGGAGATTCAGGATTTTTATTCCAAAACTTATCTGTTTAAAAAAGAGAAATAACCAAAGAGACACCGGCGGCAAAAACCGCCGGTGTTTTTGGGATAAAATCGTAATTTTTTTTGGAAAAAATCTTGAAAACACGGGGATTTTGTGATATAATAACTAAATTGAGGAAGCATTCTTTGTTAAAAAGCGCAAAAGGGGTGCTGGCATTGTATCGAATCATAAGAAAAGAAGTGAGAAAACCCAATCCAACGGCAAAAAAGTGGCGGTAGTGGGTGGCGGAAAAACGGTGGCGGGTGCCATTCATACCTATTTATCAGAAAATTAATTAAAAATTTCATATAAGGAGCGTGTCAACATGGCATTAAAAAATGAGTATTTAAAGCGTGTGTTTGAACAGGTGCAGGCAAGAGATAAGAATGAGCCTGAATTCCTGCAAACCGTAGAAGAAGTTTTTTCTTCTCTGGAAGCAGTCATTGAAAAACATCCGGAGTATGAGAAAGCTGGTCTGATGGAAAGAATTGTTGAGCCGGAAAGAACCGTTAGTTTCCGTGTTCCTTGGGTGGATGATAACGGCGTTGCACAGGTGAACCGCGGTTTCCGCGTTCAGTTCAACAGTGCAATCGGTCCCTATAAGGGCGGTTTGCGTTTCCATCCCTCTGTATACCAGGGAATCATTAAGTTCTTGGGCTTTGAACAGACCTTTAAAAACTCCTTGACTGGTCTTCCTATGGGCGGCGGCAAGGGCGGTTCTGACTTTGATCCCAGCGACAAGAGCGATAACGAAGTGATGCGGTTCTGTCAAAGTTTTATGACCGAACTTTCCAGACATATCGGTCCGGATACTGACGTTCCCGCCGGTGATATCGGTGTAGGTGCAAGAGAAGTTGGTTACCTTTACGGTCAGTATAAAAGACTGCGGAACGAATTTACCGGCGTTCTCACAGGTAAGGGTCTCTCTTACGGCGGCTCTTTAATTCGTCCCGAGGCTACCGGTTTTGGTGCCGTTTACTACACCGTTGAGATGCTGAACTACTTTGGCGACAGCATTAAGGGCAAGACCTTTGCAGTTTCCGGTTTTGGTAACGTTGCATGGGGTACTGTTGTTAAGGTGAACGAACTGGGCGGCAAGGTTGTTACGGTTTCCGGTCCTGACGGTTACATATACGATGAAGCCGGTATCAACACCGAAGAAAAAATCAACTATCTGTTAGAGATGAGAGCATCCGGCAGAAACAAGGTACAGGATTACGCAGATAAGTTTGGGGTTCCTTTCTTTGCAGGTGAAAAGCCCTGGGGTACCAAGGTAGATATCATTATGCCTTGTGCAACCCAGAACGAGGTTGGTATGGAAGAAGCCAAGAAGATTGTTGCCAATGGCATCAAGTATTATGTAGAGGTTTCCAATATGCCTACCACCAACGAAGCAATGGCATATCTGAAGGAAAACGGCGTCATTGTTGCTCCGTCTAAGGCAGTAAACGCCGGTGGTGTTGCCGTTTCCGGTCTGGAAATGAGCCAGAACTCCATGCGTTATAGTTGGACGGCAGAGGAAGTAGATGAAAAACTCAAGGGCATTATGGCAAATATCTTTAAGACCTCTATTGAGGCTGCTAAGAAGTATGGTATGGGTGATGACCTGGTTGCAGGTGCAAACATTGCCGGCTTCTTAAAGGTTGCTGAGGCTATGATGGCACAGGGTATTGTATAAAAAACAATCTGCGGAGGGGGCTTATGCCCCCTCCCAAGCGGACGTCCGGTGAACGGCTCTTTGAGGGAAGACAAGAGGAGACATTCGCTGGCCGTCTGCCTGTATTTTAGGCAGAAAACAGGGGCAGGAGGTAGCATATGATTTTTGAAGAAAAAACCGTTTCTTCGGAGGAAATTTTTAGGGGCAGTCTTTTAACCTTAAAAGTAGACCAGGTTGCCATGCCCGATGGCACCCTTGCCCGGCGGGAACTGGTAGAACATCCGGGAGGCGTGGGTGTCGTGGCGCTCACCGAGGACAAGGAAGTTATTTTGGTCAAGCAGTATCGAAAACCTCTGGAAAAAGTTACCCTGGAAATCCCGGCAGGAAAGTTAGACCCGGGAGAAGACCATCGGGACTGCGGTATCCGAGAACTGGAAGAAGAAACCGGGCTTTGTGCGAAGAACTTTACCTACCTTGGCTGTATCTATCCGTCGCCGGGATTTGTAGATGAGGTAACCCACCTTTATTTCGCTTGGGATTTATATCCGGGGACTGCCAATCCTGATCCGGACGAATATCTGGACATCATCAAAATGCCCATCGGGGACTTGGCAGAAAAAATTATGAACAACGAAATCAGCGATGCAAAAACCGTAACCGGTGTATTAAAAGTTCTTTATCAGTTGAAAAATAATGGCATGGAATCTTAAATACAAAGGAGAAAGCCATGGAAAATAAAAAAGTAGAAGTAAATATCAACATCATGGAGTATATGCTGGTGACCAATGAGCCGGAAGAATATGTACAAAGGGTGGCTCTCTTGGTAAACAAGCGTATGGGACAGATTCAGGAGGGGAATAAGCAACTCAGCACGGCTATGACCGCAGTTCTGGCGGCAATCAATATTGCCGATGACTTGCTCAAGAGCGAACAGGCAAACGATGACCTCCGGGAAGAATTGGCAACCTACATGACCCAGTCGGACAACAAAGGCGAGGAACTCAATAGCAAACGGCTGGAGGTCGAAAAGTTAAAGGAAGATGTCCATAAACTCCAGATTGAACTGGCAAAAAAGGAAACGGAACTTTCCTCTCTGCGTCGTAGACCGGGCGGCCCCGGTTACGGAGGTTAAGCCATGGAAATGGTGGCACCGGCGGGGAATATGGAATGTTTAAAAACTGCGGTACAATCCGGTGCCGATGCCATCTATTTTGCCGGAAAGCAGTTTGGTGCCCGGAGTTTTGCGGATAACTTTTCGGAAGAAGAAATCCGGGAAGCGGCAGCCTATTGCCGATTGCACGGAGTTAAAAGTTATTTGACGGTCAACACCATGACCTGTGACCGGGAATTTAGAGAATTAGATGATTTTATTGAGGTTCTGGCAGACGCCGGTGTTGACGGCGTGATTGTGCAGGATTTGGGTGTTGTGCGCCGAATTCGCCAGATATGTCCTGGTATGCCCATCCATGGAAGTACCCAGATGACGGTGCATAACTTAGCCGGGGTCCG
>JAZSKV010000086.1:0-1925 GCA_045534975.1 Ructibacterium sp. | reverse complement strand
CTTTTCGATCTTCCCGCCATGTCCCGCTTCAACGCGACCATCCTGGCATTCTCCATCAACTATGCCTGTTATTTCTCGGAAATCTACCGGGGCGGTATTGAATCCATCCCCAAGGGGCAGTATGAGGCTTGTCAGGTATTGGGCATGACCAAGACCCAGGCTTTCTTCAAGGTGGTGTTGTTCCAGGTGGTAAAACGGATTGTAGCCCCCATCAGCAACGAGGTCATAACCTTGGTGAAAGATACCTCTCTTGCCCGGGTGATCAGCGTGGCGGAAATCATTATGTGCGCAGAGCGATTCACAAAGAAAGGCTTAATCTGGCCGCTTTTCTCTACGGGAATTTACTTCCTGGTCTTCAACGGCGTTTTAACCTTGTTGTTTGGTTACATAGAAAAGAAGTTGGATTATTATAAGGGGTAAGCCATGGCAATATTGGAAATACAGAATTTAATCAAGAACTTCGGGAAAACCGAAGTGTTAAAGGGTGTCAGTTTCTCCATGGAGGAGGGCGAAGTGGTTTCCATTATCGGCTCTTCCGGCAGCGGAAAGACTACCCTGCTTCGGTGTATCAATTTTCTGGAACGTGCCGACAGTGGACAGGTTTATTTAGATGGCGAACTGTTCTTTGACGGGGAAAGCCACCAGAAAATCACCCCGGCAGAACTGAGAAAGAAACAGTTAAATCTGGGACTGGTCTTTCAGGATTTTAACCTTTTCCCTCAGTATAACGTGATTGATAACGTGATGCTGGCTCCCAAACTTTTGGCGAAGGAGCGGGAAGACTTTAAGGAAAATCATAAGGAAATCGAAGAAGAAATCCGGAAAAACGCAGAGGATATCTTAGCCAGAGTCGGACTTTCCGACAAACTGGGTAACTACCCTTGCGAACTCTCCGGTGGTCAGAAACAGCGAGTTTCCATTGCCAGAGCTCTGGCGTTGAAACCCCGGGTTTTGTTCTTTGATGAACCTACCTCGGCATTAGACCCGGAACTAACCGGAGAAATCTTAAAGGTAATCCGGAAACTGGCGGCAGAACATGTGACCATGGTGATTGTCACCCACGAAATCGATTTTGCCAGAAACGTCAGTGATAAGATTATCTTTATGGCAGACGGCGCCGTGGAGGAAGAGGGAACCCCCGATGAAGTCCTTGGCAACCCCAAAAGCGAGAGAACTCGTAGTTTTTTACAAAAATTAGATGAAAATTGACGGTTTTTGCATAGAAAGTTAAAATTTTCACAAATTTTCAAAAAGCACTTGTATATTTTAGGAATATGCGGTAAAATAATCTTAATAAAGAATTAAAATCATTATATTTAGGAGGTACTTTACTATGGCAGTAAAAGTAGCGATTAACGGTTTTGGCCGTATCGGCCGTTTGGCTTTCAGACAGATGTTCGGCGCAGAGGGTTATGAGGTAGTTGCAATCAACGACCTGACCGATCCCAAAATGCTGGCACATCTTTTAAAGTATGACTCTTCTCAGGGCAGATATGACGGTCACACCGTAGAAGCCGCTGAGGGTGCTATCATCGTAGATGGTAAGAAAATCACCATTTACAGCGAACCCAAGGCAGCAGACCTTCCCTGGGGTGAAATCGGCGTAGACGTTGTTTTGGAATGTACCGGTTTCTACTGCTCCAAAGAAAAATCTCAGGCTCACATTGATGCAGGTGCAAAGAAAGTTGTTATTTCCGCACCGGCTGGTAACGACCTGAAAACCATTGTATTCAGCGTAAACGAGAACACCCTGACCAAAGATGACACCATCATTTCCGCTGCATCTTGTACCACCAACTGTCTGGCTCCTATGGCTAAGGCTCTCAATGATTACGCTCCCATCCAGAGCGGTATCATGGCTACCATCCACGCTTACACCGGCGACCAGATGATTCTGGACGGTCCCCACAGAAAGGGTGACCTGC
>JAZSKV010000084.1:0-3892 GCA_045534975.1 Ructibacterium sp. | reverse complement strand
TTTCCCGGATATACATGGGCGTTTCGTCCATACCGCCTTCGGAAATTTTATCGAACCGATAGGCTTGTTGTTTTTTATTCAAACTAATCATAAAACAACACTCGGTGAGTTTTCCGTAAAACAAACTCTTAGCAAAATTGCCTCTTGCCTCGGTAGTGTTAAGATGGGGATACTGTTTTTCGCCCTCTATCAGCATAGAGCGCTCTACACACCCCAGAAGCGGAAGCAAATCATGGAGATATTGTGCCACACGGCTACCGATACCGGGAATCTTGACCAGTTCCTCCGGGTCGGCGGTCAAAACGCCGTAAAGAGAGCCACAATGCTCCAACAAATGATGGGCTAATGGGTTAGTATTGCCTTGAGGAATCACATTGAATAGCAATTTTTCCAACTGTTCATGCTCTTCTAAAAAGGCAAAGCCTAAAAGTTTAGATTTCTCGTCCAGACGCTTGCGATGTCCGGCGTGTTCACCTGCCATTTTATTTCACAGTACGGCTGCCCGGTTTTACCAAAGGCGCACCGCTCTTACAGATAGGACATTCATCTGCCTCGTAAGAGGTAATATCCATAGAGAATGCACTACGGTAAGGAACACCAAAATCAATCTTTCCGCCGGTACGGTCTACAATAGAACCAATACCCACGATTTCGCCGCCACATTCCTTTACCAAATCCATAACCTCGCGAACGCTACCGCCGGTGGTAACAACGTCTTCCACAATCAGTACACGCTGACCTTTTTCAATGGTAAAACCACGACGGAGGGTCATGGCACCGTTCTCGCGCTCTGCAAAAATATTTTTAACGCCCAGTTGTTTACCTACCTCATAAGACATCTGGATCGCACCGATTGCCGGGCCGATAACCAGTTCCACATTATCATCTCGATACTGTGCAACCAATTCCGCACAGAGAGGTTCGCTATACTTCGCGTTCTGGAAAATCTTTGCACACTGCATATACTTATCACTGTGCCGTCCGGAGGTCAGCAAAAAGTGACCCTCCAATAATACCTCTGCCTCTTTTAACATTGCAATGATTTCTTCTTTTGTCATTTTCTATCCCTTTCCTTTCTTTAGCCGTTCATCTTGACCTGACCGACAATATCATTCACATCTTTAATATGATTTTCATCTAAGTATTCTTCAATGCCATTGCGAACCCGAATCCATGCATAGGGGTCAACAAGACCCGCAGTTCCTACCGCTACCGCATTGGCTCCGGCAAGCAAGAATTCAATAGCATCCTCACCAGTTGTGATACCACCCATGCCGATAATAGGAATCGTTATCGCTTTTCGTACTTGGTATACCATCCGTACTGCCACGGGTTTTACCGCCGGTCCGGACAGGCCACCCATATTATTGTGAAGCACTGGACGACGAGTCTTGATATCAATTTTCATGCCCAGCAAGGTATTGATTAAGGATACTGCATCTGCACCACCTGCCTCTGCCGCCCTTGCCATTTCTGTGATATCTGTCACATTGGGAGAAAGTTTTACAATCAGCGGAACTTTGGATACCGCTTTCACCCTTTGGGTGATTTCCTCAATCATTTTGGCACTGGTGCCAAATGCCATGCCCCCCTCTTTCACATTGGGACAGGAAATATTGAGTTCAAACATATCCAGTTTGTCACCTAAGATTTCTGCAACTGCCACATAATCTTCCACGGTTGAACCGCAAAGGTTGGCAATCAGTTTAGTATCAAAGGTTCTCAGCCAAGAGAGTTCTTTTTCCAAAAACGCTGCTGCACCGGGATTCTGTAACCCTACGCTGTTTAAAATTCCTTTATCGGTTTCTGCAATCCGAGGTGAGGGATTTCCCAGTCTTGGCACGGCAGAAAGTGCTTTTAAGCAAACAGCACCCAATTCAGAAAGGTTAAAATATTCGCTGTATTCCCGACCGAAGCCAAAGGTACCCGAACCGGTGGTCACCGGGTTCTTCCACTCTACGCCGGCAATATTGACCTTCATATTAGCCATGCCATTCCACCTCCGTACCATCAAATACCGGTCCATCTTTGCAGACCCGCTTATTAGAACCGTTCACCTTACAAGTACAGGTAACACAAGCACCCACACCGCAACCCATCCGTTCTTCTAAGGAAACCTGAGCAGGGATATTGGCATCACTTGCCATCTCGGCAACTTTTTGCATCATGGGGGTGGGACCACAGGTATAAACTCTGGATACCGGATTGGAACCCAAAATATTCTTCATCACATCGGTGACAAAGCCGTGGTAGCCGCAACTGCCGTCATCGGTAGCGATGAAAACATTGCGGCTTACCGCTCTGAATTCATCCGCCAGTAACACCGCGTCTTGATTTCTAAATCCCAGAACCACCGTAGCCTTACCCTTTAACTCTTTTGCCAGTTGCAAGAGAGGGAAAACCCCGATGCCGCCGCCAATGAGTAAAATTGCCTCTTTATCCTCCGGATAAAGGGTAAATCCATTGCCCAACGGTCCTAAGATATCCAAATATTCGCCCACGGACCGTTTTGCCAATGCCTCGGTACCCTTGCCCCGGGTTTCAAAGATAAAGCGGATATGTTTTCTCTCGACAACCTCGCAGATACTAATGGGACGGCGAAGATAAGCATCGCCGCCGCAGAGTATATGCAAAAACTGTCCCGGTTTGGCTATCTTTGCCATTTCCGGACAGCAGACGGTAAAATCATAAATGGTTTCCGTCAAACGCTGTTTTTTCTTTAGTTCACATAGCATTTGCCAAATCCTCCTTAGCCGAAAGCGAGTAATCCAAACCTCGATTTTCAAAGGTTTATTTTCGCTTCCGCTGTGTTAAAATACTCGGTAATCCGTCAATTAAAGTGCGCTTAAAATATCGTCACGCATCCGGATTGCCTCTGCCCTGGCCGCATCGCCTAAGGTGCCGCCGTTTTTCTGGTAAGCACACATAATGGAACGGGAAGCATTGACAATGGCACCTAATCCATCTTTGTTAAAACTCTTGGCTACATCTTCTGCCTTGCCGCCCTGGGCACCATAGCCCGGAACCAGGAAATAGGTGTGGGGCATCTGCCGCCGGAGTGCCTCTGCCTGCTCGGGATAAGTGGCACCAACCACAGCACCGACACTACTGTAACCGTTGACTCCAATCAAATCAGAACCCCATTCTTTCACCAGTTCTGCCATATGCTCATAGATATACTTGCCCTCAGACTTCAAATCCTGCAACTCGCCGGAAGACTTGTTAGAGGTCTTAACCAGGACAAAAATCCCTTTTTGGTTGGCAGCACATTGGTCGGTAAAAGGCTTGATGCCATCCGTACCAAGGTAGGGGTTTACCGTTAAACAATCAGCACCAAAAGCCGCTTCCTCCGCCCCTGCAATCTCAGTTTTACCAAGATATGCCTTAGCATAGGCTTCGGAGGTTGCACCAATATCACCACGTTTGGCATCTAAAATCACATACATACCAGCCTTTTTGGCATAGCCAATAGTTTCATGAAGACAACGGATACCCTCAATGCCATACATCTCATAATAGGCAGATTGGGGTTTTACCGCGGGGACGATATCACAAAGGGCGTCAATCAAGGTTTTATTAAACTGCAAAATTGCCTGTGCCGCACCGGTGAAATTCTCGCCGTATTCCTTGAATGCTGCTGCTTTCATTTCCTCCGGAACATAGTCCAGTTTCGGGTCAAGTCCAGCCACCGTGGGGTTTTTGCGCTCCTTAATTTTCTCAATCAAAACATCAATCACAATTAAGTCCTCCTGTTCTTATCTATCATTGGAAAAATCCATCCAATAGTTTATGCTGCTTTCCGGATTTTGTTCCGGTCTGCTAATTCTTTTGGTAAACCACCTTGCCGCCGGCTACCGTCATGGCAACCTCACCAAAGAGTTCTGCCCCGTCA